>JAILQQ010000070.1 GCA_024698885.1 Lachnospiraceae bacterium | reverse complement strand
GTTCATGCCTAAGCGCACGATTTGCGGGCAAATCGGCGCAGGGAGGGGTACCATAGAATGTGTGGCGGTAACGAAGGACTGTCGATCAGAAAACAACATGAAGAGATCATCTTTAAAAAAGAGTTCGCAAGCGTTTCCCTGGCTCAGGGACTCCTGGAATCCCAGCTTGATTCTGAGTACGTTCAGCCGGGAACACAGGAAAGGATGTTCAGTTTCGACGATGCGGCGACCTTTTTCGATCTGGCGGAGCTTACGGCTGACAGCATCTCGGATCTGCAGTTTGCGACACAGAAAGAAGCTCTTGCGGGAGAAGATCAGCTATCGAAGGAGGAGAAGAAGGAGAAGCAGGATCTTTTAGACGAGGAGATCCGTAAAAAGCGGGACGATCTGATGGAAGCCATGTTAGGCTTTGAGGTCCTTGCGTTCGATCAGAGCCTGGCTGAAAAGACTGTGGCAAAAAGAGAACAAAAAGCGCGGGAGCTCGAAGTGCCGAGGACTCTTTACAGTACGTCTCAGGAACAGAGGATCAGAGTCTTAAAATCCTTAAAGCTTGACGAAGCCACCAAAAAACAGCTCTTAAAGGAAGGAAAGAGTATGGAGGAGATCCTTCATACCCATGTGAAGGAAGAAGAGCAGCACAGGCTGGCCAAGGAGGGAAAGGCCTTCTTCAATCTGTTCCAGAAGGCGAAGGCGGAGCTGAACAACAACCCGTTACTTTCCGCGGAGGATAAGGCCATGCGGCTTTACCGGCTGGCAAAGCCCTATGAGACCAGTATCGTCATGTATAAGGACGAGTATTTTACCACACTGGATGCATCAAACAGACAGCAGATGATCGAGGATCTGCTTGACCGGGTCACCCGGTTCTTTGATCTTCACGCCGCGTCTTTGGAGGTGACGGAGGAAAAAAGAGCACTCTGGCGGGTCATGGGGATCACGGAAAATGAAGCCACCGTGAACGTGGGAAGGGTAGCCACCCGCGCCAGGGAGATCGATAAGAGCGAGGGCCTGGCGCCTGAGCAGGAGCTTGATAAAAATTTAAGTCAGGAGCAGATCGCGGGCGTTGAAGCCGTGGACCGGTTCTTAATCGAGCACGGCGGCTCCGGGGAAAGCCATGGCGCCTTTATGGACAAGCTGCTGAGGCTGTCCATGCGTGACAGGCTGCTTTTGTACGGACTCGTGGAAAAAGACAGAACCGCGGCACCAAACGCCGCGGACATCGCCGTATCGCAGCTGTCTTATGTTCCGGATCTGAGCGCCTTTGAAAGAAGGATGCGCTCTGTTTCGGGCTTCTTTTGGGGCGGCGGAAAAAGGAGATGGGTCTCCCGCCATCTCCACGGGATGCATTGGGAGAAATTAGAGGCGGCGCTGGCGGTCATAAACAAGCCGGAGGTCATAGAGGTCCGGGATGCCTTCGCAAGGCTTCAGGGAACGGAGAGCGAAGTGTATGACCAGAGTGTTGAAGCAGTTGAAAACATAACGGAAACGAAAGACGGCGATCCGACACAGGATGAGCTCCTCCAGGCTCTTACCAGACGGGAGAGCGAAAGGGATAAGCAGCTTCTTGTCACCATCCAGGCCGTGGAGAAATGCCGGGATGCGATGCTCGAGGCGGAAAAGTCTGTTTTTCATAAAAAGGAAAAGAGAAAGCTTGCAGACCAGGCGGTCGAGAAGGCGAAGAGGGAGGTTCAGAATCTGGAGGATCGGGACAGGATCCTTGCGGATACGATCAGAATCGCCCGCGAAACGGCAAATCTGGAGGAGGCGGAGACGGGCCTTTTACCCGAGCTGGATTCCCAGGATAAGGTAGATGAGAAAATAAAGAGTAAGCCGCAGGACAGTACGTTCAAGAAGGCGATCGGAGGGATGTCGACCGTCAGCACCTATGCCGCCAAGGGAACGACGGTCCTTTCAAAGATCAATAAAATGGCCACGTTGGGGGGCGCGACCGGCATGGCTTCAACCGTCACAAGCTTTACGGCCTTCTTCTTCGGCGGCGTAACCGGCGTCCTTGGTCTGTTTGGGGCCCTGGTGGGCTTTGCTAATACCATTAAGACCGTTAAAGATCATGGAAGCAGTATTGCGACGTCGGATATCGTTAATATGGCAACAAAAAACACGCGGGCGATAACGGGCGGCCTGTGGGGGATGGCCTCCAGCGCTTATTCTACCGGGCTTACCATAGCAAAGATCGTCGCTTCGAAGAAAACCGCGGAGGTGGCCAAGGTGATGACCGACAATATCGGTATTGCAACCGATGTGCTCACCGGTGCTTCGATCGCGGTCTCCGGCTTTAAGGCGGCTGTAGATATCGGAGAAGCCGCCGTCCAGGTCAAGCATTACGTACATCATGGCATAGCCGATTATCACGTGTACCAGGCAAAGAAAACCGGCGAGCTGACGGGAGACGAGGCGGCCTACGCGGATAATATCCTGCGGGTTGACCGAAGGAACAAGACGAATCAGTCGTTCGAGATTGTGAATTCCTTTGTCCTGAACGCGGCCGGCGTGGTTACAACGATCGGCGGCGGAGCGATCGGGGCCATCGTCCATGCGGGCGTTTCGCTGATTGACTTTGTCGCTATGAAGTTTATCATGAAAGGCTTAAAAAAATGGGACCGCTCAAGCATGGTGGATGATTTCCTGCAGCTTGATGATACCGCAAGAAAGCTGTACACGGATTTTGATAATAAAAAACGCGGCGAGAAGAGCAAAATACGGGATGCCCTGCGTCATGAAATGATGGCAGAGCTCGGTTTTACTTCCAAAGAGGCATTTGCAAAGCACATTATCGGCAATTACGCGGCCTTTCTTTATGATAAGCTCTTCTACACGGACGGACTGGATGAGGAAGAACCCGCCGTGGATGAAGAAAGAGGGGAACAGGTAGTAAACCAGGAAGAACAACAAGAGCAGGTGAACCAGGCAACCCAGAACGCTGGGGATCAGATTGCTGATGTCGGGCTTAGGAAGACGAGGAAGCAGTTCCTCGCAAGCGATGAAAAGGGAAAGAGATTGTCGAGAACATCCAGGGCCTGCTATCAGATCGTGAAAAGCCTCGGGCTCAAAGTGAGATTCCCCAAAAAAGAGGGAGAACAGGGTGAACCGTCGCGTGAACTGATCGCGTCGAAGCTGATGGGATGAGGCAGCGCACGATCTGCAGAGCAGATCGGCGCAGATAGGGAGACACTATGGAGAAACTGATACAGGAACAGAGGGAAGTGTTAGCGGAGCTTTGCGAAAGACTGAATAAAAGATTTGTGGCGGCAAGGCTTTCAGAGGACGGCGCGGTGTTGACGGTGCTGCTGCCTCAGATCCGCAAGGGAACGGATTATTTTACGGATATTGCCTTTTTCCCGCAGACCGAGGGCATGGAGGGGATATCCTACTGCAGCATGCGTACGGAGATCGCGGATAAGAAGGATCTGAAGACAGAGGAGATGCTGCCGTTTTGCGGAAAGCTTTCCGCTGTCAACAGTGAGCTGTTCTTTGGCGGATACGGGCTGGAGCTGCCGGAGGGAGAGCTCCCCTTCCGTAAGCTCATCTTTTCGGTTACGGTCCCGATGATCGAAGCGATCAGGGGAAAACGCATGACAGATACGCTCGATACGACGCTGACGATGATCCATGGAGTGCTGTCGGGTACGCTTGATGAAGTGGATCCAGTGGAATGATCGGCGCGGCGCGGGAGGAAATGATCCGGCCCCAAAAGCGGACCGGATCGGCATGAACAGGTTCATGCCTAAGCGCACGATTTGCAAAGCAAATCGGCGCAGGAGGATTAGGGGATATGAATTCATATCTGAAAAAAAATGATCTGTTTCAGGCAGCTCATATCATGATCTTGGCCTGCTATACCATTTTTTCCGTTATCCTGATAGGAGAGTCCCTTTTAATGGGCTGGGAAATATGGGCACTTTTTGTGATCGCGGCAGGCGTTATGATATCCTGGATCCTTCATTTCAGGCAGAAGCTGAGCGAGGACACAAGGCTCTGGGTCTATTCCGTGCTGATGATGGCGACCTTCTTTTTTTACGGGATCCATCTGACCTCTACCTTTGACCTCTGTCCGGTCATGATATCTGTTATCATGATCTATACCATGACCGGCGTGAAGGAGCTGATCTACCTCTGCCAGGTCACTTACATATTTACTTTTGCTTTTGATATTATTTCCATGGTGATAGCCGGGGAACAGTTCGGCCCTCTGGAGACCTCCCGGTCCGCTCTGCATGTGGCACTGATCATTGTCTCGGGGTGGGTTGCCCGGGTCATCATAGATAAATGGCGGACAGTCTTAAAAAAGGTCTGGGAGGAATCCACAGAGCTGCAGCATCAGATCGATAAGCTCAATGATTTTCTGGTGAATATCTCCCATGAGATCCGAACGCCGGTCAATGTGATTACGGGCCTTTCCGATGCCTGCATGAAGGATGAAAACAATCCGGAAAAAAAGAAAAAGCTGGCCTCGGTTTCCGAGGCGGGCCGCAAAGCAGGGCGGCTGATCGGAGACATCCTGGACTATTCCGAGATCGATATGCATGCGCTCGCGGTCAGTCATGAGGATTACATGCTGTCTTCTGTTTTTGAGAATATCATGGCGGAGATCACGCCCTCCCAGTTCAACGGGCTCGAACTCGTGATCGACATCGCGCCCGACATCCCCTCCGTGATGAACGCGGATGCGGCAAAACTTCAGAGGATCCTCAGGCATCTGATCGATAACGGCCTCAAATATACCAAAGAGGGCGGCGTTTATGTACATATCACAGCAGAGGAGCGGGAGTACGGGATCAACCTCTGCATTGAGGTGACTGACACCGGTATGGGCATGAGCGAGGAGGAGATCGGAAGGGTATTTGACCGCTTCTATCAGGCGGATTCGAGCCGCTCGAGATCCGCAGGCGGTCTGGGGTTAGGACTGTCCATCGTAAACGGCTTTGTGAAGAGCATGGACGGTTTTCTTACGATAGAAAGCAACCGGAATGAGGGAACGACCGTACGGATCAGCCTCCCGCAGAAGGTCGTTTCCGAGCAGAGGTGCATGATCCTCAGAGAATGTAAGGAGCGCCGCATCGGCGCTTATCTGCATCTTGATAAATACACGCACCCCTATGTGCGCCAGTTCTATGATGCCATGGTAAAGGATCTGACAATGGGACTGGACGTTATGATGCAGCGTGCGGACAATCTGGAGGACTTTAGAAAGATCGCGGAAGCGACGCCGTTAACCCATGTTTTTGTGGGGAAAGAGGAATACCTTGAGGACGTGGAGTTTATGGAAGCGTTAGCTGAAAAGGCATTGGTGGCCGTTGTGGCTGACAGCTCCTTTGTACCTGAACCGGGTTCTCGGGTGAAGGTCATGCGCAAGCCCTTCTACTGTTTCCCGGTGATCTCCTTCTTAAATACTGCCAGAGCGGATATGCAGGAAGAGGACCTTCGGATGTACGCGAAGGGGGTACGAGCCCTGGTCGTGGACGATGAACCGATGAACCTTGTGGTAGCCGGTGAGATCCTGAAGGATTACGGGATGGAAAGCGCCACGGCTCTTTCGGGCAGGGAAGCCATTGAATATATTGATGAGACCAATACCGATATTGTCTTTATGGACCACATGATGCCGGGAATGGACGGCGTGGAGGCTATGAAACGGATTCGCGGAAAGCTCGGGAGAGTGGGGAAGGAGCTGCCGATCGTTGCTCTTACCGCAAATGCTGTCAGCACGGCAAAGGAGATGTTCCTGTCCGAGGGTTTTGACGGGTTTATCCCCAAGCCCATTGAACGCGTTGATCTTGAAAGGGTCTTAAACAGAGTGCTTCCGAAATCCATGATCACGATGGAGCCGGAGCGGGCGTCCGGGCCGGAAGTAAGGAAGGCTGCGACTGAGCAGTCGGATTCTCTGTTTGGTGAGTTGGAGGCTCTGGGCGTTGATATCGGGGCAGGCCTCCATTACTGCCAGGACGATGAGGAGCTGTACAGACAGGTGCTTCTGCAGTACGGGACAGAAGCGGCGAATAAACAGACAGATGCGGGACGTTTCTTAAGGGAGGAAGATTTTAAGAACTACGAGGTGATCGTCCACGCGATCAAAAGCACATCGAAAATGATCGGGGCCATGGGCATCTACGAGAACGCGTTTCTGCTCGAGGAAGCGGCAAACCGCAAGGATGGAGACGAAATACGGGCACGGCATGACGACACCATGGCGGATTACGAAAGACTGGCAAAGACGATCTTAAAACAGATCGGAGATAAGAGCGGCGACGCAGCGCAGGAAGAGGATACATCACTTTCGGACGCGGAGGACGAAATCCTGGAATTTGCACCGGATACAGGGGAGTAAAGCGGATGAGCGCGGAAAGAGAAAGAAAAAACAACAGAATGCTGATCGGGATCTACGCGGTGACCACCATAAGCGTTCTTGCCGTTATCCTGATCGCTGCCTCCATGACCGATGCGGAGACTGTTATTCCGAGTATCTGCGGGTTCTTGGTCTTTCAGCTCATACTGATCCTTATCCTGCTTCGGACAAAAAAGGATATGACGCAGCAGATCCGGGAGGCGGAGGCGCAGAAAGCGGCCATTGAGGAGCTTTCCAAGGCGCAGAAGCAGTTTTTCTCCAATATGAGCCACGAGATCCGTACGCCGATCAATACGATCATCGGTTTTAACGAGATGATCCTTCGGGAGAACGCTTCCGAGGAGATCAACGAGGATGCCGAGAATATACAGGTGGCCAGCACGATGCTCCTTCATCTGATCAACGATATCCTGGATATGTCGAAAATGGAATCGGGACAGATGCGGTTAAACGAGGCGCCCTATCAGATCGGGGATATGCTGACCGAACTTGTGAAGGTTTTACGGATCCGGGCACGGGAAAAGAATCTGGCGTTCCTCGTGGATATCTCGCCGGAGCTTCCGTCGGTGCTCTACGGGGATGAGGTCAGGATCCGGCAGATCCTGATCAACGTACTGAACAATGCGATCAAATATACCAGTGAGGGCTCGGTGGAGTTTTCCGTATGGTGCGAGCGGGATGCGGAAGGGAAAGCAATTGTTTCCTATTCGGTCAAGGATACCGGCATGGGGATCCGCAGGGAAAGCATTCCGTATCTGTTTACCGCCTTCAAACGGGTAGATGAGGAAAAAAACAGACATATCGAAGGAACAGGGCTCGGGCTTTCCATTGTGAAGCAGCTTGTGGATCTGATGGACGGGAAGATAACCGTCAATAGCGTCTATACCAAGGGCTCCACCTTTGTCATAGAGCTCCCGCAGAGGATCATAAATGATGAACCGGTCGGGGTGCTTGACGGAAAAAAGAAGCCCGAGGATTCTGCCGGGCACGTCTATAAAGAGTCCTTTGAGGCGCCGGAGGCCAGGGTGCTCGTCGTGGATGATACGGCGTCGAACCTGTTGGTAGTGACAAAGCTCTTAAAGAAGACCGGCATTCAGATCGATACGGCCGGCTCCGGAGAGGAGGCCTTGAAAAGGACGCAGTCGGAGGCCTACCATGTGATCCTGATGGATCACAAGATGCCGGGGATGGACGGCGTGGAATGCCTGCATGCGATCAGAAATCAGGTGGGCGGCCTCTCCCATGGCGCAAAGATCATCGCCCTTACCGCCAATGTCGGAAGCGGGGTGGCGGGCATGTACGCCAGAGAAGGCTTCGACGGTTATCTGATGAAGCCGGTGACCGGAGACGAACTGGAAAGCACGCTTTACCGGTTCCTTCCGAAGGAGCTTGTTACCGTGACCGGACAGATGAAGACCATCGAAGAGGAGAGCACGGCCTGGCTGAGCACGCATATCAGAAAAAGCGCTGTCAAGATAACCACGGAAAGCATCGCGGATATCCCGAAGGAGCTGTCGAAAAAATACAATATCGGGATCATCCCGCATATGGTGATAACGGAAAAGGGACGCTTCAAGGATATGCTTGAGATCGACAGCAGAGGGCTGGTCGAATATATGGAAGGATACGGAGAGGCGATCGAATCGAGAGCGCCGTCGGAGGAGGAATATGAAAGCTTTTTCTCCAGGCAGCTAGACGAAGCCGGCAATATCATTCATATCACCACCTCCCAGGGGATCGAAAGAGGCGGGTATGACGCCGCCCAAAAGGCCGCGGACGGGTTTGGCAACGTATTTATCGTGGATTCCGGGCACCTGTCAGCCAGCCAGGGCATGATGGCGATCGAAGCGGCCAGGCTTGCGGAGGAAGGTGCCCTGCCCGAAGCGATCATCGCCAGGATGGAAGAGATGCGGGAGCTGGTCCGATCCAGCTTTATCGTGGACACGGTGGATTACCTGATCAAAAAAAACCAGGTAGGAGAGTGGGTCGCCAATGTGGCGCGGGCGAACATGGTTCATCCGGTGATCGCGCTGCGCAAGGGAAAGCTGAAGGTTTCCCGGGTATATATCGGCTCCAGGCAGCGTGTCTGGGAGAGATATGTTGCGTCCGCGTTTAACGTGCCTGGCACCATCGACAGAAAAATGCTGTTTATCACCTATGTTGGCATGACGAAGAACGAGATCGAGACAGTGCGGGCCATGGCGGAAAAGATCGTTCCCTTTGAGGAGGTGTTCTGCCAGAAGGCATCGCCTGCGCTGGCGACGAACTGCGGCCCCGGAACCTTCGCGCTGATGTTCTGTACTACATATTGAAGGATTATAAGATGAAGAAAGAGGATAACAGCTTTGTGCTGCGCGGTGCTGTTGTATACAGCGGGAGCGAAACAGAGCTTATGGCATATGAGGATGCCTTTGTGGTATGCGTAAACGGGGTATCGGAGGGCGTTTTTACGGAGCTTCCCGAGGTCTATAAAGCTCTGCCTCTGACAGATGCAGGGGGGATGCTCATCATGCCGGGCATGACGGATCTCCACATTCACGCGCCCCAGTACGCCCTGCGGGGCAGCTACATGGACCTCGAACTGCTGCCCTGGCTTAACTCTTATGTTTTTCCAGAGGAAGCCTCGTACGCGGATCTCGGATACGCAAAGAAAGCGTATGAGATATTTGCAACGGAGATGAGATCCGGGGCTACGGCGCGCGCCTGTGTTTTTGCCACCGCGCATCAGGAGGCTACGCTGCTTCTGATGGAAATGCTTGAGGAAAGCGGTCTTATGACCTTTGTCGGCAAGGTAAACATGGACAGGAACGTGCCGGACTATTACGCGGAAAGCACGGAGCAGTCCCTGCTTGCCACGAGGGAGTGGCTGGAAGCCGTGCAAAACAAAGGCTTTAAAAAAACGCGTCCGATCCTGACGCCACGGTTTACGCCGTCCTGCAGCAGGGAGCTTATGCAGGGACTGGGGAAGCTTGCCGCAGAGTATGATCTGCCGGTACAGTCACATCTTTCCGAGAATCTTTCCGAGATCGACTTTGTAAAGGAACTGGAACCGGATGTGTCCTGTTATGCGGACAGTTATCTGCGGGCAGGACTGATGGGAAAGGACCGGCCCTGTGTGATGGCGCACTGTGTCTGGAGTGATGAAACGGAAGCGGAGATGCTAAAGGACAACGGCGCCTTTATAGCGCACAGTCCCGAATCCAATATCAATCTGTGTTCGGGGGTGGCGCCGGTTAAGAGATATCTGGCAGAGGGCATGCATGTCGGGCTTGCGACGGATGTGTCGGCCGGTACCTCGGCGTCGATGTTTGCCGCCATACGAAACGCGATCTATGCCTCCAAGCTCCGTTTTCGGCTGTATGATGAAAATACGGCGCCGCTTTCGTTCCCGGAAGCATTTTATATCGCGACAAAGGGGGGCGGTGCCTTTTTCGGGAAGGCGGGGAGCTTCGAAAAGGGATATCTGTTCGATGCCCTGATCTTAGACGACGCGTCCATTCCCACCGCGCGGACGGGCCTGAGCGTTTCGGAACGGGCGGAGCGCTTTATCTACCTCGGAAGCGAGCAGCTTATCCGGGCAAAATACGTTTCCGGAGAAAGGGTGTTTTAGCGCCATGAAGCTGATGGACACAAGAAAAGCGGTGGGGCAGATGCTCTGCCATGATATCACGCAGATCATCCGGGGCGAAAAAAAAGGCCCGGCTTTCCGCAAAGGGCATATCATCCGGGAAGAGGATGTGGAGACGCTGCTGTCCTTAGGGAAGGACCATGTCTATATCTGGGAGATGAATGAGAACATGCTGCATGAAAATGATGCGGCGCTTGTTCTCTATGAGCTCTGCCGGAACGAGCATCTGACGCGGGGGGAGGATATCAGGGAAGGAAGAGTCGAGCTGATCGCGGAATGCGACGGCCTGCTTACGGTGGACGCAGAGAGGCTGTATCAGGTGAATTCCTTCGGGCAGATGATGATCGCTTCGGTGCATAACCGGTATCCGGCAAGGGCCGGACAGCATGTCGCGGGTATGCGGATCATTCCGCTTTTGATCGAGAAGGAAAAAATGGAGGCCGTCAAAGAGCTGGTGGGAGAGAAGCCTCTCTTTACCCTGACCCCCTACCGGCATAAAAAGGTCGGGATCGTGACGACCGGAAATGAGATATTTTACGGAAGGATACGCGACACCTTTACGCCTGTGGTGACGGAAAAACTGAAGGCCTACGGCTGTGAGGTGATCGCGCATGAAAAAAGCTCCGATGATCCGGACATGGAGATCGAATGTATTCAAAAAGTACTTGCGGCCGGCGCGGATATGGTGCTCTGCACCGGCGGCATGAGTGTCGATCCCGACGATAAAACGCCCCTTGCCATCCGCCGCAGCGCGGACCGGGTAGTGAACTACGGAGCCCCCGTACTGCCCGGGGCGATGTTTATGTTAGCCTATAAGGGAGAGCATGATGAGATCCCGATCATGGGACTTCCGGGATGCATCATGTTTGAAGGAAGGACCATCTTTGATCTGATCCTGCCGCGGATCCTTGCGGGCGAGGTGATCGCAAGGGAGGATATCGACCGCCTTGGCGTCGGCGGCTACTGCATGCACTGCAAACACTGCAACTTCCCGGACTGCGCGCTGGGAACCGGGTATTAGGGATGTGTAAGGAAATGAACGATTATTTCAGAGCGGTCGGGGCGTGCCGTACGGACACCGAAACCATCTCCGTCACTGTCATGGACGGGGAGGCCGCAGGAGAAAAAGCGCTGATCAATGACGGGACGTTATCTTATCTTTCCGCAGAGGGGGGCTTCTTAAAGACCCATGAGAAGGATCTGATCTCCTTGTCAGAGACCGGCGTCATATCCTTTTTCGGATCGGAGCTTTACATCGAACGCATCGGCCGCGAAAAAAGGCTGGTGGTCTGCGGCTGCGGCCATGTTTCCCTGCCGATCATCCGGCTCGGAAAGACCCTGGGCTTTTTTGTCACGGCGATCGACGACCGGCCCGCTTTTACACAGCAGGCGAAGGAAGCGGGAGCGGATGAGGTGATCGCATCGCCCTTTGAACAGGCGCTGCGGGAGGTTTACAGTGACCCGTTTACCTATTTTGTCATCGTGACCAGGGGACACCGGTGGGATGAAGCCTGCCTGCGGGTCATATCGGAAAAAAAGCATGCCTATATCGGTATGATGGGGTCAAAGGCGCGGATCAGGGTCGTGAAGGAAAACCTTTTGAATGAGGGATATGACCCGGAGATCCTAGGGAGCTTATATGCCCCCATCGGGTTAAGGATCGGTTCGGAAACACCGGAGGAGATCGCTGTTTCCGTTATGGCCGAGATCATACAGGTAAAAAGCGGCGCGAAGGATTCCCCGTTTCCGAAGGATATCCTTCGGGCAATCAACGGCTCAGAGCATGAGCCGGCGCCTGCCGGCAGAAAGATCCTCGCCACCATTATCAGGCGGCAGGGAAGCGCCCCCAGAGAGGAGGGGACGAAGATGCTGATCACGGAAAACGGCACTGTGAATACGATCGGCGGCGGGCTTTTAGAGGCAAAGGTCACGAAGAAGGCGGAAGAGATGCTTCGCAGTAGGCAGGCCGGGCCGGCGTTTCTGCACCATGAGCTGAATGCGGGCAGAAATGAGGACGGAGAGGTATGCGGCGGCGTGATCGACGTGATGCTTGAGGTCGCAGCAGAATGAGCGGGGTGGACCGGGAGATCTTTACGGCAGAGGGACGGGAAGCGATCCTTTACCGGGCAGAGCGGGAAAACAGGCCCCTGATCGTTTACCACGGCTTTGCCGGAGACGGAAGCGAGCTTTGGGAGACGCCGTCTCTTTCTTCTTTTGACTATAATCTGCTGCATATCGGAAAGCTTGACTGGAACAGGGATATGACGCCCTGGCCTGCGCCCGCTGTCATGGAAAAGGGAGAGGCGTTTACGGGCGGTGCCGATGCCTGGTTGAAGGTTCTTTTGTCGGAGATCCTTCCGGAGGCACGTAAGCTGATCAGGGGAGTACCCTGTCTCACAGGGATCGCCGGCTATTCACTGGCCGGCATGTTTGCTCTTTACGCGATGCATCAGTGCGATGCCTTCGATTGTGCCGCCAGTATATCCGGATCGCTCTGGTTCCCGGATTTTTGCGGTTTTGTGATGTCCCATCCCCTGAAACGGCAGCCGGTGTGCCTGTATCTGTCCCTTGGAAAAGAAGAGGCAAAGACCGGAAATCCTGTCCTTCAGACCGTTAGAGAGCGTACGGAGGAGCTTGCAGGCTTTTACCGGAACCAGGGACAGAAAGTGATCTTTGAAATGAATCCCGGTAATCATTTCCGGAATGCGATAAAGCGGAGTGCCAGAGGGATAGAGGAAATCATCCGGCCAGGAAAGTCAGCGCAGGAGGCCATTATGGGCAATTGAACACATGGGCTTAATCTGATATACTGTTATGAGAATAAGGAAATGATCCGGCCGGAAAACCGATCGGATCGGCATGAACTGAAGCTCATGCCTAAGCGCACGATCCGCAAACGGATTGGCATGGACTGAAATTCATGCAAAAGCGCGATCTGTAAGCAAATCGGCGCAGACAGAGAGGAGAACAGAATATGAGTGAACGGGAACTGAATTCTTCCGGATTTGTCCTGTTGTCGGAGGTTATTCCGCAGATCATACAGGAAATCCGGTATTTTTCTACGTATAATTTTGTCGGGGACAGGATTGACGGTTATGAGGAACCCTGCGCGCTCCTGACCAGGGAAGCAGCCAGGGCGCTGAAGGAGGTCAGCAATGAGATGATCGTCAAGGGCTACAGGCTTAAGATCTTTGACGCATACCGGCCGGTGCGGGCCGTAAAGCATTTCATTTTCTGGGGCATAGAGGATCAGGACATCCGTATGAAGCCCTATTTCTATCCCAAGGTGGAGAAGCAGGAGCTTTTTTCCGGCGGCTATATCGCGAAGGAATCGAGTCACAGCAGGGGCAGTGCCGTCGATCTGACGCTGCTTGATATGGATACCGGAAAGGAAGTGGATATGGGGAGCCCCTTTGATCTGTTCGATGAGATATCGCATCCGGATTATAAGGGAATTACTGAGGAACAGTACGATAACCGCATGTTCCTGCAGGAGACGATGGTCCGGCACGGCTTTAAGACCATAGAGACCGAATGGTGGCATTTTTACCTGCAGGACGAGCCGTACCCGGATACTTATTTCGATTTTCCCAATACGACGGAATCATTAAGAACGCATTGACGGAAGTAAGAGGAGACTAAGAGGAGGATATTATGAAAAACTATTATCAGCCGGAGCTGGAAACGGCGCCGAGAGAAAAAATTCTGGAGATCCAGAATGAAAAGATCGTCAGACAGGTGAAAAATGTCTACGATCATGTGGCTTATTACCGTAAGCTGATGGATGAAAAGGGGGTAAAGCCCGAGGACATCAAAAGCGTAGAGGATATTAAAAAGCTGCCCTTTTTGACTAAAGAGGATCTGAGAGTGGCTTATCCTTACGGACTTTTGGGAACGGATCTGAAGAACTGCGTCCGGATCCATTCAACCTCCGGTACCACCGGAAAGCGCGTGGTGGCCTTTTACACCCAGAAGGATATTGATATGTGGGAGGAATGCTGCGCCCGAGCCATCGTGGCGGCAGGCGGCACCGATGAGGACGTGGTGCAGGTGTGCTACGGCTACGGACTCTTTACCGGCGGCTCCGGCTTACATGGCGGCTCCCATAAGGTCGGCTGCCTGACGCTGCCCATGTCTTCCGGCAATACGGACCGGCAGATCCAGTTTATGATGGATCTGGACGCGACGATCCTCTGCTGCACGCCTTCCTATGCCGCTTATATCGGCGAATCCCTGGCGGAAAGAGGCTACCGTCCCGGGGATAATAAGCTGAAGGCCGGTATTTTCGGCGCGGAGCCCTGGACGGAAGAGATGCGGCAGAGTATCGAAAAGAGTCTCGGGATCAAGGCATACGATATTTACGGGCTCACCGAGACCTCGGGTCCCGGCGTTGCCTTTGAATGCGAAGAGCAGACCGGCATGCATATCAACGAGGATCATTTCTACGCGGAGATCATCAATCCCGATACGGGCGAGGTGCTCCCGGAGGGAGAAAAGGGAGAGCTGGTATTTACGGCCCTTGATAAGGAGGGCTTCCCGCTTCTTCGCTACCGTACCAAGGATATCTGTATCCTGTCCCGGAAGAAATGCTCCTGCGGCAGGACCCACGTGAAGATGACCAAGCCTTTGGGCCGCAGCGACGATATGATGATCATCCGGGGCGTCAATGTATTCCCGAGCCAGATCGAGACGGTGCTGCTTAAGGAGGGATATCCCCCGAACTACCAGATCGAGGTGGACCGCGTGAACAATACCGATACCTTCGACATTTATGTGGAATTTTCAAAGGAAATGTTCTCGGATAAGATTTCCGAGGTACAGGCACACGAGCAGGCTCTTTCCGCCGCCATGCGCTCTATGCTCGGGATCGGTCCGAAGATCCATCTGGTGGCACCGAAGTCCATCGAGCGTTCGGAAGGAAAAGCCGTCCGGGTTATCGATAAGCGCAAGTTGGTTTAAAGGAAATGATTCGATCTGCATAGCAGATTGAATCGGCATGATCTGAAGATCATGCCTAAGCGCACGACTTGCAAAGCAAGTCGGCGCAGACAAGGAGGAAATTATATGGCGATCACACAATTATCTGCTTTTCTTGAAAACAGCTCCGGAGCCCTTTGTGAGGCTGTCAGCGCGCTGACGGATGCCGGCGTCAATATCCGTGCGTTAAGCGTTGCGGAGACCAAGGATTTCGGTATCCTGAGACTGATCGTTTCCGACCGGGAAAAGACGAGGGAAGCGCTTGACGATGAGATCATTATCCGGGAAACGCCGGTCATCGCGGTCAATATGAATGATCAGTCGGGGGCGTTAAAGGGGATCCTTGAGATCTTAAAGGAAGCACAGATCAATATAGAGTATATCTACGCCTTTACGGGCGCCGTGCAGGGCAGTGCCTATGTCGTTATGCGGGTGGACGATATAAACGAGGCGGAATCCGTCCTTTCTGAGAACGGGATCAAAACCCTGACTGATGAAGATATGGATAACTTTCTGGTATGAATCCGTCTGATCGGTTAACGCACATCGACGCAAACGGCAATGCCGTCATGGTAGACGTCGGCGATAAGGCCGTTACGAGCCGCAAAGCAACGGCCAGAGGAAGGATCACGATGGATCCGGCCTGCTTCGCAGCGGTAAGGGACGGAACGGCAGCGAAGGGAAACGTACTGGGGACCGCGCAGATCGCGGGGATCCAGGGGGTTAAAAGAACCGCGGAGCTGATCCCGCTATGCCATCCGCTGCCGCTTAACAAAGCGGAGGTCACCTTTGAACTGCGGGAGCCGGATACCGTCTGGGTGACCTGCACGGTTTCCTGTGACGCAAAGACCGGCGTGGAAATGGAGGCATTGACCGGCGTTACGACAGCGCTGTTAACAATCTATGATATGTTAAAGGCCATCGATAAACGCATGACGATCGGGGAGATCTGTCTGCTGGCAAAAGAAGGAGGACGCTCCGGAAAATGGGAAAGATAAACTGATATGACATTGTTTCCGCTTTGGAATTCCATCCGGATCGCCTTTTTTTCCAGTGTGATCGTCTTTTTTACGGGTATTTTTCTGGCCCATGAGATCGTTAAGCTGCCGCGCCTGTTAAAAGGGGTGCTGGATACGCTTCTGACGCTTCCGCTTGTTCTGCCGCCGACGGTCTGCGGGTATTTTCTGTTACGGATCTTCGGGCTCAGACGGCCTCTCGGGGCGTTTTTAGCCCGTTACGGGATTAGCTTTGTGATGAACTGGCAGGGCGGGATCTTAGCGGCTGCGCTTGTTTCCTTTCCCCTTATGTACCGGACGGCCCGCGGCGCTTTTGAAGGCTTTGATGAGGATCTGGCCGGTGCGGGCAAGACCCTGGGGCTTTCCGATACCTTTATTTTCTGGCGGATCCGCCTGCCGGTCTGCCGACAGGGGATTTTAGCGGGTCTCGTGCTTGCCTTTGCCAGAGCCCTGGGTGAATACGGCGCCACCAGCATGCTGATCGGGTATACTCCCGGCCGCACGGATACCATCAGCACCACGGTCTATCAGCTCTGGCGCACCGGAAATGATCTGATGGCCATGCGCTGGGTCCTTCTGAATCTACTGATCAGCGCCGTGGTCCTGATCTTTATTAATCTCTTAGAGCGTAAGCCATGAGTCTATTTGCGGATATCAAAAAGAATTTCGGCAGTTTTCAGCTGAACGTCAGACTGGACACCGGAGGAAGGGCAGGAGACAGCAGGGCGCAGACGGTTCTTGGGATACTTGGGGCCTCAGGCGCCGGCAAATCCCTGACCTTAAAATGCATTGCGGGCCTCATAAGACCCGATGCCGGACGGATCGTTCTGAACGGCCGGACGCTTTTTGACAGTGAAAAACGGATCGATCTGCCGCCAAGGAAGCGTCATGTGGGTTATCTGTTTCAGAATTATGCGCTGTTTCCGCATATGACGGTATATGAAAACGTCCTGTGCGCTCTTTCCGCGGAAAAGAGCAGGGCGGCAAAAGGAGAGGCCGCAAAGCAGGCGCTTTCCCTCATGGAGCTTTGGGAGCTTCGGGACAGACGCCCCGGACAGCTTTCCGGCGGACAGAAGCAGCGGGCGGCTCTTTCCCGTATCATCGCAAGCCGGCCGGAGATCCTTCTTTTTGACGAACCTTTCTCGGCTCTCGACAGCCATCTGCGGGAAAAGCTGGCGGTAGAACTGCAGCTCTTTCTGCAGCATATGGATCTGGAGGCAGTCATTGTTTCCCACAGCCGGGATGAGATCTATAAGCTCTGCAGCGATACGGCGATCCTGGAACAGGGAACCGTTTTGTTACAGAAGGATACAAAGGCGCTTTTTGCGGATCCGGAGATCCTTGCGGCTTCGATCCTGACCGGTTGCAAGAACCACGCGGCCGCCGTGCCTGCTTCGGGGCAGCGCGTCTTTGTGCCGGAATGGGGCATTACGCTTGAGACCGGGAGAGAAATTCCGGCGGATATCACCCACGTCGGGATTCGGGCGCATTCCTTTTCGGAGGAGATCTCGGAGAATGCCTTCCCGGTAAAGGATACAGCCGGGACAGAGGAGCCCTTCGAGCAGCTGATCCGCTTTCGCTATGCTTCGCAGGATCCTTCCTCGGAGATGCTTTGGCAGCGACGGCCGAAGGGAAATGAACACCTTCCGGAACGGCTGGGGGTCAGGCCGGCGGAAGTGCTGTTATTAAGGAAAAGGGGGTTTTTGGATGAATGCTGAGTATATCGACGGGGCACTGACTTTTTCTTTATCAGGCCGGATCGATTCGAATAACGTGGAGGAAGTGGAAAAGGAGATCCATGAGGAAATGTCCTTTTACGACAAGGTGGATGTCGCTTTTGACGCAAGGGATCTCACTTATATCTCGAGTGCCGGTCTCAGGATCCTGTTAAGGCTTAAAAAGTCTCTGAAGCGTCCTGTCCGCGTTTTCAATGTATCTGACGATATGTATGATATCTTTTCGGTAACCGGCTTCACGGAGATCCTGGATGTGGAACGGACCATGCGCCAGATCACCCTGCACGGCTGCAAGAAGATCAGCTCCGCGTTAAACGGCGAGATCTTCGGGCTGTCGGAGGATGAAATGATAAAGGTCTATGACAGGAGCATTCCCTTATCCGCCATCAAGGAAGAAAGAAGCTACGCGCAGGCAGCGCTGATCGCCGGGATCCCCACCCTGATCCCCTACGATGTTGTCAGCTGCGAGTACGGCTACGGTATTGTTTTCGAAATGGCAGGCGCCCAGTCACTGGCCTATGTCCTTCAAAGGGAGCCGGAGAAGCTGGAAACCTATGCAAAGATGTTTGCGCTTCTTGTGCGGGAGATGCACAGCACGGAAATCCCGGAGGGGAAGCTGCCGGATATCAAGGATCGTTACCGGGGGTGGTTTTCGGAGCTCGGAGGCAGTAACGACCCCCTGATCCAGACCTTTACGAGGCTCACGGAATCGATCCCGGACAAGCCGACCTATGTGCAGGGCGATATCAGTTTAAACAGCGTTATGCTGAAGGACGGTGAGCTTTTGTTAATGGATATGGCAGGCAGCGCCAGAGGGCATGCGCTCTTTGACCTGCAGGGGCTTTTTGCCTCCCTTGTTGCCATCGAAAGGGGACATGAGGGTTACTGCCGCAAGACCTTCGGTTTAAGCGGCGATACCTGCCGGAAATTCTGGATCGCTTTTTTCCGGGAATATATGAAGGGAAGCGAAGCCGAAACCGATAAAACCAATGAGCTTCTGTTAAAATACTTTGTTCTGAAGGAGAAGGTCCTGAACCTGGTGGAACAGAAGCATCAGCTGCGGGAGGTGTCGTAAGGATGCGTGGAATGCTGCCCGGAAAAACCGTTAATGCAGAGGAAGCAGGGCTCAGGAAGGGGAAACCGGCCGCAAAAAAAGCGGCGCCCGAAGCAGAAGAGGCAGAGCTTCTTTTTGATAAGACCTACATCTGTCCGGTCTGCGAGCGGGAGTTCACTTCGAAAACGGTCCGCTCCGGGAAGGCTTTTCCCGACAGAATGGATATTGACCTGCGTTCGCGCTATAAAAATATCGAGCCGATCAAATACCGCGTCGTCGGCTGCATCAGATGTCATTACGCGGCACTTGATGTGGACTTTTCCTCGCCCTTAAAACGGGAGGTGGATGCATTCCGGGACTCTTCTTCCGAGATCAGGCTGGACGCGAACTGTTTAGAGGAAGTCAGAAGCTTTCGGGATGCGCTTTTGCTTTTGCGCGCTGCCTTGAGCATATCCCTGATCAAGGGCAGCAAAAACAGTGAAAGAGCGGGCATTGCCCTTCAGACGGCGTGGTTACTGCGGTCCATGGGGGAACAGCAGGTGAAAACGGAACCGGAGGAAACAAAACCGGAAGAAAAGAATGCGGTGTCATTTGCGGAAATGGAACAGAAATATCTGCGGTATGCGCTGCAGTATTTTGTAAAGGCCAGACAATTGGAGGATTTTCCAATCCGGGGGATGGACGAGGGAACCTTTGATTATCTGTTAGCCGCGTTATGCTATGAAACCGGACAGCCGCGGGAGGCGCATGGTTATGTCACGAAGGCGCTCAGGAACCGCGAAATAAACCGGAAGCTTCGCCGGATGGCGGAGGATCTGCTGGCTGAGCTTCGCTCGTCATGATTAAGCCTGACTCTTTACTCAGCAGATCGGCGCAGGGGGAATTATATGAACAAAAAGGGGATAAAGAGCATAACGGGACAGGTGATCGGACCGTTTGCCCTGTTTCTTGTGATCCTGATGGTAGGGGAAATGATCTTTATCGTGCGGTTCCAGGGAAACCATTATCTGGGCCTGCGCGCGAAAAGCGCCGCCTATCTTGCCTCCTACACAGCCGAAATATTCGAGGAGTACGATGCAATCGAATGGTTTGCTGATTTCTGGAGTGATCATTACGATGAGATGCGGTTTGTATATGATCCGAAAGGCATAGAAAAACTGGAGCAGGAATGGGATGAAAAAAACGGTCTGATCAATATCTGGGATTTTACGGAGGATGAGATCGAGGACTTTTCGGATGAGGACCAGCTGTTACTCGCGGAAATAGCTTATGCCTATTGCTCCGAGGAGCTGGATCTGATGATGAGTAATTTTGATCTGGAAAACTGCTATGCCTTCAAGTTGGAGGACGATGATGTCTTCTACCTGGCATCGGGAGGAACATCGGAAAAAAAACGGCACAGTCAGGGAGGTGACGTGTACGAGCTGGGGGATGAGAGCCCGTATGATGAAAAGAAGGATCCGGTTCTGCTTTATCTGGCCGACACGGAAAGTTCTTCGGAGGAAGAGCTTGCGCTGAACCGGATGGGGTATACGCTGAAGGATATGATCAAGGGGAATGATGTCGTCATGTACGCACCGGTCATAGACCGCTACGGCGAGATGGTCATGCTGACTGCCGCATCTCTTGACTGGGGCAGGGCGTTTACCTATACCAAGCGCGTGGCACTGTTGATCAATATCCTGACGGCTGTCCTGGTGGTGCTGATCATGGGCTGGATCAGCTTTCTGCTTCGGAAGTATGTGATCCTTCCGATCGACAGGGAGCAGGAAGTGATCCAGGAATACGGCCGCGGCAAGGATCCGGAGAAGGCGCTTAGGGGGCTTGCGGCAATCCAGACCGAGAATGAGATCAAATCCCTGGCGGAGAGCTTTTCTGCCATGATCTGGGAGATCAACCATTATACGGAGGAGATCCGCTCCGTAACCGCGGAAAAAGAACGGATCGAAGCGGAGCTTTCCATAGCGGCGCGGATTCAGAAGGATATTCTGCCCTCTGATTTTCCGGCCGGCAAGGAATTTGCGCTGTATGCCCTGTCGGATCCCGCCAAAGAGGTAGGCGGAGATTTTTACGATTTTTATTATCTGGACAAGACCCATCTGGCGATGTTAGTCGGTGATGTATCGGGAAAGGGTATGTCGGCCGCTTTGTTTATGATCGCGGCGAAAACGCTGATCAGAACGAGGGCGAAGCTTGGCGGTACGCCTGCTGAGATCCTGAAGGATGCCAACGAACAGCTTTTGGAAAACAATCCGTCGTTTATGTTTGTGACGGTATGGTTTACGGTGATCGATCTTTCCACGGGAAAGGGCCTTCTGGTAAATGCCGGACATACGGATACGGTATTTAAACGGGCGGACGGCCCGTATGAGATCCTGAAAAATCCCCATTCCCTCGTCCTGGCGGCGCTTGAGGATACGAGATTTGAAGAGTATTCCTTCAAACTCAGGCCGGGGGATCGTGTTTTTATTTACTCGGACGGCGTGACCGATGCGCAGAATATTCATGATGAATATTACGGCACGGAGCGGATGCTTGCAGCGCTGAATAAAAACAGAGAGGCGCCGGTGCAGGAGCTTTTGACTGCCGTGCGGAGGGATGTCGAGGAGTTTTCCCAAGGGACCTCCCAGTATGATGATATAACGATGCTTGGTTTTACATACTTTGGGTAAGGAATTGTTTCGGGGGTCAAGAGGTGAGGAGTTTTAATGAACATTCAGGAATATGAAGACGGAGGCACACTGGTCCTGAAGATATCGGGGAAGGTTGACGCTTACTGCGGAGATGACTTTTCCGATTATGTGACGCAGGCCTGCAGAAAGAGCAGCCATGTCCGGATGGACCTTGAGAATGTGCCGTATTTTTCAAGCGCAGGGCTCAGGGGTCTGATCATGGGCTATAAGATCCTGCATCTGAAAAACGGAATAATGGAGTTGACCGGCGTTAATCCGTCCCTGATGAGCATTATCCGGAATACGGGGTTTGACAGAAACCTGGTCATAAATCCTGAAAAGGGAGGAAGCGATCCGGGGGCTTTTGGAGGCGAGAAGAGAGAGGCGTCTGGGGGGACGGTCTCCCCGGAGACAGAAAGCATCCTGAAAAGACATTACGGCAACAGCGAACCATCTCCCGACTGGGTAATGGCGCTGCCGCAGGCGGCGCAGACCTCCCGGCTTCTGATCGTCGCGTGTCATGAAAAAACGACGGCCTGGGTCTCCCTGCATGAGAAGGAGGATACGGACGGCAGCTTTAACATGATCATGACGACGGTGGGCTTTATCGGAAAAAACGGCCTCGGAGACGGGAACGGGGACAAAAAGACACCGGCGGGCTCTTTTCCCTACAGACAGCCGCTGTTTAACGCTTTTGATGACAGGAGGCCGTTTACGGACGGTACTGTCGCGATCCCGCGGGACAAACTGAATTTTCTGGAGTCCCACGTATCCGATGATTGTCTGATCGTTATCGATACGCTTGAGAACCTGGGCGGGTGGTTTTGAATCTGGCCCGGCCTGAGTTAAATTAGTCAAAAGGTGACTCATCTTGCGTGCCATGTAGGATCCGAACAAAAAACCGCTCTCGCAAGCCAGCTTGCAGAGCGGTTTCCTGTTCAGATCCACCCTGCAGCAAAGCTGCAGGGTGCCCCTATGACCCTCAGACCATTTCCTTATGACAGATACGCGTATTTCCCCAGCGAATCACCGCTGAATGCCACCGAAGAGACCTTTTCGAGCTCGTGCCGGACCGCGTGGATCAGATGCCGCATGCCGAGCTTTTCCTCCTGACCCGCTGCGTAGGCGCATGCGTTCAGAAATACCGTCTTGATGATGCTTCCGGTAAAGGTATCAAATTGCGCCGCCAGATAATCGAGGTCGATCTCTTCATGGGGCAGGCCCTCTGTCAGGCAGCTTTCCCAGATCTCGCGCCGGAGCGCCTCGTCCGGATTTTCATAGCGCACCACATAGCGGATCCGCCGCAAAAAGGCGGCATCCATATTACTGCGGATATTTGTCGCCATCACGACGATCCCGTCGAAGGCTTCGATCCGCTGCAGAAGATAGGAAATCTCGGTATTGGCGTAGCGGTCCTTCGCGTCATGAACCTCGCTTCTGGCGCCAAAGAGCGCGTCCGCTTCGTCAAAGAACAGGACCGCGTCCGTTTTTTCGGCAAACAGGAAAGCTTTTTCGAGGTTCTTTTCGGTCTCACCGATATATTTGTCCACGATATTTGAAAGATTTACCTGATACAGCGGCAGGGAGAGCTCTCCCGCGATGGCGTTGGCCGTCATGGTCTTTCCGGTGCCGGGCGGCCCCGAAAGCAGAAGAGATACGGAACGGCCGTAGGGATAGTTTTTTCTGAGGCCCCAGCTGTCAAGGACAACGGGGCTGTTTCGTATACTGTCCACCACGTCATCCAGGACCGCGCGGATGGCAGGCTTTACCTTGACGTCGTCAAGCTTCAGATCCGGATATATGACGCGGCCGACGTTTTTGCCGTCATCCGATTCGACTCTTTGTATACAAAGCTTTGCAAAAACCGCTTCCTCCTCCGGCCCGATCACGGTACAGTCCGGCCTGCGCTCTAAAAAACCGCGGAGCATGGATGCGATCTCGCTGGCATTTAAGCGATAGCGCATCGCAAAGCGGTCCGCGTCAAGAGACAGGCCGTAAAGCGAGGCAAAGCCGGCCCACAGCTTCTTTCTTTTTCCGTAGTCCGTCTCCTCGGGAAGCTCAAGCAGCAGATAGCTCCCTGCCTGCGGCGACAATAACAGCGTTTTTTTGGTATCTGCGCAGAGGATGAGCGGGATACCGGCTTCCTTTACCGGCATAAAAAGGATCCGTTCCATGACCGCAAGATCTCGTTCCAGTCTCCCGTTTTCATCCCGGCCGCCGCGCAGGAAAAGCTCCGTGATCCCGTAAAAGCAGATGCCGGCTTCGTCAAAGACCGCTTCTCTGATCAGCGTACACTTAAGCTCCTCAAACCGTTCCTTTCCCGCTTCCCGGAAGAAATCGGCGATATTCAGAAACAGAAAAGGCCTGCCAAGTCTTACGGCAATGCTCTTTGACAAAAACCTTCTGCCGCCTTTGCCGGACAGCTGCAGTACCCGGCTCCCCGGCTCAAGAAAGGCAGCGCCCTCCGCGATCAGCTCCTCATACAGCAGGGGTTCATGCAGCGCGTCCGTTTTCGGATCAAAGCGGGTGGTGAAACCGGAAAGCAGCGGACTGATCTCGTCGCTTCCGAACAGATATGCCACGGCACGCTCATCTAAAGACAGCTCCGCGTACTGTAACGGGGAAAGCCTGCGGTCAATGTGACAGATCCTTTCCGCCAGTTTCATAAAGGCCAGGATATCCTCCTCGGAAGGAAAGCCCTCATCCTCTAACAGAAAGGCCAGGTGAAGATTGACCGAATATCCGAAATGATGCGTCAGATAGGCGCCGAATTCCGGAAGGACAAACAGAGCGGTCATCAGATCGAGCAGGGACTGCATGACGAGAGAATCCCCCAACAGGGAAATGACCTTCCGGTAGCGCTCTGCCTGCAGGGAGCCTCCCTTTTCCCCTTCTTCGGCCCAGAGAGAAAGATCTTCGTCCCGGAGCTTTGAAACAAAGGTCTTCAGAGCGGGAAAGGAGAGGAGACTGTCCCCCTGTCCGCTCTTTTCAAGCAGATCATCACAGCGCAGTATGATCAAAGCAATCGTAGTTTCCAGAAAAGACATGATATTTCCTCTCTGCGCCGATTTGCTATGCAAATCGTGCGCTTAGGCATGAACCTGTTCATGCCGATCCGGTCAGCTTTTCTGACCGGATCATTTCCTTATTCAGGCATGAACCGGTTCATCTTGTAAAAGAATAGCAGAAAAGTACTGCAGCTTCAATATCTGCTTGTTGAGAAGGTGAACCGATGGTAAAATATTGCAAAATTATTTCTTTTGAGAGGAAATGATCCAGTCAGGGAACCTGACTGGATCGGCATGAACTGAAGTTCATGCCCAAGCGCACGGTCTGCGGAGGCAGACCGGCGCAGACGGAATTGCCGATGCAGGAAACGGAGGATGGTATGCCGAACGAGGAATTAGTACAGAAAAAAAACGAACAGCTGAATAAAACGATCCGCGTCACCTCAACGCATAAGGCCGATGTGCTGACCAGACAGGACCTGGGGCTCTATAATCAGGACGCCGTCAACAGGGATATCGACGTTTTAAACGAACTCCTCGGGAGTAATGAGCTTGTGCTCGAGAATGAGGAACGCGCCAGACTGGAGGCCATCAAGGGCCGTAACCTTTCTTCCCTTCTGATCCTGAAGGAGAAGACCGGCGGCGACAGCAAGCTGATGAAAAATGTTAAGAAAGCAGTCGTGGCCGTGGAAGTGAGGCTGAACAGGAGAAAGGAAGGCAATGTGCCCTTCAGCCCGGCGGAGGTTGAGAGTATCATCATAGCCTATGAAAAGGCGATCCTTACCTGCCGGGATTATATGGTTGACAAGGATCCGAAGTATGAACAGGGAAAGGACCGCTATAACCAGGTAAGGCTTAACATGATCCGTCTGCACAGGGAGGCGGAGGCTTTTATGGTCGCCAAAAACCTTCTGGAAACGGGCGTGCTGAACGGGCAGGTACTGACGGCGCATGAGCTTCTCGTGCAGGCTAAGGTATACGGCCTCGGAAACGGACCGTGCGTTCCCGCGGGACCCGTGCCCAGACGCCCGGCTTTTGATGAAAGAGTGCTGTTACCGTTAGGAGACGAGACAAATCTTTTATATCTTGCCTTTTCCGGCCAGGAGACGCCCTCCGATCTGATCGCGCGTCTGTCAAAGAGCAAAAAGAAAAAGGATAAGCAGCTGGCAAAGGAGCTGCCGGGCTTTTTCGTTAATATACGTAATTCCATCAGCGATTTCCGGGAGGGAAAGGTCGCGGCAAAGTTCTTTCTGCTCGGAGACCAGCTCTTAAGCGTGTCCCAGAATGTTTACGGGCAGCTCAGTCTGAATATCGGCAGGAATTACATCCCCATTGAGCGGGGCAGCGGACTCCTCGGCGATATGCTGGCTACCGATATTGTAAAGAATAAGGCCGTTTACGGGGAAGCGCCCGGCGTAAATATCATCAGGGATATCTTAAGCCAGATGAACGAACGTGAACTGAATACCGAAAAAAGGCAGATCCTTTTGGATTACCTGGGCCAGAGAACCGGCCGGCCGTCTTCGTACTTTTCGAATTTCTCCACCAATACGCTGGGGCAGATGATCACAGCGCTGTTTCAGGGAAAACGGGTGCGTGTCGTAAAACGCGGCAAGCAGCCGTCGGGACAGCTTACGGCAAACGACGTGATATTTACGGAAGAGGAAAGCCGTATGATCAATATCATGGAGACGAAGGAGCTTTTACAGACTGCGGCGAAACAGGAAAACCGCGAAAAGGTGAAGGAACATGTCAGCTTACAGCAAAGAGTGCAGCAGCGGGAAGCAGAGGGAGCCGCACAAAATGCGGATAAGCAGAAAAAGGAGCAGAAAAAAGCGGGGGAATGGGACAGCCGGGAATCAAAGATCAAAAACCTCCTGGGCGATCTGATGTTCTCCTATGAAACCTGGGACGCGGACAATCAGGTCTTCGTGCCGGGGCTTCGCATCAAGACGATGCTCCTGAAAAATTCGGAAGCCGTGGCGGAGTTAGTGGCGGATCTCTACCGAAGGGGAGGGGACCAGCAGGCGGTCATCAACGGGATCGTGGATCAGCTGCCGTTATTTGCTCTGGAGAATCCGGCGAAGGTACTCGAGTTTAAACACACCCTTCGGGATACTTTGGAAAAGATCACCAATACCATCAACGAGAAGATCTCGAAGCAGGCGTTCTTTGCCTTTGGCAAGGCCCTGGAAGACCTTTCGCTTATGGAGCTGCAGGAAGATGCGAAAAGGATCCAGAGAGAATACGAGGCGGCAAAGCGGGAGGAGGAAAACAAAAAGAACCTGCAGAAGGGCAGCAGATTCACGAATTTCTTCCGAAAGATCGGCCAGATCACGACCAAGGCCGCGGTGACTGTCAAAAACAAGGCTGTGGATCTGAAGGATGAGAGCGTCAAGAACGTGAGATTCATCAAAACCAACCAGATCTTAAAGCATCTGACCAATCCGCAGGCGCTGATCACGGGAAATAAGACCTTCGGGATCCCGGGTATCAAGGCTATCCTTGAGGGTGAAGATTTGGAGACCTTCATCGATATCGAGCAGAGTCTGGAGGAAAGCGTGGAGGAGGCTTCCGAAGAGATCCAGGAAACGGTGAGCCAGTATGCCAATGAGCTTTTCCATCCGCAGGAGGGGCAGGATGAGGAGCTTCCGAATCCCTATGAGGACGGCCTTTCGGACGAAGAGATCAAAACCCGCAAACGGGAACGCTACCGGATCGGAAACGAACGTCTGGCGAAACGGATGAAGGATTCCATCGCCAGCGGTGAATCCGGGCAGGGCCTGTTTATCAAAACGGTATTTGAAAATTACTTCAAGGGCGTTGCCACGATGGATAAGCGCGCGATGCTGGCTTCGATGATCCGAAACGCGAAGCCTGTCGGAAAGCTCTTAAATGAGAACGATCCGTCGATCAATCCCGATGAACCAAATATCGCGCCGCAGGAGAAGGACAGGCGGACGAAGGAGAAGACCAGACGCCATGAGTATAATGAAAAACTGAAGACAGACGCGATGGCCAACTATATCGGCGGTCTGTTAAAGGGGGCGGGACCTTTGTTCCAGAAAATGATGCAGGGACTCCCCTTAGACGGCATTCCCGAGGAGATCCGGGGAGCAGTGGAGGATATGAAGAGCAATCTTGCGCCGATCCCGGATGAGATCGTGGAGGCGCAGCTCGATCAGATCGTGAAGAGCTCCCACAGGCAGATCAAGCATATTGCGGTGATCAAGCCGTTAGGCGCGGCTTCCGTCGGCCAGACCTTCCTCTGCAAGCTTACGCACGCGGACGGGACCGAGGAGGAGTGCACCGTCAAGCTCTTAAAACCCGATGTCAGAAACCGCATGATGCGTGAAAAAAAGCTGATGATAGACTGCGCGCGTCAGACGGATATTATCGGAAGAGAGAAGGACAATCAGAAAAGAACGGAAAACGGACAGCCGCCGCTCCCGGCCTTTGCCGAGAACGAAAAGGGCGGTATGCAGGTAACCTATGATGGACAGCTTGAGCGGATCGAGGAGGAGCTTGACCTGACCATCGAAGCGAGAAACGTCGAGCTTGGAAAGATTTATGATGTTTCAAAGACCGAGGAGGAGCAAAAGGTCGTTTCGATGAAGCTGAATAAGCTCATCGCGCCCACGACTAACGCGATGGTGCTGGATAAGGCGCCCGGGGAAACCCTTGACGCGCTGTTAAAACGGATCAAGGCGGAAACAAAAAGGCTTAAGGATCTCTACAAGCGGGAAAACTATATCCGGGACGATATGCCGGAGGAGCAGAAGGCTGCGATCCGTCAGCGGGCTGTCGTGAACCCGTATTTCACCAATCTGGATACGATCTGCCTGGAGACGGGACTTCAGAAGTATTCGAAGGAGTATGAGGAGTTGGAGCCTCTTGTGATCGAGGCGAAGCTATGCGCGCTGTTAACGGAACTTAAGAAGAAAAAGGCTTATCTCGAGGCCTATGCGGCGAAGTGGACAAGAGAGGGCATCTTTGAAGGCGGTTTCTACCACGGGGATCCCCACGACGGGAATATCATGATCAGCGATGAAAAGCTGACGGTCATCGACTTCGGAAACTGCACGAAGCTTACGAAAGAGCAGCAGGAGCATGTCACCAGGATGATGGCGGCTGCCGCCATCGGTGATATGAAGACCTTCCGGCACGGCTTTCATAAGCTGTTAAAGCCGGAATTCGAGGCGCTTTATCAGGAAAAACGGGATGAGCTCGGAAGGAAATTTTCGGAAATATTTGCTTTGGGCGATAAAAAAGCCGCGGGCCCCCGGATCGCGGTGGCCCTGTTAGAAGCGCAGAAGCTGGGACTTGAGATCCCGGCAGCGGTTTTTAATTTCTCCCAGGGGCAGATGCGCATCCAGAACGCCCTTGATAATATGAACCGCCAGATCGAGGAAACAGAGGCTGCGGCGACCTTCTTTGTGGATATATCCGATTATAATAATCAGTTTGACTGCACGAACAGTACCAGAAAGAGTGATGTGGATCAAAGGCCCGAGCTGCTCTACGCAGCCAAGGCTTATACGAAGGACCTGATGTTTATAACGGACGACAGGGAGGAGCTGAAGCGGCTCATGGTTGAATACCCGGATCATATGAAGGCCGTGTTCTTTAATAAGTTCAAGACTGCCGCCAGAACCTTTGACGGCGCCATCAACGGCTTCAGGCAGATCGTGGACGCCATGAACCAGACACCGGTCGACCCGAATAACCCGATCATGGTAAGTGCGTTAAGGGCACAGTTCGATCTCGCCCTGCAGCAGATTGTTGACAGGAGTATCGGAACGATGTCCGACCCGGCGCTCAGAAGCGAGATGCGTTACTGCCTCTTTGAGCGCCTGACCGGGCAGATGGTCGATGAGCAGAAGGCAAATTCCATCCTGGAAAGGCTGAGGCTGCAGAAAGATAATGTCGCCAGGATCGCAAGAGCCTATGATGCCATGGAAAAAAAGTATAATAAGATCTCTGCGAAGCATAAGAACATGTGGAATCCTACCGATCAGGAGAAAGCAGAATTTGATGTTGTCTGCAACCAGTTTCTGGATCTGTATTTCCCGCTGCATATGCAGGTGGCTCCTTACTGGTCGTTCATCAAGAGCCACGTCGACAAGCTGATCGAAAAAAATCCTGAAAAGCGCGAGGAGATGGGGTTCCATATGAGCCGCTTCTTCCAGAGGCATCCCTTCGGAAGGGAAGAATTTATGCTGGCCTATAACGATCTGATCGGGGCGATAAATGCGGGGCTTCCCGAAACGAATCCGGCTGAGTTCAGGCAAAAACGCGTTGCGTTGGCACATGTCTACCAAAAGGTGATGGCACAGAGACTCCGGGAGAAGGATAAGCTGTACCAGGCGGCCGTGGAGAAAAGGAAGAAGGATTTTCCGGATGTCATGAGTGATATCGTGGATAAGGAGATGTCAAAGATGATCAGCCGGATGGGTCTCGTGGATTCCGTCATTTTCGACTGGAAGCTCAGTAAAATAACGAAGGAAGAGGATTCCGTCCAGGAAAACACGAATAATGATGATTAAATAGAAAAATCAGGGGAACTGTATGAAGATTATCGCATTGAAGAAGGATCAGCTGGACTATTTCAAAGGGTTGGATCCCTTTGAGCTTTTAGACAGAGAGGATATCAAAACAAATCTGTGGCTCGGGGCTGTGTTTGAGAGAGGTAGCAGTGATATCCCCGCGGGACTCCTGCTTGGGAACAGGAATGAGAAGGATCTGGTCGTTTTCTGGCTCTATGTGGCCGGGGCATTCCGCAGACGCGGTTTTGCGGAGGGACTTTTATCCATTGTCTTTCAGTACGCGCAAAGGCTGGGGCTTAAACAGGTGACTGTTTCCTTCCCGGGAGGATACGGACGGGATTTTGTCTGCAACGGTGACCGGAACTTTTTTGAAAACCACGGGTTTTACGAGCTGAAAAAGGGGACCATGACGGCGCAGGTGACGGATTTTGCCAGGGAAACCTGTTACAGCGGCCCTTCCTTAGAGGACGAGGGTCAGGCGCTGTACCGGCTGCTTGGGGACATGGAGCCTGAGGAATACGAAGCGCAGGCGGCAGCAGAGGAAGAAGCGGAAAAGAGTGCGGAGGAATTTCCCGGCGTAACGCATAAACAGTGGACGACGCTTGAGATCAAGCTGAAGCGCTTCGCGCAGTTAGAGGCCATCCGGAATATCGCGTCGAGGCCGAGTCAGGAAGACCGCGCGGGAAAGCTCCAGATCAAAACGGCCGGTGAGATGTCCTTCATGGAATTCAGACAGGGGATCGAGATGTGCATGAAGAACGGTCATACCGGCTTTATCGAAAATCTTTCCGAAACGCCGCCGGATTATTTCGATATGGAGGGCTCGGCCTGCCTGTTACGGGACGGCAGCATCAGAGGCCTGCTCCTTGTCCATTATGAGGAAAAGGAACAGACGATCTATGCGGAGCTTCTGTTCGCGGCCGGGGAGGACTATCTGAAGGGCCTGCTGCTTCTCATTCGTTTCGGCATCTTTGCCGCCATGGAAAAATATTCTCTGGAAACAAAGGTGATACTGCCCAATGACAAGGAACTGCACCGGCCTCTGATCGAAAAACTTTTCGGAGATGTGTCTGATTTGTGTCCATAGCTGTGAGATACTACCATAGGTTGTGTATAAGGAAATGATCCAGTCA
>JAILQQ010000065.1 GCA_024698885.1 Lachnospiraceae bacterium | reverse complement strand
CGGATAAGGTCATATATCGAAACGTGCAGAAGGAATGGAATTAACGAGATAGAAGCGCTGATACGATTGTGCAGTGGAAATCCCTATACCGTGGATGAAATCCTCCTTCATTCTGAATAACCCCCTTCAAAACTTAACATTTGTATTTATCCTGCCAACTCTAAGCAGGTCTATTCTTGATAGGCAAAAATCCAACCAAAATCTATTATTACACCGTGAATAGTAACACGGAGTGATAAAAATTATTTTTATCACTCCTTTTTATTGACATATAAGTAGTGATATGATATAATAAATATATCACCACAAGGGAGGGCATGAACGATGGCAATAATAAAGCAAACCAACAAAAAAACAGGCGTAACGTACGTTTATGATTCCCATTCATACTGGGACAAAGAAAAAAAGCAGCACCGTTCAGATCGAAAACTAATAGGTAAAATAGACCCTGAAACCGGGGAAATTGTACCTACAAGAAAGAAAAAGGAAGTTGTAGGTACTGACAAGGAGTCTTCTGCAAGGATCAAAACCCTCGAAGCCAATATCGCCAAAAAGGATGAGGAACTTCAGTCCCTGCGTGATAAGGTGAGTAATCTGCAGAGAGAACTGAAAGATAAGGATCGCATCTTGGATAAGATACGCTTAATCGTTACTGACTGATCTGCGCTATTACCATCCAAAGGTGTTAGAGCCCGGCGGAATTAGCCATTCAGAGCCCAGCAGAAATCGCCAATCCGAGCTCATAAGAAACCGCCAATGCATCAGCGTTTCCTTTCTTTAGTTTTAAGATTGTGCCGATTGAACAGGTGCGGACACTCCTGCTGTAAGCGAGATGGTCTCGCGCTTCCTGCCACGATAGCTGTTGCCTTTAATCATATAGACGGTTGCATCATCAAAGATCCGATCCAGGGCGCAGAGCAGTGAGGAATCCTCGCTGAAAAACTCCCCCCATTTGTCAGGCCCCTTGTTGCTCGTAAAGATCATGAGATTCGGTCCTTCTTTATTGTACCTGCGGTCAATGACATCGAAGAACATGCGGGTGGCCTCAATGTCAAAAACGCAACGCCCCACTTCGTCAATGATCAGACAGGACGGTTTTACCAGACCATTTACCGTCGATGCCTCACGTCCGTACTTTCGAGCCTCTACAAGGCGCTGGTTAAGTTCCGTTGCTTTCAGGAAGTAGCACTTCAATCCAGCTTCGCAGCAGGCTCGGCCATAGGCCATTGCAAGATGTGTCTTCCCTACCCCGGGCGGACCGATGAGCGCCAGATTTTTATGGGCATAAAGTGCTTTCAGCGTCTGCAGCTCCTTAAGGGAATCGACCTGTTTCCCATGCAGCCGCCCAAAATCGAAACCCTCAAAGGTTTTTGGTTCCCTCAGCGGGAGACGACTCATCCGCAGGAGTGTTGTGATGATCTGTTCCTTTTTCTTGTTGCGAAGGTATGCAAACACAGTAGCCACTGACTGGAGGTCTTTTTCACCAAGATCCTGTGTCACCGAAAGGTTTGCCATTTCCTGGGAGGTCAGTTCCAGTCGGAGAAACTCAGCAGCTGCCTGGATCTGATCAAAAATGGAATCACTCATCGGTCAGTCCCTCCTCAAAATTGAAGTGACTGAAACCGTTGTCGAATTCTGGTGGATCCAGCTGCCGGATCCTTGCTCTTACTGGCATGGTAGGGCTTTCCTCCGGCTGAACGGCAGCATACTGATCCTTGCACCAACTATCCCGCTTCCCCCAGGTGACATCATGGGTAGTAAGAAGCCTTGACATATCATCCGCATAGATTTCAAGGAGATAGCCGTCCCGTTTTACACGACAGGTCTTCCCGTCATACCAGTAGGGGACGCCAAACCGCCGGCCTTCGTAGCTGACAAAGCCATCAAATGAGATCCGGCGCTCCGGACACAGATAGAAAGACAGTTCCGGAGTGTTTTCGAGCGGGGTAGCAAGTCTCATGCAGAGCGAGGTATGCTTGTCTGACGGCACACAATCCACAGCACGATGATAAATGCTGTCCACCCGGTCACACCAGTTGATCGCCTGATAGTTCAATTCGGTGATCTCTGTAAAGACCCTGCCGACGATGAAGTTATCTTTGATTTAGCGGACAAGGCGTTCCACTGCACCTTTGGTAAAGGGATGCCTTGGTTTGCAAAGCTTGGTCTCAAAGCCAAGGTTGTCCATAAAGAGCTCGTAATCCTTCTGCCACACCGGATGCCCTTCCGCATCCCGGCAAATGACCACACTTTTCATGTTGTCCGTAAGGATCCTCTGCGGAACACCCATGTGGAGGAATGCGTGGATCATCCCAATGAACAGATTTTCCTGCATCGCGTTTGGGAAGAATTCTACATACCTTTTTCCGCATGCATGGCAGATCATGGCGAAGCAGGCGATCTTGTAGGTTTCACCAGAAGCCGTCTCCACAGAGACAAAGCCCCAATCCATCTGGTAGCACTCACCAGGCTTTGTCTCATAACGCCGCCCACGGTTCCCCTGGGGCGATACAATCTTACGTTTTGGCGGCAGAAGGTCTTTATGCGCCGCTACATACCGTTTTACGGAGGAAAGACTTCCGGTATATCCGTTCTCCTTAAGCCGTTCAAATAGAACAGCAGAGTTTTTGACTCCTTTGCGGAGAAGATCATCGATCATTCCGGTGAAGCCAGAGACGACGGTGTCTGGAGACTTTCGGCCAAGAAGCCCATGGGGAAGAATGACGAATCCGTCTTTCTTGATCTTCCGAAGCTTGGATCTTGAAATACCGGAACGCCGTTCCAGATCAGCGAGGTTGACCTTCTCCAGGCTGAACTGATCACCTAATTCGTTCTTTATTTCGTTGAGATACTTTGCTATTATTTCAGTTAAGTCATTGTGTTGTTCACTCATCCAATTTCTTAGCTGATGCATTGGCGTACACCAGTTTAAGACAAGAGGACGAAAACGCAATGGCTTTTTTTACTGGACTGAATTGGCTTTTTCTTCTGGGCTTGAAATGGTTAATTCTGCTGAGCTTTTAATGGTCGTTTTCACCGGGCTTTAACAAAGGAGTTTTGAATGAAGGCTGACAACAAGCACAGATATGAAATACCCCACTATACTGAACATAATCTGATGTCGATGGATAAGGAATCCATTGTCTGGGCATACTGTCTCCTTCAGGATAAATTTGAGCATCTGCGAGATTGCGACTATGTGGATCTGGAAGAACGTCTCCGTATCATGACCGTCAGAATGTTTGGCCGTTCGAGCGAAAAGTCCAGCATACTTACAGGGTCCGGCAAAGGCAAGAAGAATGCTCCATCTGAATCAAAAAATCCTACTAATGATGATAAGCAGGACGGCGACGATCAGGGAACCGATAAAGAAGACAACGGCGAGCAAAAGAAAACGGGCCGTCCGGTAAGATCCCCGGGCTGTGCCAATAAAGTGACCAGGGATTTGCCGGTGGTCGATGAAGACATTGAGTTAACTCCGGAAGAACTTGAAGCTATCTTTGGACCGAATGTCAAATATATAGATGATCCCAACTTCGAGAAAACTTATGAAGAAGTCTGTACGATCCCCTGTTCTCATTACGTAGTCCGATATCATATACATGTCTACAGAGGTGGTGGGAAGATTGTTCAGGCAGCAACCGTTGAGAAAATGAAAAAGGGAAGCATACAGACATCGGATCTGATGGCGGAGATCGTAAACGACAGATGCGTGCTTCAGCTTCCGATGAACCGGATAGCCCAGGAATTCTCACGCGAAGGTCTCCACCTAACCAGGCAGACCATGGCAAGATGGGGTATCGATTTCGGTACTGACTTTCTGGCTCCGATGATCTTCAGAATGTTCGACCGTATCGTCGATACCGGATATATGCAGGCGGATGAAACCCTTGTAATAATCGGACGAAAATTGGACGGAAGCCGGCAGGAATGCCGGGAATGGGTGTTCAGAACTGTGGCAATGACGGGAGGTAAAGAGGTTAGACGAGAAGAAGCACGACAAGGTAATCAATCGGTATAACGCGATTTCGGAGGCTGCGGCAAAGCAGGCAAAGCGCCGGATCATTCCGAAGGTAAACGGTGTGCTGTCCTTTTCGGAGGCGATGCGCTTTTGCGACGAGGAGGAGATCGGGGTCCGGCTGGCGCCCTATGAGCTTTGTGATGCCTCGACAATGGAGAAGACCAGGAAATTGCTCTCGGGGATACAGCCCGGGGCTTCGGTAGCGGTCCTGATCGGACCGGAGGGGGGTTTTGGCGAAGAAGAGATCGCAGAGGCCCGGGCAGCAGGCTTTTTGGAGATCACGCTGGGCCGGAGGATCCTTCGGACGGAGACGGCGGGGCTTGCGGTATTGTCGTGGCTGATCTATCTTTTAGAGCAATAGGAAGGTTATATATTGATATTATGAGGGAGATATGGAGGTTTATTTAGATAATTCCGCGACGACGCGATGCGTAAAAGAGGTCAGAGAATATATGGATCAGGTATCCGACCTGGTTTACGGGAATCCGTCGAGTATGCACCATAAGGGCTTTGAAGCGGATAACGAGGTTTACAGGGCCCGGGAGATCATCGCGAAAAGCCTTAAGGTAAACGAGAAGGAGATCTTATTTACCTCGGGCGGAACGGAGTCGGATAATCTTTCGATCCTTGGCATAGCAAGAAACAACAGCAATCTTCGCAGAGGAAAGCATCTGATCTCTACAAGGATCGAGCATCCGGCGGTTTTGGGTCCGCTTTCCGCGCTTGAGGAGGAGGGCTTTGAGGTAACGCTTCTTGAGGTTGACGCCTTTGGCAGAGTAGATCCGGCTGACCTTCGGAAGGCCCTCAGAGACGATACGATCCTTGTTTCCGTTATGCATACAAACAATGAGATCGGTTCAATCCAGCCCGTAGAGGAGCTGTCGGCGGTGATCCGGGAGAGGAATCCGGAGACGATTTTTCACGTTGACGCGGTTCAGGGCTACGGAAAGGCGGAGCTCTATCCGAAGAAAGCCGGGATCGACCTGCTTTCAGTCAGCGCCCATAAGCTTCACGGCCCGAAGGGGACGAGCTTCCTCTATATCAACGGCTACAGCGGAAAGCCAAATGTCGGCAGGGTTAAGCTTACGCCGTTATTGTACGGCGGCGGACAGCAGGGAGGTCTGCGCTCGGGGACGGAAAATGTACAGGGGATCGCGGGAATGGGGAAGGCGGTTCCGGATGACGGAGTCGGAGAAGGAGGAGACGAGGCTCAGGCAGGACGGGCTGCTTGCGGGGTTTGTTCCGGGTTTTGATCCGGAAACGGAGACCTTCGGGGCAGCAGGCGAAGCTTCGGACAGTATGGAGCCGGAAAAAGAGCCTTTTTCGCTCCGAAGACAGCAAAGGCCGTCGCGATCAACGACGACTTTTCTCTTAGAATTCAAGAGACTGACGGAACGATTTCCGATGTAAACAGCGGGGAGGTTTCGGTAAGGTGGTGAGATTGGTTCAGCACTTTTCTGAACAGAGGCATTCGAAAAGATAAAAAAAATAACAGGTACCCCCATTTTTTTCCTTTACCGGTTGTATTTATAAACAGAAGCAGATCGAAGCTTTACAGAACAGATGGAGAAATCGAGAGATAAGCAATGTTTTTGGGTAGCGGAGATCAGAGAACGGATTAAGCAGAATACAACGGTAAAGGAGAAAGAACTATGACAAAGACAAGAACTCTGAAAAAAGTATCGGCAACGGCTCTTGCCGCAATTCTTTCGGCAAGCTTAACGGTAACGGCCTTTGCGGCACCGGGCGGACCGCAGGGCGGCGGACCCGGAGGGGGCGGCCCCGGAGGCGGAGGAGGTTCCCATCAGTCCGAGTCGAGGGATGAGGGCGGAAGAGAGGAGCACAACGATAACGGCGGCGGTGACGATTACCACGAGGAGCATAATGACAGCCCTTCCGACGATAATTGGAGTGCCCCGTCTGATGATAGCTGGAGTGCCCCGTCCAATGATAGCTGGAGCGCCCCGTCAAACGACAGTTGGACGCCTCCGGCACAGGACAATACCTGGTCGGCTCCCTCAGACAGTAACAACAGCGCACCCGCAGATATGTTTCAGCAGCCGTCGATGGATATGAGCGGTCTTCAGATGCCTCAGATGGATATGAGCGGCCTTCAGATGCCTCAGATGGATATGAGCGGCCTTCAGATGCCTCAGATGGATATGAGCGGTCTTCAGATGCCTCAGATGGATATGAGCGGTTTGCAAATGCCGTCGATGGATATGAGCGGTTTGCAAATGCCTTCGATGGATATGAGCGGCCTGCAAATGCCGTCGATGGATATGAGCGGTCTTCAGATGCCTCAGATGGATATGAGCGGTCTTCAGATGCCCCAGATGGATATGAGCGGCCTTCAGATGCCCCAGGCGGATATGAGCGCTTTGCCGGGTATGCCGGGCCTTGAGATCGGCGGGCAGCAGGAGCAGCAGGCTGCGCCTCAGGCTCCTTCAGGGAATCAGTCGAACAGATCCAGGAAGAAGACACAGAACACGAACCAGAAGACAGAGCTGCCGGACGGAGAGAAGCCGGGAGACGAGAACGGCGAGAGGATTGAAAACGAGAACGGCGAAAGGCCGGAGCTGCCGGACGGAGAGAAGCCGGGGGACGAGAACGGTGAGAGACCTGAGGTGCCGGATGGAGAGAAGCCGGGAGACGAGAACGGTGAGAGGCCGGAGTTACCGGATGGAGAGAAGCCGGGAGACGAGAACGGTGAGAGACCGGAGCTGCCGGACGGAGAGAAGCCGGGAGACGAGAACGGTGAGAGACCGGAGTTACCGGATGGAGAAGAGCCCGGAGGCGGAAGCAGTAGCGCTCCGACCGAATACGACGCGGCAAATATAGTTACCGAGAACGCGGAGGAAGAAACCTATACCTCCGAAGGAGATAGTCAGAATGCTGTCCTTGTAGATGGAAGCACACTAGAGGAGGGCGCGAACGTTACTCTAACCGGAGTTACTGTTAACAAAACCGGCGACAGCAACGGTGAGGACGCGGACTTTTACGGGATCAACGCGGGGATACTTGCAAACAACGGAGCTGATCTTACAATTACAGAAGCTAAGATTACGACAGACGGAGCTCATGCCAACGGAGTATTCAGCTATGGAGAAGGGACTACAGTAACTGTAACGGATACTGCGATCACAACGACAGGGAATAATTCCGGCGGATTGATGACTACCGGCGGCGCAACCCTTAACGCCAGTAACGTTACGATTTCAACCAGTGGGAATTCTTCGGCGGCGATCCGTACCGACAGAGGCGGCGGGACGGTTACGGTAGATGACAGTACCGGGGAAACCTCCGGCGTAGGCTCCCCCGCGATCTACTCCACGGCGGATATAACAGTAAGCGATTCGACTCTTTCCGCATCGAATTCGGAAGCGGCCGTGATCGAGGGAGGGAATTCCGTAACGATTACGAACTCCGATCTGACCGGAAACAACGCAACCCTGAACGGGCAGTCTACGACAGCGACGAATGTATTGATCTATCAGTCCATGTCCGGAGACGCCTCCGAGGGAGAGTCCACCTTTACGATGACGGATGGGAGCCTGACGGCGGAAACGGGTTCGATGTTCCACGTTACCAACGTAACGACGACGATCAATCTGACCAGTGTAGATTTAAGCTATGCGGATAACGAGGATAAGGTATTTCTGGATATTTCGGCGGACAGCTGGGGAACGGCCGGAAAGAACGGCGGAAACGCTACGGTTAATCTGTCGGAGCAGACGGCGGAGGGCGCGATTGAGGTAGACGATGATTCAAGTCTTACTCTGAATCTTACGAATGGCTCCTCCTACGTTGGAGCGATCAATTCCTCCAAAGCATCGGGTGATGTCGATGTTACGATCGACGAGGGCTCTATCTGGACTTTAACAGGGGACTCCTATATACAGAGCTACAGCGGATCGATAAGCAGCATCAATTTTAACGGATATACCTTATATATTAACGGTGCTGCGTATACCGAAGCCACGATCGTTTAAGACCGATTATATTACTTCGGCTATTAAATGCCGACAATGTTAGTGGCCGGAATAATAATTTACCGGACAGGCCGGCGAACGGATACAGTAAGAGGGAGGCAAGATCAAACCTCCCTCTTTTTTATGGCAGGGCCGCGTAAGGAATTATTCCGGCTAAAGCCGGACGCAGTCCCGAGTAAGGAAGGAAAGGCTTTATGAGAAAAAGCATTGAAGTGGCGGAAACATGTGATATACTACAGATGTTTGGCAGAATATAGAAGTAAAAAAATGCCTATAATCTGTTTAAACCCTCTTTTTTCCATATTTCAGCAGATTATAAGCTAATGCATTAAGGAAACGCTGAAAAAGGCGTTTTACAGAATGAAAAAATATATTATAAAGGCTTTGATTTATGCGGTGGTCCTGATCTCGGTCTTTGCGTCGATCAATATCGGGATCGATCCGTATAATATCTTTCATTATTCGAGTCCTAAGAATAACGGTGTAATCTTCTTGTATTCTTCACTTATAATGCTATTTAATGCTTTATCTTATATTCAACCACATCCCATATTAAGGGTCTTTATCCTTTTTGAGAATATTGTACACCCTATACTTAACCTCATAGTCATCATTCTCGACAATAACCTGTGTCCCTTTAAGACTCTCTGTATTGATAATGATAGGAGTTGCAAGGTTTACGGAAATATCCTCGATCTTTTCAGGAACCGTCACCGTCACAAGGATAAATAAATTGTCTTCCGTCAGTTTCCCGATAATAGGTTCCAGCATATCTTCTTTTACCATCGGATTATAATCCTGCTTTACGATCAGCGGATCTATGACCGGCATAGCGAAAGATGGATCGCTCAAAGATAAAAGCCAGTTCAATCCCTTGTTTTCGGAATCCTTATCAGAAATAAGTGTAAATTTCTGTAAATTAGGATATCCGATAATACCTTTCGGGAAGTTGATAACCTTGACTTTTTCGGTGTCAACCTCGCCAAATAACCCAGTTTTCAGTATCATATTTACATCCCTCCTTTTAATCTTCTACTGTCTCGCAGTATTTTCTGCAAAGTAGCCTGTCCTCACGTCTTCTCCCTTTTGCATCTTCCCTGCCATTTCCGAAGAGTACCGGTCGAAAGCCTACCCAAGTGCTGTCTCTTTTTGGCGGCAGGTACATTGCCTGCTCGATCCTTTTGCGTTCTTTTCTTGCAAGTCTGCTCATACGAAACCTCCAATGATTATTATTTTCAGGACGCAGCCTGCATTACCGGTTCGGATATTGACTGATCTTCAAATTTTTTGAACTGTAAAGCCAGTTTCTTCAGCTTTTCTGCCGGATTACGGAGAACGAGATCATAAAAGAAGTCAACCACCTGTTCCTTGGTCATTAAACTAAGGCTTTCCTCTACGACGGCGTTCTTGATTTCTTTTATGCTGTTATCGCCTAAGCCCCTAATTTCTGTCAAATCATGCCATTTATCAATGATATCCCCGACATTCGTGCAATTTGTCCTATATAGAGCATTTGCGCTTCTATTCGATAATTCCAGGCAACTTATCGGGATCTCTCGTAATTCCCCAGTAACATACAACTTCACAAACATAAAAATCACTCCTTACGCTATATCTTTTACACTTTCCAAGATCGTTATATTCATCCTGTTAAGGTCATACGATAGATCATACATTTCCTTTCCAACCAGTACATACGGGCGCATGATAGTCCCCGGCACATTTTTAAGAACAATACCCGTTTCACCGTTGGAAAGCTTAACCTTTGAGCCTACCGGATACGGGACTATAAAGTTGAATAAAGCCCGCATACAGTCAATCGAATAAAGGTTGCAGCCTTGCAGATATTCCAAAGCGTTTTCCTGGCTCATAGGCTCCTTATTGTATGCCGTGATATTGACCAGATTATCAAAGGCAGAGGCAAGAGATACTATTTGAGCCGCTATCGTTATCTTTTCTAGCTTCAGCCCATGCGGGTATCCGGTTCCATCTGATTTCTCGTGGTGCTGATATATCGCATACGTCGTATTGACCGGATAATTCAACCTCTGCAATACCCGAAACATCTTCTCTGGGTGCTGCCTGAGTAAAGCCTTGTCTTCATCAGTAACGTTTTCTTTGTTATATAAAGCCTCACCAAAGTATGCCTTGCCGTAATCGTGGTAAATAGCTCCGATTGCGATATCTTCCGTAGTCTGCTGATCGAGTCCCATATTTAAAGCTGTACCTATGGAGATAATGCAGGTATTTAGGCTATGGTGATAGATCCAGTTGCTTACGTTTCTTGTATAATCCTCTGTTTCGTAGAGAAATTCGCCTTTGTTGTATAAAACACGGATACCCTGCGCTAATTTCTTTACTACGTCCTCTATTTCCCGGCGCAGTTTCTTAAATCTCTCATTCAAAGGATCCTGAAATGGTTCTGCGGAAGAAAACATATCCTTTAACCTGCTGATAAAAACCAGTTCCTCAGCTTCATCTATCAAAGGCTCCGTGATCGGTATATCTTCCCGTCTGATACCTTCATGCTCGATATAGCAGCCTTTATAACCAAAATCTCTGATAGTCTTAATACTTGCGTTCGTTAAAGCATTCCCGGCTTTTAGAAGTATCTGAAGCCTGTCGTTGTATATGGTCTTTGCAAGGATATCTCCCGCTTTTAAGTGCGAAGCTCTTATAAATTCAATCATAACTACCCTATCTCCAATAACCAGACGTTGAATACGTCCATTTCCTCTGCTTGAAAGCACTCGATTATCCTGTCTTCCAGACTTTCCCAGATTAAGCTACTGACTCTTGCCGAAACATCTACTTCGCCGTTTTTATCCATGATACGGATAATTTCATGGCTGCTCCTGTTCCTGCTGATCGTATCTAAAAACATTCCAAGCGTAATTTTCTTCTTTTCCATCATTCCAGTCCTTATCAATCTTCCTGCTCATAGTCTTTCTTCTCAAAGAAAAGCATAATCCAGTAAAAGACTATGGATACGATATTTAATGCCAGTACATACTTTGAATAGTGCCAAAACTCATTAGCGGGCATATAGTGTCCAGAATATTTGGAATAACAACGAAAAATACAAGTAAAGCCGTTATAAAAGTGATTACTGCAAGCCACAAAAATGTATTTCCAATTCTCTTATAGTCCATAGCCAAATCCTCTTAAAAACTACGCTTTCCCGTACATCAGTCGTAATTTCTTCTTATCTGCTGTAAAATACAGTCGCAGGAGCATATATGATAACACCAGTAAGGACACCAAAAAGAATACCCAGCTCAAACTATTGACCCGTAAATAGTAACACCTCGATCATGGAATGATGTCTGGCGCAGACATCGTTGAATTTTAGTTCAAAATATGGTATGATAAATCCGGAGTATAGTACAAGGAAGTATTTATTCAGGACAGACCGAAGCACTTGCTGCTGAGGGCGTACCAAAATGTGGGTTTTGCGATGTGGCCCGTCCTTTTGCGAAGCAAAACTATCAATGACGGGCCGCGTATCTGTTCAGAAGCCAGAGGGTTCTGAACAGATACATAAGGAAATGATTCGGTCGGGAAAACGACCGAATCGGCATGAACGAAGGTTCGTGCCTAAGCGCATAATTTGCAGGCAATTGGCGCAGATAAGGGGCCTGTTTTCAGACTGGCAGGTGATACTATGATCGGGATTTCGGGCTATGGAATGAATTATGCGATGAACGCATATGGAAATGCCATGCGGCTTGGTCAGGAAAATGCGGCCGCTTCAATGAGCCGCATGAGTCCTTACGCCTTAAACGGTATGCCGGGTTCCGCGCAGCGTACCGAGGGTACCGGTGCGGTAAAAAATCCGGGGGAATCCCGGGAGACGGCCCCCGGCAGAAAATCCTCTCCGGCGGAATGTGAAACCTGCGCAAACCGTAAGTACCAGGACGGGTCCGATGAAATGGTTTCCTTCAAGTCAGCGGCCCATATCTCTCCGAATGAGGCACCGGCCAAGGTAAGAGCCCATGAAAACGAGCATGTTTCCAATGCCTATAAAAAGGCGGAGGAGAACAACGGAAAAGTGCTTCAGGCCAGTGTGAAGCTGACAACGGCTGTGTGTCCCGAATGCGGAAGGACCTATGTCAGCGGCGGGCTGACAACGACAAGGATCATGTACCGCAACGAGGATAATCCTTATATGAAGGATAAGAAGAGCACCGACGCACAGGCGCTTCTGGGAAGAAATGTAGATTACGCGATATAAGGAATTATTGAGGTTCATTAACTGACAGGATTGCAAGAACAAGGTTCGAAGCGTTCGTCTGCTTCGACCTTGTTCTTATTGTATGAGTAGAATCAAAGGATATGAGACCGGTATCAGATCTGAAAACTATCGCAAAAAGACGGATGGCAAAAAATTACGGTATTTTGATCGGGGCTGCGGCCTTGACGATCTTAGTCGGCGTGACGCTTTATCTGACAGAGTCTGCGATCCTGGTCATGGGTGTGGATTTTCGACGGATCGAGTCACTTAACGACCTGATCGACGTTTTTTCATCGCCTGCCCTGATCGCAATGAACTATGGACTTTCTCTGATCGTCAGTCTTTTACTGGCTTTGTTTATGACCGGATATAAAAGAATATGCCTGATCGTCGCAAGGGATTTAAAGCCGTCCCTGTCGGATCTTCTCTTTCCGTTTAAATATAACCCGGATAAGGTGATCCTTCTTTCCTTTATCATCTGGATCGTCTCGACGATCGGGAGCCTGACGTCGTTTCTGACAGGCTCGGAGGAGACGGGAGGCGTCTCCATGCTTGACGGAAGAGTATTCTTTGCGGGGATGGTGCTTGAGGTGGTTTCTCTGGCGCTGTTGATCGCTGTGAGCTCGTGGCTGTTTGCGGGCTACTATATTTATCTGGATGATCCGGACCGGCCGGTTGTTTCCATCATCCGACAGAGTGTTCAGATGATGCGGGGAAATGTACTTCGGCTGATCTATCTGACGCTGACCTTTACGGGTTGGTTTCTGCTCGTTATTCTGACCTATGGGGTTGCTCTTTTGTATGTTGCGCCCTATATGTA
>JAILQQ010000050.1 GCA_024698885.1 Lachnospiraceae bacterium | reverse complement strand
CACTCCCTTTCCGCCATAATAGATCGCATCCTTTTTCATCCTGTTCATCCGGCCGGGTTTGAATTCATCCCGCAGATAAACCAGGTAATCGATCGAAGGACTGAAGGTCAGCGTATAAATCATCGTATTTTCCTTTCGAAGGTCCTGTCGTATCTGTTCAGAACCCCCTGGTTCTCGAACAGTTGCCATGTCTTTACATATTAAATTAGTATAGCATATTTTGCCTTCGTTGACATATTTTATTTTGTTGTATATACTCTTTACAGGGGAAAACTAATAATTAGAGGGATTGATTATGTATGATGAGGGGAAGAAAACTGTATTTGGCAATCTGATCTATATGCTGCTGTGGCTCGGCGGTTTTCTGCTGCTCGGGTATCTGGTCTACCGGATCGGCTTCGCTTCCGTCCTGGGGGAAGAGGACGAGCAGGCAGAAACAGAAGAAACGGTCATCGTGGAAACAGAGGAAAATATGTTTCCGGCGGATAACGAGACGGCCGAACCCGATTCCTCCGAGATAAGCGAGGAGCCGCTCTCGGAAGAAGCGGAGCCGGTAGAGGAGACTCTTTCGGAAGAAGAAATGGCGGAGTTCGCGCAGGCAGCAAAAATCAATGAACTTCTGGGCGCTCTGACCACGGAGCAAAAGGTAGCCCAGCTTTTCTTTATTACCCCCGAAGAATTAACCGGTGTCGAAACGGTAACAGCCTTTGGCAACACGAGCGTATCTGCCTACCAGGAAAATCCTGTGGGCGGTCTGATTTATTTTGCCGATAATCTCAAGGATCCCGATCAGGTCAGGGAAATGATCGAAAACGCGAAGAACTGTTCGCAGGAAACCGTAGCTCTTCCGCTTTTTACCGGTATCGACGAGGAGGGGGGCCGTATTCTCCGTCTCGCCGGGAATGCCGCCTTTTCGCTGGAAGCCGTAGCACCTATGGCTGAACTGGCGTCAGAAGGAGCGGATAAGGTAACGGAATCCGCTGACTATATCGGTCAATACTTAAGGGATTACGGTTTTAACGTTGACTTCGCCCCGGTCGCGGATATCAGTACCGGAGAAGATATGATCGGCGACCGCTCCTTCGGCAGCGATCCTGCCGTGGTAACAGCGCTGGACGCCGCGTATTGCGAAGGGCTGAAGCGGAATAATATCCTGACCTGCTATAAGCACTTTCCGGGACATGGCAGCGTCAGCGAGGATACCCACACAGAGGCCGCCGAAAGTCCCCGGACGCTTGAGGAATTAAGGGCTATGGAATTCATCCCTTTCATCGACGGGGTCACAAAGGGAACCGACTTCATCATGGCCGGGCATATCTCACTGCCCCAGATCCCTGAAACGGAAGGCCTCCCGGCAAGTCTCTCGGAATACATGCTGACGGAGGTTCTGCGCAATGAATTTGGCTATGACGGGATCATCATCACAGATTCCCTGAGCATGGGAGCCATTACAGAGCATTTCAGCGCTGCCGAGGCGGCGCTTAAAGCGTTTCAGGCCGGTGCGGATATGCTTCTGATGCCGGAAGACTTTACCGCAGCATATGAAGAAATCCTTTCCAAAGTACAGTCCGGAGAGATCAGCGAAGAACGACTGGACCAGTCAATAGAGCGGATCATACGGGCGAAGCTGAAGACAGAATAAAACAAATAACGTTTTTGTAACAAAACGGGTCCGCGTCAATACGCGGGCCCGTTTTGTTCAATATCCAACCATCAACAGGCACAGACCTGAACGGTCAGCCTTCGATCGCTATGTATTTCTTTTCTTCCACCGCCGGCTTTTCCTCTTCCTTCGGTATCATCAGCTTTAAAACACCATGCTCAAGCTTTGCCTTGATATCCTCCTGCTTTACAGCCTCTCCGACATAGAAGCTTCTCGTCATGCTGCCGGCGTAGCGCTCCTGTCTGATCATCTTTCCGGCCTTATCCTTGTGCTCCTTATCGAGCCCCTTCTCGGCGGATATCACCAGATATCCGTCCTTCAGCTCAATATTGACCTCCTCTTTTTTAAAGCCCGGGAGCTCAATATCGACTTCATACTGATCATCATGCTCTCTGACATCCGTTTTCATCAGGTTCTTTGCCCGTTTGCCGAACAAAGGGTTCTTTCTGCCAAAGCTCCGGTTCCATTCCTTATCCAGATCCCTGAATTCTCTGTCAAAGTCATCGAACCAGTCATCCATCAGGCTTTCTCCAAAAATCATCGGTGCGTACAACATAACTCATCCCTCCTTACGACTCCGCCTCCCGGCGGGCTATTTCTCGGTCCAGGATGTTGGTTCTGGGCTGAACTATGTTTTCGTCATTCGGATCCGGGATTTCTTTCCCTTTCCTTCTGACAATTATGTTATAGCACATTTGTTAGCACTCGTCAATAGAGAGTGCTAACGGAAAATGTGAAAAAAGTGTGAAACCCAACTTGCGTTCACATCACGGAAAAACGCACGTAAAAAGACCATAACTGCACGTGGAAAAAGCCTCCTTCTTTTGCTATAATATACGTCAGAGAGGATGAACGCATGGGTTTTTATATCAATCCGGGAAACGGGAATTTCAAAGAAATCCGAAATGATGATTATATTGATAAAAGCGGTTTGATCGCAGTCATCAACCAGACCATCTGCAGGAAGAACCGGCTTTCCTGCGTAAGCCGACCCAGACGCTTCGGTAAATCTTATGCTGCAAACATGCTGGAGGCCTATTATGACTGCAGTTGTGATTCCCATGCTCTATTTGATGACCTGGAGATCGCAAAGGATCCGGACTATGAGAAGCACCTAAATCAGTATAATGTGCTCTATCTGGATATCACGGGTTTTATGGCGGATACGACACCGGCAGAGTTGCCTCGTTATATACTGAACCGTATTCTGCGGGATGTCAGAAATGAGTATCCGGATGTCGGAGAGGATGTCTCGGTAAAAGAAGCTCTTTCAATAATGGAAAAAAGAACCGGTCGGAAATTTATCGCCATCATAGACGAATGGGACGCGCCGATCCGTACTCCACGGAGCACACCTGATACTCAGACTGATTTCCTTGAATTCCTCCGCTCCCTCTTTAAGAGCGACATCACCAAAAGTGTATTCGCGGCCGCCTACATGACCGGCATCCTTCCCATCAAGAAGGACGGAACCCAGTCCGCCATTTCGGAATTCTATGAATACTCCATTCTTAACCCAATGGGATTTGCTCCTTATACCGGTTTTTTAGAGAAAGATGTGCGGCAGGTGTGTGAAATGAGCGGTGTATCCTTCCGTGAGATGCAGGACTGGTACAATGGCTACAGTGTTTATACCGAGGATGGCGAGCAGCTTTCCGTTTACAACCCCAACTCAGTAATTCGTGCCGCACTCTGGAAAAAATTCAGATCCTACTGGGAAGAAAGCACAGCCGTATACGGAGCGCTCGACTATATAAATATGGACTTTGACGGACTTGGAGAAGCAGCGGAGAAGCTGACTGCCGGTCTGGAAATACCGGTAAAAACCGCAAAATTCCAGAATGACCTTACATCATTCAGATCCGCAGATGATGTGCTGACGATCCTGGTCCACTTTGGATATCTGACGTTTGACAGCGAAAAAAACACCGTGCGGATACCGAACTTCGAAATCCAGGCCGAGTTCGGGGATATGATCCACGAAGTTACGCACAAGGAAACCTTGCTCCGCATAAAGGAAAGCGAGCAGTTCTTATCAGACATCATCGCGGGACGTTCGGATGCCGTTGCGGCAAATATACAGAAGGTCCATATGAAAGAAAGCGCACCACTCTGGTACAATGACGAGCAGGCGCTCAGAGCTGTTGTCAAGCTGGCTTTCTTCACATACCGGGATCATTATATCAAGCTGGAGGAGCTGCGTTCCGGGACAGGATATGTTGACATGGTCTATATCCCGAAAAAATACGACCCCTCTCCCGCCCTGATCATAGAACTTAAGGCAGGAGGTACTCCCGAGGAAGCCATGGAGCAGATCCGCTCCAGAAACTATGCCTCCTCTCTCGAAGGCCTTGGCGGCAGCCTTCTTCTTGTTGCTGTCACCTATGATAAGGATGACAAAGCCAAGCCTCATCACTGCCTTATCGAGCAGCAGAGCCAATAATAGTCATCTTTTCTTATCAGGCCAAATATGGGCAGGCCCGGATCAATAAAACAGAAGCCCCAGGATACACTCAAACAGTGCATCCTGGGGCTTTTCAGGCTCAAAAGATCGGAAAAGGATCCAAAGATCTGAATATGTTCTCCTACCGCACAGTCACTGTACATTTCCCATAGGACACGTCATCCACATACAGTGTGACGGTTGCTGTCCCCTTTTGCATCCCTTTGATCACCAGATCGCCGTTATCATAGACACAAGTCTTGACAATCTCCTTATTACTGCTTTTTACTCTGTATACATTACCGTCCTGATGATTCTCTATCCTGAGAACCTTCCGCTCTCCCGGTGCAACGGCCGCGTTGTTCGTAATGCCGGGAAGCTTTACGTTATATACTCTCGAGACCTTATTTTCCCCGAAAAACACTGTGATCTCCGCGGAACCGCTGTTTAAGATCTGAACCCGCCCGGTGGATTCATTGATCTTTAATACATTGTTGTCCGAAGAGGTAAAACGGGTCGGCGTATACTGCTCGGCTCCGATCAGCCAGTTTTTCACGTTTCGCGCTTCTCTTCGGCGGAAGGTCTTCGCCTTCATGACCGGCGGGATAAAGTCAGGTTCAGGATCCTGAATGTCCGCGGTCAGAGGACAGTTCTGTATCTCGGGATTGTATTCCGGATTGGGACCAGCATCGATGGCATAAACGTAGATCTGCTGCACTCCTCTTGCATCAACCGGAATCTCCTCATCAAATCCGTGATAACGGCCGCAGCCATAATAGTCATCCACATCCCTGCGTTCCTTGTCTGCTGTGATCGCAAAGGAGGGGGCGCCGGAGTTTGTCGGGCCGCCGACATATACATGGACACTTAATGCAGCGGACGGATCATCGGGATCATAAGCCCAACCTTTGACCCGGACTTTCCCGTCCAGGCCTTCCGCTGTATCAAACCAACCGATAGGATAGGTGTTCGCGTCGCTGTAGCGCGGGCGAAGGTATCCGCAGATATATCCGTAATTCCGCCAGTTGACTGTATGGGAGACGATCGTCGTATAATTCCCGGCACTGGAGTTTCCGTCTATATACGTCAGGGCATCCCCGGACACGTCTGTCACAATACCGATATGATCGTAATTCCCGTTATAGCAGCTAGCATCGTACCATAAGAAGCAGATCAGATCGCCTCTCTTTGGCGTGAAAGTATCCCGGCTGACATCAGTGATATTATGGGAAGCATCCCTAAGGTCCACGTCTGTGCTGCGGTCAATCGCGTAGAAATGCCCGTTATCCGTATCGATCGCGTCCCGGCAGAACTCTCCCACACATTCACGGCTTCCGATGGAGAGGCCGATATCCGCCGCGACTCTTTTCACAAACCGTACGCACCAGTTGGAAGAGGTGCTGATACCAACGGAATCTGCAGTCCGGTAAAGATAAGCACCGGCCCGGTCCGCCATGTCACGGGAGGATGCCTGTCCGGCAGAAGCGCAAACCATGAGTTCCGGATCAAAACCGTTTTCCTCGGTCTTCAGGGTAAGCTGCATTGTTTCATTGTTTTCCGTTTCATTTTCATTTTCCGGGAAGAGTTCCGTCTCCGGCTGCGGCTCCGCTTCTTCCTCATTTTTCTCCGCATTCTCCTCAGCGCCCGACTCTTCTGTCTCAGGTATGGCTATCTCCGGGTTTTCACCAGGTTCCTCCTCTACGGTCGTCTCCTCACTTCCCGATGTTTCACCGGCCGGATCCGTCTCTGTCTTATCCGGAACGATCACCTCGTCCCATTCTAAGGAAATATCCCAGGATGCTCCGGGATCCTCCAAGGTATTCTCCCAGTTCTCAGTATTCTCTGCGGATCCCAGGTCCTCTCCCTCTCCTTCTTCTGAGATGATCTCCGGCTCCTGTGCAAAAACCGGGTGTAAATCCGCGGTAAACGGTGTTAAGATCATTTCCACCGCAAGTGCTGCTGTCAAAAGCTTCATCTGATTTCTTCTCTTCATGTTCTTGTCCTCCGATCCATAATCATAGTTCAAACCACTGTATCGATTTATTTCTGAACTGTTGTATTCCGATCCCACTCATTTTGATCACTTTACTTTAACGAGCTTCCACTGCTGTGCCTTGGAATCATTTCTGTTCCATTGCTGTACGTTCTGTCCGTCCGCTGTGACGCCCCCCGATACATCAAGCGTCAGGCCGCTGCACTTGGCCTGCAGTCGGTAGGTGCCATCGGCACAGGGTATAATGGACCAAAGCTGTGCAGCCGATCCGTTATAGGGATAAAACTGAACATTCGCACCCTCTTTTCCGCTCGCTGCATATACATCAAGTGCCTTACCGGTCGCCTTATGAACGATCTTATAGAAACCGTTGCAGACATGTGTTATCGTAAAAATCTGATTACGGTCCTTCGTATTATGGTAAATACTGGCGTTTGATCCCTCTTTTTCTGCACCAGCTGCATATATATCCAATGCCATATCCGGCGCAAGGGCTGTGACCAATCTGTAATTACCATTCTTCACGGTCTGTCCGTTCCCAGCCTTCAGGGAATTATCTTTGATCTGTTCAAATTTCCATTTCTGGGCGTTTGTTCCGTTGCCGTCCCACAGCTGGACATTCTGTCCATCCTGCGCCAGTCCCGAATCCACGTCGAGATATAGTCCGCTGCATTTGGCCTGCAGGGTATAACAACCATCTCCTGCCGAACGGACCGACCAAAGCTGCGCGGCTGATCCATTGGACGTATAGAATTGTACATTGGCACCCTTCTCGGTGCTGGCTCCTGCTACGTCAAGTGACTTTCCCGTTGCCTTATAAATGATCCTGTAGAACCCGTCGCCCTGATAGGTGACCTGAAAGACCTGGTTTTTATCCCCGATGTTGTGATAGATCTGCGCATTCGGATTCCCTTTAGCCTGCGCGCCTGCCGGCACATCAAGCGCCAGATGACTATCCATTCCGCAGACCAACTGATATTCACCGTCCGGCACTGTCCTTCCTGCTCCCTCCTTCATGCCTTCATTCTTCTGTTCCGCCTTGTAATCAGGACGGAGATAGCCGGCAATATAGTCATAGCTTTTCCGATCTTTTGTGTGGGAAACGATCCAGGTATAATCACCTGCAGAGGAATTGCCTTCTATCCAGGTTACGTTATCCCCGGAAACCTCGGTCACGATCCCGATATGATCATAATTTCCGTTATAGCAGGATTCACCATACCAGAGAAAACAGATCAGGTCTCCGGGCTTTGGTGTAAAATCACTCCGGCTCACATCCGTAACGTTTGACGAAGCATCATAAAGATCTACATCGTTTTCTCTATCAAATGCGTAAAGCATTGCATTTCCACCATCGATCGCCTCCCGGCAAAACTCTCCCACACAATCGCTGTAACCAAGCGTCATCCCCAGGTCACCGGCACACTTTTTGACGAAGCGGACGCACCAGTCTCTGGAAGTGTCAACGCCGACAGAAGATCCAGTCCTTCCCTCAAAGGATCTGGCCTTTTTTACCATGTCAGACGCCTTTGCATCTATGACTGATGCACTGTAGAGCTGCACGGCTGCTCTCTCCACTCTATCCTCTGCCTCCTCTTCTCCGTCTTCCCCGGTAATCTCCAACAGCTCCTCTGCCGTTAACGGTTCCGGGATTTCATCAATCTCATCCTCCGTTTCCTCACTGACCGCTCCATAGGTTATCTGCGTCTGCAGGCTGAAATCTTCAAAGTCTGCCTCCGGTTCAAATCCATCAGCCGCTAAAGCTGTGCTGACACTGCTTAAGGAAAGTACTCCAATAAGCGAGGCTGCCAGCATCATTTTCATGCTCTTCTTCCAATTCTTTTTCATCATATCGCTATCCTCCTTTTGATTTGACTGAACCGCTCCTTCTGCGTCAGCCACTGTCTTGTTTGTTATGTCTGCAGTATAGCGCCTGAAAAAAAGCATTTTTTAGCGAAAGTTACAGGTGCCGCTCCCTATAGATCCATCGAAGGATCATTCTATTGAAAATCGAACTGATTTGCCGTTTGTATTTGATTTCAGGAAATGATAGAATAAAGAAAAAGTACAGATCTATGAAACGGGACGGATAAGTTATGAAGAGATTATTATACATTATCCTTTTGGCATCTCTTATGCTCTGCGCATGTGAAGATGAAGATGAAAAAAAGGAGGCGGCGACCCAGACGGAGAACGCTGTAGAGAGTGACGCGCTTCAGGAAGAGGCTGCTGTACCTATAGAAGAGGCTGCGGCAGCAGAGCGGGAAAAAGAGAATACAGATGAAAAAACAGTAAATTCCCCAACTCAGGCTGCGGCTCCCGAAGAAAAGCATGAACAGGATCCTGACGCTTTAGCCGCCCTCGTAGACGAGTCAAAAGGCTCCGGGGAGACTGGTGAAGAAGGCGATGAAGACAAAAACGATGTTTTAGAGCTCATGGATTATCTGGGAGATATTGACAGTCTGATCGATATCATGAAGCCGGAGCATGTCGGGACCGGTATGATGTCGACCGATAATGTGGATTTTTGTTTTGGGGTAGAAGGGATCCAGGATTTTTATTTGAACATAAGAAACGAAGGCGATGAAAACCTTCGATTTCTGGATATTAAGATCGGGGATACGGAAGCGGAAGTAGAAAAAAAACTGTCTGTCATTCCCTATGATGCGGAAGGCATTGAGTTGGACGTGCCCACCTACTATATTATCTGGAATTCCGAGGCTGAATACCCTTTTATCGCACTTGAGCTGTTCTTTGGCTATGACGAACCGATCGTCGGGAGGGCCGAATCTCAGACAGTTGAAATAGTAAGACGGACTGACCCGGCAAAACTTCTATGGTGGGAGCTTACTGATTATTTCCCTGATGTGGCCGCGCAGAATGCCCATTATATGTCTTTGAGTGGTAATTATGCAGTTTATATCTCGGATATCCAGCATTATATCGCTGATCGGGTGCAGTGCGCTTTTACCGATCTCGTGTATTACGGCGACGTCAGCATTGGCGGAGAAGGCGGAATAGCTTTTGCGTGTCTCGATGAAAATGGTCAATATCAGGACTTCTATTACGTCTATTTTGAGTTTGACCGTGCCGTTGTAAAGGTTGATAAAAGCGAGATCTACTAAAAACCCTGATTTTTATCCTTCTTCCAAAACAGTCGCCACAAGCATGTACTGCAGCTGGGAAGTAAAAAGACTGTCATCACTGACGTAGCGGACACGAATGCTCAGATCGTCACTGCTTGTCGTTTTAAAAGCCAGGCGTTTTCCGGATAATCCCTTGCCTTTCCAGTCGTAGTTTCCATCCGGGTACTGATCCTCCAGGGCATAGGTCTCTACCTCTCCGCCGTTCCAGCTGTGAACGATAAGCGAAGCATCAAGAAAGGCCACATCCTCCTGATAGAACGGGTATACCTCCACGAGTACGGTACAGGGCGCCTTTACTGAAAACTTAAAACAATCCACATCCATTTCGCTTGAAAGCGTGCATCCTATGACAGCACCGGGAATAAGCTCTGTCGCCTGCTCATAGGTATCATTGATCTCCAGCTCTCTTCTGTCGGGTAGTATTCTGGCTGCCGGCGCATCCTCGCCTGCTGCCGCTGTATCGGTTTCTGTTTCCTTCTCTTCCGGCAATACAGAGGACGCCGGCATCGTCTCAACGGGTTGTGATCCTTCCTCATATGCGGGCAGCTCCTCCAATCCAGGAACCGCGGTTTCCGTTGTCAACCCTTCATCCTCAGCAGCTTCTGTCTCAGCGGACATCACCTCCGGCTGCTCCTCCTGCCCTATCTTAGTATTCAGACGCGGATACAGAAATACAATCGCCGCCACCAGGCCTATAACGGCCAGAACTGACACGATGATGGGAACCGCACGGCCGTTCTTCTTTTGCAGAACATCCCCCGCAGCAGCTTCTGCCGAAGCAGGTCTTTTCACCGCCACGGTCTCACCGACCCTCACTATGTCTTCCGTTGGTCTGTAGCCTGCGGCAAGCGTTTCATCAAGGTCTTCTTCCGGGCTATGGACAGTCTGCCGATCACTGTCTTGATCCGACAGCGCTGCCGGCTTCTTCCCGGATAGCAGGCACTCAAAATCTCTGAGCAGCGCGCCGGCAGAGGTATAACGATCCTCCGGGCGAAAAGCGCAGGCCTTGAGGATCACTTGTTCCAAAGCGGAGCTGACCTGTGAAAGAGAGGGTAACGCTTCTCCGTTTAATCGCCGCTGGATATCCTCCCGCTTTTTATAGGTTGACAAAGCAAACGGGATCTTGTTCTCATTCGCCAGTTCATACAGGGAAAGCCCGAGGGCATAAATATCCACCCGTTCATCATATTTTCCGTTCCGTTCTTCCGACCGGATCACGCCGAACTGCTCCGGCGCGGCGTAGGGATAGGAGCCCGCCATAGTGCTGGCCATGAGCCCGCTTTCCTCCGAATACTTGGCAATGCCGAAGTCGCCGAGCAGATAATTCCCGTAATTGCTGATGAAAATATTATCCGGCTTGATATCCCGGTGGATGATACCCTGACGATGGCAGTCGGAAAGCGCGCGGGACAGGTCACATCCCATTTTTATGATATCCTTCTCCGCAAAAAGCTTCCCTTCGCTTTCCCTACGGCCCACATTATCGAGAAAATCCATGCGGATCAGCAGATCTACGCCTCGCACATGCGCATCCCCATACTCTTCAAACAGGAACTCATGATAAGTAACGATATTGGCGTGGCCCTTCATCCGGTTCATGGCGGCGAGCTCCTGCTCCGCCTTTTTCTTTACGGAAAGGATCTCCCTGTCGATCTCTTCTGTTAAGTCCTCGTTCCCGCTTAAATAGGCCTCGAAAATATTGATGATCTTCAATGCGCCATATTCCGTAAAACCGGCATTTTCCTTCACGATCTTGAAAACTGCCGTTTTTCCCTGTGATCCCCGGCCGATCATCCCTCCTTCGATCCGCCAGTCATGAAACACTCTCGCATATTGTCGCTTTGTCCGCTCGTCGATATTCATTGATCATTCCTCTGCTAATCGCCTTTTCACTGAAGATTCAACCTCTGCGTTTATATCATTCAATAAACGCTCCAAGGAAGGGTCGTTTTCGCATTGTGCATCATAGTCCTTATTCGTTTGATCGATCAATTCCTGAACATCATCTTCCATGGTTATATTAACATAATACATTTGTTCCTCTTCAGGAAGGTCTGCTTTTTTAATATAGAGCGATCCATCTTTTTGAGTATCAACCACACAGGAATTTAGGCTTGCTGCCGGAGTAGAATTTCCTTTATATATAACATCATAAGTCGAAATAACACAATAAGAATCATTTGTATAGCCTTG
>JAILQQ010000228.1 GCA_024698885.1 Lachnospiraceae bacterium | reverse complement strand
GAAACAGTAAGACCCTCGGGAAGAGCCCTCGGGCCTAACTGTTTCGGAACGGATCTCACCTCCGGTCAAAGCGGTTCTGCAACGTTTTGCGGCAGTATGGCACTCCGCTCACGGCCCGTGGATATCGCGGCGGCCCTGGGTTGTCCCTGAATTGGTTCGATATTGTTTCAGAAGGAACCTTCACTTTGGTCAAAGCGGGCCGCGGCAAAGTGTTTTCTGGTTGCGGCAGAAGGGCGTATCATGTTAATATGAAAGAAATGTTTGGTATCTGCTCAGATATCAAAGTGTTTTAACAGATAAAAACGTTTAACAGAAAAGATTGGTGGGGTATGGGGATGGAAACGGAACGGATCATCAGGACGGCAGACAGGCTGTACGCAGAGAATAAACCCAAAGAGGTGGAGGAACTCCTGGTAGGTGCCATTGACGCGGCCGCGGAGGAAATGGATGACGGCAGCGTGCTGGTGTTGCTGAATGAACTGATCGGCCACTATCGGGAGACATCTGAATTTGAAAAAATGTTTGAGGTGGCGGAGGATATCCTGCGGGTGGCGGATGCTGTCTGTGACCACGAATCCGAAGCGTATGCCACGTCTCTTCTGAATGTGGCGACATCCTACCGGGTGGCCGGGAGGCTTGAGGATTCCCTGGCGATCTATGACAGGGTCGAGGCGATCTACCGGAAGGTACTTGCACCGGATGCGCCGCTTTTTGCGGGATTTTACAATAATAAGGCCTTGCTGTATCAGGAAACCGGGGAATTTGAAAAGGCAAAGGAAGCACTGCTTAAAGCGATCGACATTGTGCTCAGGCATGAGAATACCTATGAAGAGGCCGTGTCCCGGGCCAATCTGGCGGGTACCTGTATCCAGCTCGGCCAGCTGGATGAGGCCTGTCGGGAAGCCAAGGCTTCGATCAAGCTGTTTCGGGATCAGGATGTAAAGGACCAGCATTTTTGTGCCGCGCTTTCGGCGCTCGGCAGTTACTATTTTTTGAAAAGGGATTTTCGCCGCGCGGCGGATACCTTCTACGAAGCCATGCAGATCATGGAGAAAGCGCTTGGCAGGAACGGCTATTATGACCGCCTGAAGGAAAATTATGAGGCGTCTTTACGGGCGATAAAGCAGGAGGGCGACTTTGACGGTGTGAAGGGACTTGACCTTTGCCGGGCCTATTATGAAGCCTATGGTCTGCGGATGATCCACGAAAAATTTCCGGAATATGAGAACCGTATTGCCGTGGGTCTTTCCGGAGAGGGGTCGGAGTGCTTCTATCTGGATGATGAGATCTCAAGAGATCATGATTTCGGTCCGTCCTTTTGCCTCTTTGTGGACAACGATACCTATGAGGCGGTGGGAGAAGCGCTGCAAAAGGCCTACGATGAGCTACCGGAGGAATTCCGCGGCTTTCGGAAGATGGAGACAGTACAGGGAGGCGGCCGCCGCGGCGTCGTGCGGATCGATGACTTTTTCCGCAGGCTGACGGGGGCAGCGGAATACGAACAGGTAGACTGGCGCCTTGCGGAGGATGCAGGGCTTGCGGCGGCGGTTAACGGGGAGATATGGCATGACCCGCAGGGGCTCTTTACGAAGAGGCGGGAGGCTTTCATGCAGGGATTTCCCGAGAAGGTGTTTTACGCTAAGATCGCGGAATGCTGTGCGCACTTTTCCCAGTGTGGCCAGTACAATTACTTCCGGATGCTTGACAGAGGGGATGATATCACCGCTTCGATCATGCTTTCCGACGCCCTGAAGGCGGCCATGCGCCTGCTCTATATCCTGGACGGAACGTATCCGCTGCACGATAAATGGCTGTTTTCGGCGCTTGTGGATCTCGAGGAAGGGGAAAGCCTGATGCGGCTGATCGAGGAGACCATGCGGGCCCCGGAGCGGATCGAGGAGATCGGTTCCTTCCTCGCGATGCTGCTCTACCGGAAGAATATCATCAGCGATATTGACGCTTATCTCGATCATCATACCGAGGAGCTTCTGGAAAAATCTCTTTTTGCCGACATGGACAACGCGGCCCTTGCGATGGCCATCGCAAAGGAAGAGTTTAAGGAGTTTGACAAGGTTCAGAATAAAGGCGGCAGGGCCGAATGCCAGAACAACTGGCCTACCTTTTCGATCATGCGGCGCAGCCAGTATATGACCTGGAACCGGACGATGCTTTTACAGTATCTGTATGATTTCAGACGGGAAGCGAGACTGCATCATAACCTGATCACGGAGAAATACGGCAGGATGATGGAAAGCACGGCCCCGGAGGAATACGAGGATATCAAGGAGAATTTTCCGGCGCTTTCCAAGGAAAAAAAGGAGATCATCGAGACCGTCGTTTCCTTCCAGGTGGAGTGGATGGAAAGCTTCGCGGAGAAATATCCGCGCTTGGCGGAGCAGGCCAGGAGCATCCGTACCAGTCAGGACAATATCTGGAACACCTCCTATGAAACCTATCTGCGGGGGGAGATCTCTACCTATTCGGATAAAATGCTGGAGCTTTACGCGCGGTTCATTGTGGATCATGCGAAGCAGGGTAAAAATCTGGCATTTGAAATAATGGAAAACAATGTCAGGCTGTATGGGTATAAGGATCTGGATACGGCTGAAAAGGAGCAGGGGAAATAGGCTATGAAATACTGTATTAACTGCGGCATGCTGCTAGAGGACAGACAGGATATCTGCATCGGATGCGGCGCGGATGTATCCGATCCGGATAACACCTCCCAGTTTCCGCCCGAGGTGGCGGAGAAAATGGAGATCATGAAGGAGCAGGACAAAAAGAAGAACTCCACGATCGTCGCGATCGTGATCGTTTTTATCCTGCTTGCTGTCCTAATCGGTGTGATCGCGGTAGTCGCCATCAAAAACGCGCCGGCCGAGGAACCGGTAACGGAGGAGAGCGCGGAGGAACTGCCGGAGAGAGGCTCCGCCCGGGATGAAAGAGAAGCAGAGACCAGGCGGGAGGAGGAAGAGGCAGCAGAGGCAGAAGAGGAGCGGCCGGAGCCCCCGAAAAACCGCACCGTAAGCGACGATCTCGGCAGCTACTATATGGTCGGCGAGGCTTATGACGACGCGGGATGCCTTATGTTTACGACCTTTTATCCGGAGGAGTTCGGAGAGCCGGAGGTTAAATTCGACTATTCCCGCTATTCGGATCAGTTCCCGGCGGTCATGAGCTGTGTCATTGCGGATCCGAACAATACGATGCGGCTGACCTATATGTCGCCGGAGCATTTCTGGTATCAGAAATCAGACGCCTCCGGAAAGGAATACAGCAATGCTACGGACGCGGCTACCTATATGACGTTTTTGGGCTACAACGGGCCGCAGAATTATCTGGATGCTTTGATCAAACAGGCCTACAGCGGCGCCAAGAAGATAGAGCTCGTGGAAACCAAAGAGGCCTCGGAGGGCGTCCTGGCAGCGCTGAAGCAGCTTGAGGAAGAAAAAACGCGGCTGCTGACGGGAGATATCGGGGATTACGCGCAGATCGGCGAAGGCACGACCTATACGCAGACAAGTGCCGAAAGTCACGCGGATTATTACAAATACGTCATTTCCACCAGTTCCGGCGATGTGTACGCGGATTTCTATCTGGTTACCGTGGCACATACTTTTTCCTATCATAATGATCTGGGAGACGAAGGCACCGTGACCGAGTGGCTTCCGCTCTGTGTGATCAGCTATGAATCCGGCAATGCCGAGAAGTATGAGTTTTATCAGGAGGCCTTTACTGTTTTCGTAAATAATTCCCGGCTGACGGAGGACTTTTTCCGGGTCAATGAAGCATACGGCCGGATGATCGACGACGCGATCGGGAGCAATACAGAGGTTCCTCTGCTGTCCGAGGAACTGCTGCAGGAAATGGAGGCGGCGTTTACTCCCTCCGATATGCTGAAGGAAACGGACAGAGCGATCTGTGATTTCCTGGCGACACCGGACAGTACCTTAAAGACCTTTTCGGAGGGAGATATCCGGGTGACAGGCGTGGCGGATACGGAGCAGGCCTTTTATTCCGAAGGAAAAAAACAGGTCTTCATTACGCCGTCCCGTACGGAGTATCCGGGTGACGAATTTATCGACCTTTATACCCGGTAGGCTTTGTTCAAAATGTATACATTAATAGTTGCGTAAGCGGATTCCTTTGTATATAATGATAGTGCGTATCTGTTCCGACAGTTACGATAAAGATTTAAGCTTTACGTTGTGAAATGAAAAACGGTAGGAGGAAACCAGCATGAAGAAACTATTGGCAATGATTTTGACCGGAGCGATGGTGGTAAGCCTGTCGGCCTGTGCGGCGGCTCCGGCGGTATCCGCGCCGGCAGAGGCGCCTGCGGAAGCGGCAGAAGAGGATACGGAAGCGGCGGCACCGGCAGAGGCGGCGGACGATGATCTCGTAGCGGCGGCTCAGGCAGAAGGAGAGCTTGTTGTTTACGGCTCCTGCGAAGAGGATTATCTGGCGGCGGCGTGTGAGCATTTTGAAGAGCTGTATGATATCAAGGTGCAGTATCAGAGACTGTCCACCGGTGAGGTACAGAGCAAGATCGAGGAAGAGAACGGAAATCCCTCCGGCGACGTATGGTTCGGCGGAACGACGGATCCCTATAATGTTGCGACCGCGGAAGGTCTCCTTGAGCCCTACGAAGCAAAGAACGCAAGCCATCTGATCGGCGATATGTACCGGGATAAGGACGGCAACTGGTACGGTATCTATAAGGGCATCCTGGGCTTCATGGTAAACCGGGACGAGCTTGAGAGAATGGGACTTGAGGCGCCCGCTGACTGGGAAGACCTGTTAGATCCCAAGTATCAGGGCCTTATCTGGCTTTCGAACTACAATACGGCCGGAACCGCAAAGCTCGTGGTGAATACCATGATCCAGAAGTACGGTCATGATGAGGGCATTCAGTACCTCGTTGATCTGGATAAGAATATTGAAGTATATACGAAGTCAGGCTCCGGCCCGTCCAAGAATGTCGGAACCGGCGAGTGTGTGATCGGCATCGGCTTCCTGCATGACGGCATTACGCAGATCGAAGATAACGGCTATACGAATATCGACCTGATCATCCCGTCAAGCGGCACCTCCTTTGAGATCGGCGCAACGGCGATCTTCAAGGGCTGCAAGCATCCAAATGCCGCGAAGCTGTGGGTTGAATACGCGCTGAGTCCGGAATGTGTTGAGCTGGCAGCGCAGAACGGTTCCTATCAGTTCCTGGTGCTTGACAATGCGAATCAGCCGGCTATCGCCACGGAATTCGGTCTTGATCCCGACAACGTGATGGATTATGATTTCGAGGACGCAAAGGAAAATACCACGACTTACGTGGAAGAGGTCATGGAAGCTCTCGGCAGCGCGGCTGACGATCGTTTCCAGACAGAATAAAAGGGAAATGACGAAGGAGCATAGAGGCTCTTGTTATCCTGAATAATATAAGGGGCGGCTGCTACGACCGCCCCTTTTCATTAGGGGGTTCTGTTATGGCAAAGACTCAAAGCGCGGCCCTTGAACGGAAGAAGTTCTATTCGGATCCGATCATGGTCACGACGATCGTTGTTCTTATTGCATTTCTGACGCTGTTTATCCTCTATCCGCTTGCGATCCTTTTGGTGGACAGCTTCCTGACGGAGGATGGCGTGACGCTTTCGATCTTTAAGCGGGTCATGGAAATGCCTAATTTTCGCAGGGCTATCACCAATACCCTGAAGGTGGGGTTCCTGGTCGGGATCGCTTCCGCCCTGATCGGTCTGCTGTTTGCGTATGTAGAGGTATATGTCCGGTTAAAGACACGGTTTATGAGCGGCGTTTTCCAGCTGGTATCCATGCTGCCGGTGGTTTCTCCGCCGTTCGTACTGTCCCTTTCCATGATCATGCTGTTTGGGAAATCCGGTATTATCACCAGATACCTGCTTCATATATATGATAACAGCGTCTACGGCTTCTGGGGCATAGCGGTGGTACAGACCCTGACCTTTTTCCCGGTATGCTACATGATGCTGAAGGGGCTTTTGAAAAACATCGATCCGTCGTTAGAGGAGGCGGCAAGGGATATGGGCGCCGCCAGGTGGAAGGTCTTTACGACGGTAACGCTTCCCCTGATCCTGCCGGGACTCGGCAATGCTTTTCTCGTTACCTTTATCGAATCGATCGCGGACTTTGCCAACCCGATGATCATCGGCGGCTCCTATGATACCCTGGCAACGACCATTTATCTGCAGATCACGGGAGCCTATGATAAGGAGGGCGCATCCGCGATGGCCGTGGTGCTTCTGCTGATCACCCTGCTTATGTTTATTGTCCAGAAGTATTATCTGGAGGCCAAGAGCACCGCGACGCTAACCGGAAAGGCGTCGAGGGAGCGTATGCTGATCATGGAAAAAAGCGTTACGGTCCCGCTCTCGATCCTCTGCAGCGCCTTAGCGGTCTTTGTTATCCTGATGTACATCTGTGTTCCCTTTGGTGCCCTGTTTCGGACCTGGGGCTTTGATTTCCACCTGACCACCAAGTGGTTTCAGCAGGTCTTCAAAAAGTATAAGGGTTTTAAGGCATTCAAGGACTCCTTCCTGCTGTCGCTGATCGCGTCTCCGATCACGGCTCTGCTGTCCATGATCATTTCCTATCTGGTGGTGAAGCGGAAGTTTAAAGCCAAGGGCTTCATCGAGGCGGTTTCCATGTTAGCCATGGCCGTTCCGGGAACGGTTCTCGGTATCGGTTATATCCGGGGCTTTTCCTCGGGGGTGTTCAGGACGGGCTTTTTACAGGGTCTTTACGGAACAGGAGCGCTTCTTGTGATCGTCTTTATCGTAAGAAGCCTGCCGACCGGCACGAGGAGCGGTATTTCGGCACTGCGCCAGATTGATAAGAGCATTGAGGAATCAGCCTACGATATGGGAGCTGACAGCCTGAAGGTCTTTATGACGGTAACGCTTCCGCTGATCAAGGACAGCTTCCTGAGCGGTCTCGTGACGGCATTTGTCAGAAGCATTACGGCGATCAGCGCGATCATTCTTCTGGTAACGCCGCAATATCTGCTGATCACGGTGCAGATCAACGAATTCGCGGAAAAGGGCGCCTATGGTATCGCCTGCGCGTTCGCTTCGATCCTGATCCTGATCACATATACGTCTGTACTGCTCATGAATATCATCATTAAACATTTCGGGACTAGCCGTAACTGGGAGGTTGAGTAATGGGAAAAGAGAAGAAGGGTATCCGTCTGGAACATATCGGAAAGATTTATCAGGACCCCAAGACAAAAAAAGATTTTTATGCGGTAAAGGACACGTCGCTTGATATTGAGCCGGGCAGCTTTGTGACGCTGCTTGGACCTTCCGGCTGCGGCAAGACGACGACGTTACGGATGATCGCCGGCTTTGAGAGCCCGGACGAGGGCGAGATCTATCTGGGCGGAGAACCGATCAACGGCCTGACGCCGAACAAGCGGGATACCGCCATGGTATTTCAGAGCTATGCGCTGCTTCCGCATTACAATGTATTTGATAATGTAGCCTACGGGTTGAAGCTGAGAAAGCTCGACAAAGGAACCATTGAGAAAAAGGTGACGGATATCCTGAAGCTGGTGGGCCTTGAGGGGCGGGAGTCCCGTATGACGAACCAGCTGTCGGGCGGCCAGCAGCAGAGAGTGGCACTTGCGCGGGCTTTGGTGCTGGAGCCGGGGGTGTTATTGTTTGACGAGCCGCTGTCGAATCTTGACGCGAAGCTCAGAGTCTCCATGCGGACGGAGATCCGCCGCATCCAGCAGGAGGCGGGCATTACCGCGGTATATGTCACGCATGATCAGAGCGAAGCCATGGCGATCTCCGATAAGATCATCATCATGAACAAGGGCGTCGTTGAGCAGATGGGGACGCCGCAGGAGATCTATTACCGGCCGAAGAACGAGTTCGTGGCCGATTTCATCGGCGAGGCGAATTTCCTGCACGGGAAGTTATTGCGCAGGCAGGGTGCGGATGGCATCATCGAGATCAACGGCAATGAAATAGAAGTGAAGGAGATCGGCGATACCGAGCCGGGCACGGACTGCACGCTGTTACTCAGACCGGAGGGGGCGACGCTCGCGGACGCCGGAGAGCTTCCCTGCGAGGTGACCCTCAGCTGCTTTATGGGCAGTTACCAGAATTACCATGTCTTGGTGGGAGATACGCTGGTAAAGATCACGGACTTTAACCCGAAGAATAAGAAGGTTTATGCGGTGGGAGACAAGGCTTTCGTTGCCTTTGCGCCGGAAAGCGGTTATCTCATTTAAGCACTCAAAAATAAAAAGAAAAATAAATTTTAAAAAAGCGCTTGACTAATATAGAGACGGATGGTAAGATACATAAGC
>JAILQQ010000226.1 GCA_024698885.1 Lachnospiraceae bacterium | reverse complement strand
TCCTTTTATGAGAGGGATCTCATATTGGATTTTCGTCTGTTTCGGGAAAGCGTTACGGCTATCGTGCTTGAGTTTTTTGCATGGACGATACTTCAGTTTGCGGGGAACCTTTTCGTTCTGCATTTGGCAGTAAAGCTGCTTCACAGGGTCTACACCCGGAAAAATGAGGAAATGTCCTGGAAGGAGCTTGTGATGCTCCTTGCGCCGGCCAGCATGATCTTAGTTGTCAAACCGATCATTGGCGCCTATTACAAGCTTTGGTCGGATGGTATCGGAAATGGAAGCATAAAGGAGAACATTCCCGGGGATGGGTTCAAGCTGATGTACTGCCTTTTGTCCTATGCGGCGCTGATCGTGGTCGTATTCTTTTATGAGCAGATCAAAAACGGCAGGGAGGAGGCCTATGCCGGGGAAATGTTAGCGCATCAGATCGAAGAGAACAACCGCCATATCGAACGGGTGGAAGCCCTTTATGATGATATGCGCTCGATCCGGCACGACATGGGAAATCATCTGATTGTCTTAACGGGACTTATTGATAGGGGGGACAGTGAGGAGGCGGCCCGGTATCTGCACGACCTGACCGGGAAGCTGTCCGAAAAGGGAACGGAGTTTAAGACCGGAAATGCTGTAACGGATGTGATCATAACGGAGTATGCCGAGAGGTTTCAGGAGGCAGGCCTTTCCTTTGAATGCGACCTGCAGTTTCCGAAAAACGTTCCGGTAAACGCTTTTGATATGAGTGTCATTTTAAACAACAGCCTGCAGAACGCGCTGGAAAACGGAACCGGCTTTGTAAAACTGTCTTCCTTCCAGAAGGGAAGCGCTTATATTCTGGATATCCGAAACGGGATCGTTAAAAAGGCGGAAATTGATAAGGACAACGGCATACCCGTTACGGGAAAGCCCGGAAGGGAGCACGGCTACGGGATCCGGAATATACAGAACGTGGCCCGGAATTATAAGGGGGATATTGATATCCGGCAGATCACAGAAAGCGGGGATAGTATTGTATATATTTTGAATGTGATGCTGGTGGCATAGCTGTTTGCAGCCTTTAGGAGAGTTGCCGCTGATACAGGGGTGAAATCAGTATTCCTTTTTTTCCATAACCTTGATGGATACTTTGTATGATGATAAAAGCACGATCACGGAAATGGCAAGAATCATCAACAGAAGCCAGGAGCGGTTTGCTATCAGGCTTTCCAGCTCTCTGGTCTTCCATATTCTGTTTGCCCAGCCAAGGAGGGAGTAACCGAGAATATAGACCACGATCAACACTGCGGAGCTTATAAGTCTTCCCTGTTCACTGTCAAAGCGCAGGCGGATGGGAAGGTTTATCGAGACCATGACCGTGCACACCAGCCAGATCAGTATATTGATTTCCCATAGCTCAGCTGAAAATCCCTGAAAACCGCTGCTGATGAGCGAAAGAAGAAGGCCCAGGACAGCGCCGGCAAGGGATAAAAGGATAGTCAAAATAAATTTTTCACGTACATAATCCCGGCGCGAAAAGGGCAGTGTCAAAAGAAAGCTTCCGCCGTTGTCATACATATCATATGAAAGTGTGCCGAGAGCCATGGTCGTAGCAATTATGGCTGAAAAGCTGATACAGAAAATGCCATCGTATTCCGTGACCGCAAAAGCAATTCCGATACATAATATCAATGTTATAAGATAAGTCTGCTTCTGGTTCTTAAGCAGACACAGATCCTTTATAAACAAGCCCTTCATAACGCACCTCCTGAAACCCTTGCGCCCTTGACCAGAAAATAGATCAGATCGTCAATTCCTCCGTTTTCTATTACCACATCCGGATAGTTTTCCCGGTAAAACTCCTTTTCATTCGTCAGACAGACAATACTGCAGTCCTCCTGTCTGGTCCGGAGCAGCCAAGTCTTATCGAGAGCTTCGTACTGTTTCTCTGTAAGCTTCAGAAGCGCATAATCCGAAAGCAGTTTGTCAGTATCCTCATGCCATATCACGTTGCCATTATCGATCATATACAGCTCATCACATAATTCCTCGAGATCCCCGGAAATATGAGAGCTTATAAGGATCGCACGGTTCTCATCCTCCTCCATATACTTCCTTAGAAGCGTAAGTATTTCATCCCTGGCAATCACATCAAGCCCTGCTGTCGGCTCGTCCAGAAGCAGGAGAGAGGCATTATGACTCAGGGCCGCAAGCACCTTGAGCTTTGCCTTCATGCCGTTTGAAAAGCTTCTGATCGGCTTCTTCAGCGGTAATTTTGTTGCTTTACATTCAGATAGAAAGCGCTCCTCGTTAAAGCTTATATAAAATGCCTTCTGTATTTTGATGACATCCGTTATCGTGAGATAGCCCGAAAAACCGGAATCTGCGAATGTAACTCCAAGCTTTTCCCGGTCACGCGCTTCAAAAAGCTTTTGTGTGTCAACCTCTGGTGCAGGAGCCACCTGTTTTCCGAGCACCTCGATCGCTCCGCCTTCGACACCTATAAGTCCAAGGATTGCCTTAAAGGTTGTGCTTTTGCCAGAGCCGTTTGGTCCGATGAGACCGACGATACGTCCCGGATTTATTGTGAGCGAGCAATTCAGTGTAAAATCCTTATAATGCTTTTGTACCTGTATCAGCCTGATCATATCAGAGCCCTCCTTCGTTTTCAGGGTCATATAACAGTGCAAGCATTTCCTGTACCTCCTGTGCGGAAACATCATAAAGCTTTGCCTTTTCGACAATGCGCGACAGTTCAGCCTCCAGCTCCTTTAACCGCTCCTCCTTTAGGAGCCCGGGATTGATCGATCTTACATAGGAGCCTTTTCCGTGGATGGTTGCTGTAAAACCCTCCTCCTCGAGACGGTCATAAGCTTTTTTTACCGTCAGGGCGCTGATCTTCAATTTCCCTGATAATGTCCTCACCGACGGCAATGCTTCATTTTCCTGAAGCTCTCCGCTTGCTATCTTTTTTTTGATTGCCTCAACGATCTGTTCATAGATTGGGATCATGGAGGAGGTATTGATGATTATGTTCATATCTCAACTATCCAAAGGTATTTTCTAGCTGCGCAAACAGTATATAACAGTATAGAACTGTTGTCAAGGTTTTTTTACTGCCGGGGTCTGAACTGAAAATAAAAGCTTGACATCGGCGGTTTACTATTGTAGACTACAATTAGTCTAACGATGTAGACTAGGAGGGGCCGCTTATGGAGAATGAAATGTCTGTACCAAGAATAAATAACAGTGAATACCGGTTCTGCGAGATACTTTGGGATAACGAGCCGGTGAGCAGCGCAGAGATGGTAAGGCTTTGCAATGAAAAACTGGAATGGAAGAAATCAACGACCTATACGGTTATCCGAAGACTGACAGACCGCGGGGTGATCAGATCAGAAAATACGATCGTTACATCGATCATCAGCAGGGAAGAGGCAAGACGGGCAGAAAGTGTTGAACTGATCGACAAAAGCTTCGGAGGATCCCTGGCCGGCTTTGTTGCCGCCTTCGCTGAGAGCAGGGAGCTTTCCGAGAAGGATATCCGGGAGATACAATCGCTGATCGATGCTTATAACAGGAAATGATTATGGAAAAAGTGTTCCTGTCCTGTTTTGCCGCAGGCTTAAAAGGCAGCCTGCTGATCATAGCTGCCATCATCCTGCGGATATGCTTCCGGCAGGTGCCTGCTTCCTGCAGGCGTCTTCTCTGGCTGGTCATTATGTTCAGGCTCCTGATGCCGTTCTCGATACCGGCCGCCTATGCCCTGTTTCCTCCGGACGATGTGTTTTTCTCAGGTGATATCCGGACGGGGCTTACCAACCGCACGGCAGATGTGGCAGTAACGTCCGGCGCCAGTGAGATTATTGATGCTCCAAAGCAGCCGGATATAGCTCAGGATGAGATCAATGGCATAAAGGAGGAGGTTCACACCCCGGAAACTGCACAGGCTCCTGAGATAAAGGAAAATAGAAGCCCTCAGCACCTTGGAATGATTATATGGATATCAGGAACACTTGGAATGCTGTTTTTCCTGCTTGCTAATGCGGCAAGGCTGCAAAGCCGGATCCGCTTTGCTATACCTGCCCATGGGCTTTCAGATGAAATGGCCGATATGGCCTTTTCTACCGGGAAGCATCATCTTCAGGGTCTTTCCGTTATAAAAGGCATATATTATCTTGATGATATAGCGTCCCCCTTTGTATTGGGCATAGTCCGCCCCTGTATTTATTTTCCTTTTGACATACAAAGGGAAAGCATCCCGCATGTGCTGGGGCATGAGATCACACATATACGGTGCATGGACCATATATGGAAACCATTGTTTTTCCTGGCCTTATCGCTGCATTGGTACAATCCCTTCGTATGGATTGCCTTTCTTCTGTTTATAAGGGATATTGAGGAGGCCTGTGATGACCGGGTTATAGCAGGGTATGACAGCGCAGCTCGAAAGGATTATGCCGAAGCCCTTATGTCGGTTGTAAATCCTAAGGGGAATCTGCAGGTCTTTCCGGTGGCTTTCATGGAACCGCCGATCCGTGCAAGGGTCAGGCATGTTTTATCCTACAAAGCTCCGGGCAAAGGGATAAGGATATTGTTTGGCATAATCTGTGCCGCCCTTATACTCTGCTTTATGACAGCCGGAAAGAATGATGATGTTAAAGCGCCCGGCGATGCACCGGCTGCTTTGGAGGATACGGTCGGCACCGGATACCCTTTGATGATTTCCGAACACTATAAGCTTTGTTCGGATGACGAGGATATGGGCTATGTCGTTTATGACAGGGTCGGCAGGGCGCTTACCGGATTGAACTATTATAACGATCCGCTGGTGATCGCCGACGAGCTCACGGGAGAAAAATGGCTGTATTCCTGGTATAAGGACTTTAACGCTTATCAGGTGATGGCGGTCGATGACGAGCTGGAAAAGGCGTTCATTCAAGTAATCGGAGAAAAGCTATGGTACATCAGGAGTTCGTCTGATTATGAAACGGTAAAAGATGAAGCGAGCGGCCTTTCGTACATGGTAAAAACAGGGCATCCCATAGAGGAGGGGCATGTTCTGCTCCATGATGAAAAAGAGCGAAAAATCTATGACGATTTAGCAGCTCTTTACGGAAAACAATATATTGATCTTCTGCTTGCGATGGATGCGGGATATGTTTATGCAGATCTGGAGATCAAAGGCCTTTGCTTCCGTTTTCCGGGAGGCTTCCTGTCCCTGCAGTCGGGCGCAACAGGCTCGATCCAGTATATTGACCATGAGGAGGCGGGAAGAAGGGCATGGAGCCTTTGGCTGACACAGGAAGAAAACAACAGGCTCAGGGCGTGGATCAGAAATCACCCTGACCTGACGGAGGAAATGACGCGTTTTGAAAGCTGGGAAAAGATCTTTGACGAGCTGAATATTCAGTACCGACTCGGTGATGACAGGGAGACACCAAGGCTTCAGGCGGCAAAAGCAGATCTTGAGCAGATCTGGGGGGAGTTTCCGCCGAAAGAGCTAAACGAGGAAGCGGCAGAAAGAGAGCTCTTAAACCATACGAAGATGTTTGATGAGGACGGGGATTCGATCAATGTATATGGCATAGCCGGAATGGATGCCACCGGGAAAGATATTTCGGAGTGGCATATCATCGTTGATATACCGGAGGAGTACAGGCAGCTGATGTTCGACACAAAAAAGGAAGAATTTCTGAGAAATTATGGCATGTCCCGCGGTGATGACACAAAAAGATCGGAGGTTTTCCGGGAGTATCAGAAAGCGGCTCCGAAGCAGGACCGTCTGAGCGGGACGTGGACATTAGGGCAGTATGAACGAATATACGATCAGGTCTTTATAGATACCGTTTTGAAGGCGTACCCTGAATGGGAGAGCGGAGATATATTTCCTGAGGATATCCTGGATGATCTGACGCGGGCCGGTATAGATGCTGGGATTCGATCGGATGGGGTGAATCTGTCGTTGATGTATTAAACAATGTTCAGAACCAAGCTCGGAAAACCTTCGGTTTTCCTTGCTGTTTGGCTCTCGCCAAATGGATCAGTTCAAAAATGCAGTCCTGAATGCAAGCATTCATCCTGTATTTTTGAACTGATCCGCTTGGTTCTGAACTTGAGCATGATGTGAATAGCAGGTTTTATGCTGTGAATGGTTGATATTTCTTCTTGAATTTGCGTTACAATAAACATGTAACGGCTGGTTACAGTTTTCTAAAATAGGTTACTCATTAACAATGAAAAGGATTTCAAAAACACAGAACAAGGAGGTGGTATCATGTCAGGAGTAAGTGGAATTTCCAGTCTTTTTGGAACGACTTCCGGGACTTCCCAGACAAGCAGCTTCAGCTTAAGTGATTATGCTTCCATAAAAAACGGAAGCTACGGTAAGCTGGTCAAATCGTATTACAGGAACGAGGAGAATGAGAAGACGGCCGCGGCAAGTGAAAAGAGCAGTGCAAACCTTGCTTCGGTCCGGTCAGGCGCAGACAGCCTAAAGAGCGCGGCGGATGCCCTCAGTGATCCGAAGCTCTGGGAAAAGAAGAAGATTAAAACAAAAAACGAGGAGACCGGGGAAGAGGAGGAAAAGGAAGACTACGACTGGGACGCGATCACGAAGGCCGTAAATAGCTTTGCGGATGCGTATAACGGCGTCATCGGTTCTTCCGGAAACTCCGATTCCAAGGATGTCCTGCGGAATGCGAGCTGGATGGTCGGGGATACGGAAAAGACTGCAAAGCTCCTCGAAAAGGTCGGCATTGAGGTCGGGTCGGACAATAAGCTTACCGTGAACGAGGATAAGCTGAAGGAAGCCAATGTGGGTACTCTTAAACTTCTGTTTACCGGTCATAACTCCTTTGTAGACAAGGTGTCTTCGAAGGCTTCCAGCATCAGCAGGGCCGCGGCGAAAACAGCAGCGACCTATACGAAGGACGGAACCTGGTCGAATACCCTGAATTCCGTGGTCGGAAGCCAGATCAGGAAAGCGACGGGGCAGTCTGATAAAACGGAGGATTCTGAAAAATCAGACAAGACGACTACAAACACAGATAAGGTGGATGACGAGATCAAGCAACTGAAAAACCGGAAGGAGAAGCTGGAAGCCCAGATCAAGAAGGAGTACAGCCCGGAAAGGCGGCGTGAGTACGAGAAGGAGTTAAAGGAGATTGAGAAGGAGCTCAGCGTGAAGGATACTGATTATTACCGCAGGCAGAATGCGGTGGTATCGTAAAAGGCCATATAGTGGCAGGTTTACAAGGAGGTAGACTATGGAAACAGGCATAAATGGAATTAACAGTTCAAATATGTACGGAGGCAATAGTGCAGACTATGCGGCATCAGTGGGTCATGCTGATCGGGGCGAAGAGGCTTCAACTGTCTGGAGGCGCCGGAAACAGGAGCAGGCATACTTAAAGCCGGAGCTTGACGAATGGCGCAGAAAGAACGAAGAGATCAGGAGAAGCAGAGGCGTCGTAAGAGATGACCTTGCAGCCGTATATGAAAAATCTGAGGAAGAATCTTCATCAGGAAAAAACAATCCGACATATTCAATCAACAAAATGAGCCCGGAGGACAGGGCGAGCCTTGTTGATAAGATGAAACAGGAGATGGAGAGGCAGAAGCAGCAGTTTGTCGATCTTGTCCATAAGACCATCTCCGGACAGGTCGGGGCGTATGGCAAGGCGACCGGAGATGACTTCTGGCGGATGCTTGCCGGCGGTAAGTATACGGTTGATGCAGCAACGAAAGCTCAGGCGCAGAAAGATATCGGAGAAGACGGGTATTACGGCGTCAAGCAGACATCGCAGAGGCTCTTTGATTTTGCAAGCGCGCTTGCCGGCGATGACGTGGAGCAGATGAAGAAGATGCAGGCCGCAATGGAGAAGGGCTTTAAGCAGGCAACAAAATCCTGGGGCAGAGACCTTCCCAGCATAAGCAATGATACCTTGTCAGCGGCAAATAAGCTGTTTGAGGATTATTACCGCTCTAAGGAGAAAGAACAACAGCCCCAGGTAACGGAAAACTAATTAACCCACTAAACAGAATTATAATTTCAAAGGCAAGGCTGCGGGATTTATCCGGCAGCCTTCTTTTCAAATTATGTGCCGATTTGCTCATTATTATCTAAGTGAGGTGGGCCCATTGAATATATGGAAAGAGATCGTGATAGTCATTTCATTACATATTACAGGCTATTCATGCGATGGGGCGAAATTATACTTTTATCCGGCCGATATAAAAGATAAAAGAGGAATAATTAACTATAGGAGAACAGAAAATGTATGTGATGATCTGTGATGATGATAAAAGAGACAGGGAAAAGATCAGAGAGCTGCTAAGCATTTACGGAAACAGCCACAGAATTGATCTTTCTGTTTCGGAGTACCAAAGCGGGGCAGATTTGCTGCAAGATATGGAAAAAGGTCAAGGAGCGGATATTGTGATCCTTGATATCAATTTGGAAAAATCGCAAGGCGATTTTCTTATGTCAGATTTGGCAAGCAAACATATTCGACATATGCCAAAGCAAATGTCGAATTGGCCTGACGCGGCCCCTTCGGGGAACCGCTTGAAGGAGATGGACGGGCTTACTGTCGCGGGACATATCCGGAAGCTCAGGGGGGATATTCCAATCGTTTTCATTACTGCATTTATCGATTATGCATTAGAAGGCTATAAGGTAAGGGCGAACCGGTTCCTCATAAAGGACAATCTGGAACAGACCTTTGACGAATGCATGGACGATATCTGTGCAGAGATACAGAGAAAGGAAAAAGCAATGCTGTTTGACTGCGTGGAAGGAAGGAGCAGGATCAAGACCTCGGAAATTGTGATGTTCGAAGCATCGGGGAGGCAGAGCATCATCCATACGGAAAGCGGTGAGTATCATATTTATCGGCGTATGGATGATCTTGAGATTGACCTTCGGCCGCACGGCTTCCTGCGAGTCCATCGCAGCTATCTGGTGAACATGGGATATATAAGAAATATCAAAAATTACTCTGTAGAACTTACTTCCGGCGCACGTTTTTCAATACCCAAAGCACGGTACCGGAAGGTGCTTAGGGAGTATACCATGTTTATTGGGGAGACAGTATGATGGCATGGCTGCTTTATTTCCTGATGGCAGTAATAGAGGGCTGCGGGACAGTGTTCTTCTTGGACACTTTCCTTGAGCCAAAGCATACCTTCAAGAAACCGGCGAAAAGATTTGTGGTCATTTTTATCGCACAGACATCAGCAACGATACTGACATCTGCTCTTATGAAACAGTATGATTCGATCATCAGGATGTTTTTGGTCATCCTTGCGATGGCGGCTGCCCTGAAGATTGCCTATTGCGCTGACTGGATATTATGCCTGTTTTTTTCCGCCTTGAACTATGTGCTGCTTCTGCTGATCGATGCTTCATTTGTGTGGGCTTTTGGAGCTATGCCGAAATCCTCCGCGTCCTTACGCATATATGGGTATGGCTTTGTTCTGAGGCTTTTCGGGATCGTGCTGCTCATATTTATGCGAAAGAACCTGAGCTCCTTAAAGAGCTGGTTCTTACGGGGAGACAGGCCGTGGCTTAAGTTTGCGTGGTTTCCTTTCGTATCTGTGGGGATAGGCCTGTATTATATGATGGATATTACGCTGAGGGAAGAAAAGAACCTGTTTTACAGCTTTATTTCATTGGGTCTGTTGTGCCTGAACGTTGCGACACTGTTTTTCCTGAAATACTCTTTGAAAAAGGATGAGCAGATCGAAGGGATACGGTTCCAGCTTCAGAAAAAGGAAAACCAGCTGCAGGTTTTCTCGGATATGAAAGCTGTGACTGACAGGCAGGGGCAGAAGCTTCACGATTACAAAAAGCAGCTGGAAGCTATCTCAGAGCTTTTGAGGAACGGGGATATCAAGGAAGCCGTGGATATAACGGAAAAGCTCTCCAAAACGATCTCCGTGGAAATGTCGCAGATCAATACGGGGAATACTGTCGTAAACGCAGTTCTGAACCAGGAGTACAGAAAGGCAATGAGCAAGAATATCGGCATGATATTCACAATCTGCGATCTGTCGGAGCTTTTTATGGAGGGAGAGGATATCGTGGTGCTTTTCGGCAACCTTCTGGATAATGCCATACATGAATGTGAAAGGGTCGGCGAGAACGGGGATACGCCGGTGATACAGGTTAAAACGGCAAGGAAAGAGGGGAAGTATATCTTTTCGGTCAAAAACCCTGTTGTACGGATGGTCCGCATCGAGGACAACCGGGTTTTGGAGGAGATCCCCGGGGGACATGGTGTGGGGCTTGTCAATGTCAGGGAGGCGGTGACAAAATACGACGGCAGCTTTGCCATTTCGTGCAATGAAAAGGAATTCATTGCGGTGGCGATCATACGGGAGGAAATGGGATTATGAACGGAATCAGCGGAATATCCTTTCAGGAAACAAAAACAGAGCTAAGGGTGCATGTGAGCAAGTCCAAAAAAAATACGTCATCGGGAACAATGAAGAAGCGTCTGCCCTATAATTTCAAGCAATTATCCAGACAGATCAGCCAGGCGAAGACTTCAGATGCTGCAAGGCCATTGGTTAATAAAATCAGGTCTAAGCTCTCATGGCTGTACAAGAAGCTGAGAACCGGAGAATATGGGGACAGCGAAATCAGCGCGGCCATCGTCCATGCGGCCGCGATGGAGCGAATCGCGAAAAGGAAGGTCAGACACCTTGAGGAAGAGGAGAACGCCGAGAATGGAGGAACAGGAGCGGTAAATTCTCCAGGGGAGGAGGAAGAAGAGGTTTATGGCAAGGATGAACTTAAAGAAAGCCTCGAGGAAAACGAAGAGATCACCGAAGAGAAAATGAAACAGATGATGGAGGAAATAGAGCGGCTGGAGGACGAGTTTAATGAAGATATGATATCAGAGCTTAAGGATATGATCTCCTGTGCCGGGAAAGATATGTCCGAGGACGAAATAAAGGAGTTTAAACGCAGGCACCGGGAGGACGAGGACCGCCAGCTTATGAAAGCGGATCTGAAATATATGAAAGCACTGTTTGACCGGTTAGAACAGGAGAAGAAGCAGGCGGGATATTCCGGATTATCTTCGGGAGAAAACACGTCATCATCCTTCTCAATGAGCGTAGACTGTGTGCCGGAAATTGAAATGGCGGAACCGGAAGCGGGATCAACAGTCGATATCAATGCGTGAAGGATGGCAGCCTGGGAAGGAGGATTCGTGAAATGAAGATTTCAGATACATACGGATTATATTCGACAAATAATAACACAGGGACAGCAAGCAAAAAGCCGTCTAATGAAAAGGACTATTCAAATTATCTGGTACAGAAATATCCATGCCTGACATCCGGTAAAAACGCGGCGGTATCAGTTACGGGCGGGCTGCTTAGGAAAGCTGTGACAGACGAGAAGACAGGGGAATGGTTAGAGAGGGAGCTCGCAAAGGCGCCTGATTATATCGAGGCGGCTCAGAAATCGGCTATAGCGCATGGATCCACGCTTAAGTTTGTGTCTATTGAATTTGGTGAAGAATACAGCACGATGACTGTATGTACTGTCACTGATGGAGGCGGAAAGGATCCGGAGATTGATAAGTGGCTGGAGCGGATTAAAGAGAAAAAAGAGAAACAAATAGAAGAAAATAGGAAATTGGAAAAAAAGCAGTCAGAGAAGCGGCAAGAAAAAAAACGGTCGAAGGAAGCTTCATTTACTACGGAGTTTAAGGGAAAGGACATCGAGGAGCTTATGAAACAGTTTGACATGAAACTGTCAGGAAAGCTTGATATGTTTCCGGGCGGAAGCTTTGATGTGAGCGGATAATTTACAGTAGATCCGCCCTTTCGAGCAGCTCTGAGCTTTTATCGATCCCACTGATTAAAAAAACTCGATGAAATGGCCTTTTTATCTTTTCTTGACATTCTCGGTTTATAGGTATAAACTACGTATGGTTTATATATATAAACCACGGAGGATGTTCGATATGAAGAATATAGAACTGGCAGCGGTACAGGAACGTTTTGCGGATGTAGTATGGGAAAATGAGCCGATTGCGTCGGGGGATCTGGTAAAGGTTTGTGAAAAAGAGCTGAACTGGAAGAAGCCTACAACATATACGGTTTTGCGGAAGCTCTGTGAGAAAGGCCTGCTTCAGAATGTGGACGGGATTGTTTCCTCCCTGGTCAGCAGGGAAGAGTTTTATTCGGCAAAGAGCGAACATATCATTGAGGATTCCTACAAAGGCTCTCTTCCGGCGTTTATCGCAGCATTCACGTCGCGCAGGGAGCTTACCGGGGATGAGGTGGACGAGATCCAGAGAATGATCGATGAATATAGAAAGAAGGAGGGCTGAGATGTGGACGCTCTTTTTCTGACTATATTGAATCTGTCTCTAAACGCATCCTGGATGATCGGAGCGGTCATTATCGCAAGATTCCTTCTGAAGAAATCTCCCAGATGGATTTCATGCCTGTTATGGGGGCTTGTGGCGATACGGCTTGTATGTCCATTTTTGCCGGAGAGCTCATTAAGCCTTTTGCCGAGCGCCAAGGTGTTCCCGGATAATATCGCGGTGGTTTCCGATCCACAGATCAAATCCGGGATAAGGATAATTGATAATGCGGTAAATCCTGCTGTGGAGGACAGCATCTCGCCGAATGCCGGCGATAGCGTGAATCCGATGCAGGTTGTGGTCTATGCGGGCAGTACCATTTGGGTGATCGGGACCGCAGTCATGCTTTTGTACGCGCTGCTCAGCTATATTATGCTGAAGCGAAGGGTAAGAGCATCTGTCGCAGTGAAGGGCAACGTGAAGATATGTGATGAGGTGAAATCCCCGTTCATATTGGGAATAGTCAGACCTGTGATCTATGTGCCGTCGGGGATGACAGGGGGGACTTTTGATATGGTGACAGCGCATGAGAATGCACATCTGAAGAGGCATGATCACTGGTGGAAGCCATTGGGATTTGTTCTGCTGGCAGCTCACTGGTTCAATCCATTATGCTGGATGGCGTATATTCTGCTTTGCAGAGATATAGAAGCGGCATGTGATGAAAAGGTGATCAGGGATAAGGACAAGGAGTATGTTGCGGCATATTCCCAGGCTCTATTAGATTGCAGCGTGCAGAGACGCACGATAGCCGCGTGTCCCTTGGCTTTTGGCGAGGCAGGGGTGAAGGAGCGCATAAAAGGCGTGCTGAATTATAAGAAACCGGCATTTTGGGTTGTTATTCTTTCGGCTATAGTCTGTGTCGCCCTGGCAGGGTGCTTTATGACGAATCCGAAGAGCTCAATTGCGATAGAGAACACCCCGGATATGGAAGAACATGATCAGATAGGGGAAATAAGCATAGGACAGGCGTCCGCCGTAAAGAAGCAGGAAATGGAATTGATGGAAGCAATCCGGACGGACTATCCTGGTATAGCGGATGTATCAGTACATCTTGAAGATCAAAACGGACGGATCGAATACGCAAATGTGTATATCTTGTGTGATGAAATGATCGGGTCGGATCAACAAAATGAGATAAGAAGCTTTGTACGTGATCATATTGGCATCGAACAGATTGCCCTGGTTTTTTCTGATAAGAACGGAAATTCGGTTTCATTTCCGTATAAGACAGCTTCATCTGATCCCGGTGAAGAGGAAATAAATAATAGCGGTGTTGCTCCGGCTAATCCAATAGGGCTGTCTATGTCTGTCGAAAATATATTCGATAAAGGTTGTACAATCGTTTTTGAACAGTCCGGCGGACATGTTACGGGGGGGCTTCTGACAGGTGCGCCATTTGAAATACAGAAGATGAACAGAGACGGTGAATGGGTCAATGATATAAGGACCATAGTAGACTGGAAGGATATTGCCTATGCGATTAAACGGAACGATGTAACGGAGCTGGAGGCTGATTGGCAGTACATTCATGAACCCCTTGAGTCCGGATATTATCGTATAAAAAAAGAAGTTATGGACTTCCGTAAGGGGGCTGATTATGATACCTACGAGCTTTATGCTGAGTTTGTTGTGGGCAGCTCCGAACATAGTTATGGTGAGGTCACGCACATTTATAATATTGATGATGCAGAAAGTGTGGAATCAGGAGAAGAGGTCACGGAGTCAA
>JAILQQ010000216.1 GCA_024698885.1 Lachnospiraceae bacterium | reverse complement strand
CCTGTTTCTGATCTGGTTGAGGGCGGATTCTTTACTGCTGTTTCGCTTGAGCTCGATGATCATGGCGGGCTTATCCGGGACGAAGGGGATGAAGACGACGTCGGCATACCCTTTGCCTGAAGTCATTTCCCTGATGATCGTATATTGATTTAAGGCATAGATATAGGCCAGATAGATCGCGCTCTGCAGGGATTGTTCACTGAAATACCGAAAGAACGGATTCTGCCAGTGAATCCTCCTCCTCGATCTCTGCCTGGGGAAAAGCTTTGATCAATTCCTTTTTTATCTTTTCTTTCAGCCGCTTCAAGGTATTTTCTTTGATCTCCGAGCTCTGGTACTCGTAGTTCATATCAATTTTGATCACGTTATATTTATTCAGCTTCTCTTCAAAGCCAGGCGCCTGTGCGATCTTATAGGGCGCAAAAAGCTCCCTCGAATCACAGCCCTTTGAATAATAGGCGCAGAGCATGTTGCCGGCGATGGTTTTTCCGAAGCGTCTGGGTCTTGATACGCAGACATAGGAATTCCCTGTATCGATAAAACGATTAATTTCTGTGATCATCATGGTTTTATCGACATAGGTCCCGGAGGCCAGCGTTAAGCGAAAGTTTTCATTGTTTGGATTTAAGTAGATGCCCATGGACTCAGTATAGCATATTTGCGTGGTTAGGCTATCTGCAAATTCTTTCTATTTTGCAGGTATATTCTTTCGTTTTTGTACTATAATTGATTCCTGCAAGCACGATCTCCCCGCCATAGGTATTCAAGACTGCAGGATAGTCTTTTCCTTTGATCTGTCTGATAGCGGCTTCTTCTGATCTGTCCCACTTGAGTTCGATGATCATGGCGGGGAGGGAGGAACCACGGTTTGGAAGAAACACAACGTCTGCTATTCCGTGTCCGCTCGGAAGCTCTTCTATGCGCATATATTGATCCACGCAGCTGATATAAGCGAATTTGATCAGATATCGAAGGGCCTGTTCCCCGTTTGCATAAGTGGGAGCATAATTTGTTCGGCTGATATTGTCTATGGCGGAAGCGACGCGATCTTCCTGGCCGGCCAGTGTATCCGCGAGAAGCTGATCTGATGTCCGGACAAGCTCCCGAAGTTTTTCATGAGTCGCTTTTCTGAGCATGTGGTCAAATTCTATCCTTACCTCTTCGTTAGGGATTCTGACTATTCTTTTTTCGTATTCCGCATAAGCATTGTCGTAATGACTGTCGAAAGACAGGTATCCGAGATGGACTAAAAGCGTTAGAACGTCATCCTTGCAGGAAAAGGTTTCTACATCATTCTGGAAGGAACCGGTATCGATCGATATGCTTTCTCCCGAGATCAGATGCGCAATTTCTTCCTGCAGACCATCCTGATCCATGTCAACGTATGTCAGAAGAGCCTCGGCAGCAGAGGTCTTTCTCCAATACGAACGGTAGCCTTTGTTTTTTATGGCAGAGAATACAGAATAAGGATTATACACAGAGCGCTCATTTCCCACGGTATATCCGTTATACCATTTCTGCATCATTTCAAAGTCGCCGGCGTATTTTTGACATATATCTTTCACATCTGCTTCACTGAAGCCCACATAAGGAGCAAAGTCACCCGGATCCGTCATGGAATACTCCCTGAAATCAGAGACTGCGGATTGGGATCCATCCTTTTTGACAGGAAGTATCCCCGTAATATAAGCAGCTGCTATTGCATACGGCGTAATATCGCGGTTTTTAAACAACCCGCGAAGAAAGTTCAGGTATGCTTCCTGCACCTCAGGATCATTTTTCCCTTCACGGATCAAAGCATCCCATTCATCGATGATAAAAATAAATTTCTTTCCGGTTTCCTTTACGCAGGAAAGAAGACAATCTCCCAGATCCGGTTTCGGATCGGCAGTTCTTAAATAAGCCAGGGCAGGTTCATTCCGGATAAGATCATTCAGGAGTTCATTGCTGATCATACCGGGTACGTCACGCAAATTTCCGTTTTCTTTTTTTACCTTCGAGATAAAGCCGGTGATATCCGCAGAAATAACATTATACTGGTTTATATGCTCCTCGTAGCCCGGCAGTTTGCTGATCTGATATCCTTGAAAAAGAGAATGGGAGTCGCAGCTGCGGTCATAGTATGCACCGATCATACTGGCTGCGAAGGATTTTCCAAATCGACGCGGACGGCTGACGCAGATCAGCTTGTCCGGTGTATTGATCACCTGATTGATCAACCCGATCATGCCGGTCTTATCTACATAATCACCTCGCAGGATTTCAGCAAAAGCCTCATTTCCCGGATTATAATGCTTTCCCATCTGCGTCTCCTGTCCTGTTATTCTTTCTTCCTATGAGATCGTAAACCTCTCGATCTTACAGCTGTGCGTCTTCTCCTTTTCGTCGTAGTTTACGCCGACGAAGAGCAGGGCGCCCTGATAATGGGAGAGGGAATCGAAGTACTGCCTGTTTCTGATCTGGTTGAGGGCGGATTCTTTACTGCTGTTTCGCTTGAGCTCGATGATCATGGCGGGCTTATCCGGGACGAAGGGGATGAAGACGACGTCGGCATACCCTTTGCCTGAAATCATTTCCCTGATGATCGTATATTGATTTAAGGCATAGATATAGGCCAGATAGATCGCGCTCTGCAAAGCGTCTTCGTTATTGTAGCTGCGGTTTGAGGTGACATGGATATGGCTTACGTCAAGCGCGGCCCGGACAGCTTCCTCGTTGCCGGCGATCGTTTCCGATAAAAGCTCCTTGGAAGCGGCGATGATGTCGTTCGTGACCTTATAGTCGGCATTTGCAGCAATCGCACGCTGCCATTCCGATTGAATTTCCCTGTTTGGAATACGCGCTGTTTCATCATTGAAGTCGTAGGCCAGATAGCCCAGATGGATCAGATAAGTAAAGATATCATTTCTGTTTGTAAAATGATCCATCGTATTTAAAAAACTCAGCACGTCAACGTCAACTCTTTCGCCGGAAAGCATCCGGATGATCGCATCCTTTGTGCCGTCGAAGTTTAATTCAATCTGATCAGAGATCGCGGCATAGGACGCGGTTTTACTCCAATAGTTTCCGTAGCGGCCGGCCTTCATAGCCCGCATGACGGATACCGGATTATAGATTTCCAGACCGTATTGACTGTACCCGTCGTACCAGCGTTTGCATTCCTCATAATCCATATTATTATTATGACAGATCTCGTTCACTTCTTCATCGGTAAAGCCGATAAAAGGCGCGAGTTCCCCGGCGTCCAGGATCGTATATTCCTCAAAGACATTGAGCTTTGACTGGATCTTATCCCTGACGATCGGAAGGATTCCGGTCAGATAGGCCAGGGCGATGGCGGGGCGGAGGGTATTATCCTTAAAAAGGCCGTTCAGAAAATTCAAATATGCATGAAATAACCCTTCTTCTGCCTTTTCCCGAACAAGCACATCATATTCATCGATCAGAATAATGAAGGTTTCTCCCGTTATGCTGTATACGGTTAAGATCGCTTCAGCCAGAGAGTCACCGTTCTCAATGGAAACATCGGGGAATTCACGCTGAAATTCTTTTATGATCTTTTGCTGAAATTTTTTCAGAAAAGTATCACTATCCAGCGTACGACGAAATTCTCCGTTCAGATCGATCTGGATCACGTTATACTTATTCAGCTTATCCTCAAATCCCGGCACCTGTGCGATCTTATAGGGCGCAAAAAGCTCCCTCGAATCACAGCCCTTTGAATAATAGGCGCAGAGCATGTTGCCGGCGATGGTTTTTCCGAAGCGCCTTGGCCTTGATACACAGACATAGGAATTCCCTGTATCGATAAAACGATTAATTTCCGTGATCATCATGGTCTTATCGACATAGGTCCCGGAGGCCAGCGTTTTGCGAAAGTTTTCGTTGTTTGGATTTAAGTAGATGCCCATGGACTCAGTATAGCATATTTGCGGGGTTATGCAATCGAGTCCTTTTCGGATAACAGGGGATATGCTATAATCAGATCGGAACAAACGGAAGCTCATTCTTGAACAGTTCCTAAGCGCACGATCCGCGAACGGATCGCGCAGCAGGCAGCAACAAGCAAACAAGCAAATAAATGAATAAACGAGGGAAAAACATGAAAATAGCACTTTTGATACTATGTATGCTTCTTCTGACAGGCTGCACGGAGAAAGATGTGGACGTTACGACGCCCGATCCGGCCGTTTCAGGATCTGAGACCGTAAACGAAAGCGAACCGGCCTCTCAGGAAAAACCGGACGGGACAAAAGAACCGGACAAGCAATCGTCTCAGAAGCCGGAGAAGGAGCAGGCTGGGCAGGCCGCCCCGAAGGATCCTCGTGAACCGGCCGCACAGGATAAAGAAAAAGAGCCCGAAGATCAGGCTTCTCAGAAGCAGGAAAAAGAGCAGGGAGAGTCCGCCGACCCGCTTATCGAAATGGATAATCCCGACAAGCCGTTTTCCCCCTCCGGCCTGCCGGAGGTAGCGCCCGGAGAAGAGCTGCTCGCGCTGGCCGATACCGAAGAAGAGGCGCGGAAGATCGCCTCTCTTTACGGTATCGAACTGGTACGGTTCTCCTATGGGGTAGCAACCTATCATACCGACCGGGATTTGAAGGAAGTGATCAGCCAGGGAGAGAAAAACGGCTGGCCGGTCGTCTCCATCAACTATATCCAGACGATCGACTGAGGACTTACGCCTTTGCGTAGAGCTCCCCGACCTTTTTCCAGTCAAGGATCTCCCAGAAGGCCTTGATATAGTCGGCCCTTAAGTTTCTGTACTTCAGATAATACGCGTGCTCCCATACGTCGAGGGCAATGATCGGCGTATTGCCCGTGCCCTCGGAAAGCGGATTGTCCTGGTTCGGGGAAGCCGTGATGACGAGCTTTCCCTCAGGCGTTTTCGATAGAAACGCCCAGCCGGAGCCAAACTGCCCGGCCGCTACCGCGCTCATCTTCTCCTTTAAAGCGGCAAGACCGCCCAGATCCCGCTCTACGGCCGCTTTCAGCGAATCGTCCGCCTGCGTAAAGGATCCGTCCCCGCCTTCGGGAGACAGCGTCATAAAATACAGATTATGATTGTAATAGCCGCCGCCGTGATTCCGTAACATCCTGCGAAGCCCCTCGTCTGAAACCCGGTCAAGGTTTCTGAGCACCTCCTCTGCAGACTGATCCGCCACGCCGGCCTTCTCTGCCGTATCGTTAAACGTTTTCGTATAGGCAGCATGATGCTTTCCGTGATGCGTCTCCACGGTAGCTGCGTCGATATGCGGCTCCAGTGCCGCAGAGTCATAAGGTAATCTGTACTGTTCAAACATCGCTTTTTTCTCCTTTCTGTTTTGCGCCGATCTGCACCGCAAATCGCGTCATTTCCTTTTGTTTTAATTCTCAGCCTTCCACTTTGCGTAAAGAGTCACCTCGCCGCCCTCCTTCGACGAAAGGTTCTTAAGCTTTGCGCCCCCCTTATAATCCAACGGCCCGTTCTGTTTTTTGGCCCAGCCCCGGAACCGGTAGCCGTCTCTCGCCACCTCGGCGCCGGTAAACGCCTGATACGGTACGCCGTATTTAAACTCCATCGTTACGATGGGCTCCGAATCGATCATGCCGCCGCAGGCGTTAAACGTTACGAGATACGTGATCGGCTTCCAGGCCGCAACGAGCCGGATCGAGCTCTTCCCCGTCAGTACGCCGTCTGCAAGCAGCTTTGAAACCTTCAGGCTTATATCCGCGTTCCCGTCTTCCAAAAGCGTACCGTTTAGATACCACCCCGCAAAGGAAGCGCCTTTTTTCGTCGGCGCGGTAACAGTCACCGCGTTATCGGTGCTCTTAAATTTCGTCACGGATCCCTTGCCGCGCTTTCCGCCGTTCATCGCGTAACTCACCGAATAGGACTTTGCCTTCCAGACCGCATAGAGGGTTACGTCCGCGCTGTACGTCGAAGCATTGCGGATCATTACCTTCCCCGTCTTCGTATTTACCTTGAATTTCGCCCCGGAAGCATAGGAAGTAAGCGCGTATCCGGCAAAATTATATCCTTCTCTTTCCGGGACCGGCGCTTCATAATACATTTTCCCCGCGCAGGCAATGCTCGTCACCGCATCATCCGCGAAAACCCCGCCGTTTGGATCAAACTGAACCTGATACGCCCAGGAATCCTTCCAGACCGCGTAAAGATCAACGGTTTTTCCCGCGTCCGTGATATTCTTTGCCGTGAACTTACCCGTTGAAGAGGACTGCTTATACTTGGCCGCCGTGGCATCCGCTTTCTTTGCCCAGCCCGCAAACTGCATCCCGTTCTCCGTTAAGACCGGCAGCTCCACGGAAGCATTGATCCCGTAAACGACCGGCTCGTCATAGATCCCCGTTCCGTCATTCGTGAGAAAATTCACGGTATACGTGCTGTCCGGCGTCCAGACAGCCTTCAGGGTAACCTTTCCCTTTTCGTCAACCGTAGCATCCGTAACCATCGCCGCAAAATCCTCCGCCGTAAGCGAAAGCTTCGGCGAATCCGTGTTTCCGGGATAGAGCCAGCCCGCGAAGGTCGAGCCCTTCCTTTCAGGCGCCGGAATATAAGGATTTCCGGTCAGCGTAAAGGAGGAGGGCGTCCCGGAAGCTTTTTTGCCGTTATCGAGAGAATAGGAGAGCGCATACTTTCTCGCGTTCCAGACCGGCTCAAAGGATAAGGTCTTATCCTCCGTATAGATATTTGTATACAGCTTATTCAAGGCGTAGGAGGTGCCGTCAGCTGCCGTCCATTTGGAAAGCTTATAGCCGGGTCTTTTCGGCGCAGGTCCGAAATCCCCGTTACTGCCGGGCATCATATAGGTCTCGCCGCAGTCAAGGGTATCCGTCCGGGAGGACGTGCCATCCGAAAAAACACCGCCCTTTGAAAGCGAATAGTTCAGCGTCAGTTTGGGGTCCGTAACGATCGGAACGGGCTCCTTCTCCTCTCCGTAGTCATACAGCGCGTACTCGCCCGCCTCGAGGAGCTTGCTCCAGTAGGCCATTTCCGTATGGCTTGAATTGGTAAACTGAGGGGAGGAATCGCTCTTTAAATAGTAATCATGGGAAACGCTCGCCCCGTCGTCCCAGGTCGCGTCCACGCAGTACCAGTAGCTCCCAAGCTTAACTTTGTTCCACTGATGGGACGAACTGGTGATACTGAAGGAAGAAATAGCCGCCCGGTTGCACATCGCGCAGAGAGCCTGGGAATAACCCGCGCAGACGGTCTTTTTATAGCTGCCGATAAAAACGCTGGCCATCGACTGTTCATACATACGATTTCCCGCCACCCACTCAGAATACTGGCCGGCGGGCGCCTGCGAGGCCGGCGTGTCATAGGAGATCCGGGCGCAGAGCGCGTCGTGCACCTGCCTGGCCGACGCTTCGGAAGAGTCATTCGCGGATCCCATGGTAGCTGCGATATTATCCATAATTTCCTTTCCGGCCGCGGCCCTCTTTGCAGGATCCGTAAAATCCGGCAGGATCGCCAGGCGCAGATAGGAATCCGTCCCGGAAAAGGAGGTCGTCACAAAGAAAAACTGCGGATGGCAGAACAGAAAGGATTCCGCGAGGTAGATCACGTTGTTTGCGTTGCCGGGATCCTGGGCGCTTGGGAAGGACAAAGAGGAAAGATCCCCGAATTCGATCTTTGAAGTATAATACATGGTATTTTCGCCGGAGCCGCCCGCAACCGCCGCCGCGCCGTCATAAAGATACTGGTTCAGCACCGTATCCATCCGCTCGTAAAACTTCTTCTGGTCGCCCGTCAGGGCACCGGCATGAGCCGCGTCATAATCAAGACTCTCCCAGAAAGCCTTTTCCTCTGCTGTCGCTTTACTGTCTGTCCGGCCATCGTCAGCCTGCTCCTCCACCTCGTGAAAAAACATCGAATCGTCGCTTAGCTTTTGGATCAGGACCGTATTGCCGTATTCCCCCCGCTGCTCGATGAACCCGCCGTCATCGCAGATCTCCGTCTGCGCCAGGTTCTCTTCCGGCTCTTCGGTCTCCTTGAATCCGGTGACAATCGCCGCGTCTGGTTCGTTTGCCGCTTCCGCTGCTGTTTCGCTCGTCGTTCCCGTCGTTGCTTCGCTTGTCGCGGGCATCGACAGTTCTTCCGTCGCGGTTTCATTGGCCGTTTCCGCTGCCACAGCGTTCGCTCCTTCCGTCGCCGCTTCATCGGCCGCTTCCGCTGCCGCAGCGTTCGCTCCTTCCATCGCGGCTTCACCGGCCACCTGCATTGTCACTTCGCCCGCCGCCGTCATCTCCCCGGAAACGAGCTCCGCCGCGGCCGCAGACTGCGCAGCTCCGCCGAAAATAAGCGCTCCCGCTATAATGATCGATAATAATCTGTTCTTCATATAAACACTAAGCCTCACATCTTCCCATCCAGGTTCTTGCCCGTTTCCAGATGATGGAATTCGGGCAGATACGCCGCAAGGAGCGAAACAACCGCCTCCTTCGAAGCATTATCCCCCAAAAAGCACTTTTCCAGGTTATCAAGCAGCGCAAAAACCCTGTTTCTCTCCGGAATCCCCCGCACGGCGGCTTCCGTGATTACCCCGAGGCTCTCAAACCGTTCCCAGTCGACGCTTTCGTCTTCCGTATAAAACTCCTCATAGGGCTTTTCCCCGGAGGTATCCGATGAAAACAGATATAACGGGTAGCGGCGGGACGCGGCAGATATGAACCTCCCGGCTTTTTTTGCCTCCTCTTCGGAAGAGCATAACAAAGGCTCATAGCCAAGCGTCTTTAACAGCTCTTTTGCCATTTCGTCAAAGCCCTTCATGGAAGAAGCGTCAAGCTTCGGGAAAAAGACTTCTCTGTTTCCGCCTAACATGCAGGACAAAAGGCAGATCTGCCCTGCCTCCCCGGGAGAGACAAAATAGCGTTTGATATCAAGCGGCGCCGTAAGAGGCTGCTTTTTCGCGATCCGCTGCAGAAAACCGTCGGGAAGCGAGCCGTTAGAAAAGGCCACGTTGGCAAATCTGGCCGTTTTTACGGGGAAGCAGTCCGAAAAGCTGAAGATCATATCCTCCATGACCCGCTTCGAAGCCCCCATGATATTCACCGGATTCGCCGCTTTATCCGTCGAAACGCAGAAATATACCTCCGGCGGATACTCTTCCAGTAATAAGAGCAGCTCTCTGGCGTTTAGCAGATTATTCCGTATCAGTGCCTCCACGGAAAAAATGTCCTTTTCCGACCGGACATGCTTATGCGCCGAAAAATTCGCAACGATATCAAAACCTTTTTCCGCCCGGAAAAGCTTCTTAAATTCAGGAGAGGCGTAATTCATCGGATACGTCCGGTATTTTCCCGCTGCCGGCACGGGAATATCCGACCCCGAGCGAAGATCCCTTGTCAGTTCCGTCAGCCCGTTTTCATTCGTATCCACCACCGTGAGCTCTTCCGGCTCAAAGCAGAGAAGCTCCTTGATAAAAGCCGATCCGATCGAGCCCGCTCCGCCGATCACAAGCGCCCGCTTTCCCCGGATCCCTTTGGAAAGCGCCCCGGAAAACCGCTCTAAATCCCTTTGGAACATGCTTTCCGCTCTTTCGGTCACATGCTCCGCGATAAATGTATCCAGATCAAAATCCATTAACACCGCCATTTTTCATACCTCTGGTTTTCTTTCTGTTTTCCGCAATATTATAACATATAAGATTGATTTGACAAAGGAGAACGGCTTTAGTATAATGCTTTCAGGCAGTGGAGAAATACTCAAGAGGCTGAAGAGGCGCCCCTGCTAAGGGTGTAGGTCGTTAACGCGGCGCGAGGGTTCAAATCCCTCTTTCTCCGGACTAGGGGTTCTGCGAAAGCAGAGCCCCTTTTTTTCAGTATACATGAAGGAGCAAGGGAATGATCTCTTCCTTTTTATATCTGTTTTTCATCTATCCGATCGAAACCTTCATTGAAATGATCTTTTCTCTGTCAATGAAGCTCTTCTCAAATCCCGGTGTTTCCATCATTTTCGTCAGTCTGTTCGTACAGCTTTTGGTTCTTCCGCTTTATAAGAGGGCGGATGCCCTGCAGGAGGCTGACCGGAAGAAGCAGGCGGATATGAAGAAATGGGTCGACCATATCAAAAAGACGTTTCACGGGGATGAGCGGTTCCTGATGCTGTCGGAGTATTACCGCCAGAATGATTATGAGCCGATCCTTGCGCTCAGAGGGTCGCTTCCTCTGCTACTACAGATCCCCTTTTTTATCGCGGCCTATCATTATCTGTCAGGACTCGAGCTTCTGAAGGGTACCTCTTTTCTTATGATAAATGATCTCGGAAGCCCGGATGCTCTGCTTACGCTGCATCTGCCGCAGGCTGCGGTCAGCGTGAATATTCTTCCGATCTTAATGACTGTCATCAATCTTTTGTCCGGCGCGATCTATACGAAGGGCTTTGCGTTTAAGGAAAAGCTCCAGCTGTATGTAACGGCGCTGATCTTTTTGGTTCTCCTGTACTCTTCTCCGGCCGGACTTGTCTTTTACTGGACCCTGAACAATCTCTTTTCGCTTTTTAAGAACATAGTAATGAAGCTCCTTCCTCCTCCGGCCAGGCCGGAGAAAAAAGAGGAACGGAAGGGGAAAGGGAAGGCTTTCGGGAAGAAAGAGCGCGACGGTATTTTTGTCACGGCCGCCCTCTGCCTTACGTTCCTTACCGGCATGTGGCTGCCGAGCGCGGCGGTTTCGGACTCCCCTTTGGAATTCTCCGTTCACGGGCATTTTGTCGACCCGGATCTTTTCGTATTTGAGACCTTTGCCATTGCGGCCGGGATCTTTATCTTCTGGTTCGGATTGTTTTATCTTCTGTCGGATGAAAGGAAAAAGAACGGATTTCCGGTTCTCATGACGGCCATGCTTGTCTGCGGGATGATCCAGATGTTCTTCTTTTCGAGGCGCCTCGGCAATATGTCAAATATCATGGTCTATGATATGGAACCGGAAAGCAGTGTACCGGTGATGCTCATAAACCTTGCCGTTTTGATCGCCGGTGCCGTCGTTACTGTTTTTCTGTTAAAAAAATTTCCTCTCGCGGCGCAGAGAGTCATGGGGATCCTGCTTGCCGGCATGATCGCGATCTCCGCGTTTAATATTGTCAAGACGGAAAAAACGATCAGCGAAAACGCGTATATTAAGGATGACGCGTCCTATACGGAGGTTTACCCCTCCTATACCCTGAGCAAAAACGGGCGAAATGTGATCGTGATCATGATGGACCGGGCGCTCGGAGGCTATGTTCCGTATATTATGGAGGAATTTCCGGAAATACAGGAGCAGTTTGCGGGCTTTACGTATTATCCCAATACCTATTCCTACGGAGCCTGTACGCTGACCGGGGGCCCGCCCTGTACGGCGGATATGATTTTAATCCGTTTACGCTCGAAGAAGACAAGGAGCATCTGCAGGATAAGCTCGATGCCTCGATCCGGTTCCTGCCCTTTAACTTTTCCAAAAAGGGGTTTGACTGCAGTGTTTTCGACCCGCCGGATTATATCGATCTTTCCGGGACAAACCTGCAGGGCTTTTTTGATGATATAGACAATACCCACGCGTATTCTACCGGCGGCGTGTTCAAATCCCCCGAGCAGGCGCTCGCGGATTATGAATATCTCCATAAGTGGTCCGTGCACAATTATTTCCGGCACAGTATCTATCTGCTTGTTCCGGACTGCTTAAGGAGCATATTGTATGATGACGGGAATTACCTGAGCCAGGATAAGGTCAGGCAGAATATGACCTTATCGGATGAGGTGAGATCCATGGAGCTTGTGTCGGAAATGGCCTCCGTATCCGAGGGAGACGAGGACAATCTCTTCGTTTATACGAATCTGGCCGCCCACAGCTATGCCGAGCTTCAGCTGCCGGATTTTACCTTTGAGGATGACGTCGACAATGCGGGACTCATTGAAGACTGGAACGCTTCCCTGAAGGCGGAGCATGCGATGCCTCTTGATGATATGACCGATAAAAACAGGTTTATGAGCTATTGCGCGAATGTGGCGGCGCTCAGGGGGCTTGGCGCATGGATGGATAAGCTGAGAGAGCTGGGCGTATATGACAATACCCGCATTATCATTGTCGCGGACCACGGTTTTTACGTATTCGCGTTTCCGCAGATGATCTATGAGGGCGGGACGAGCTTTGAGCAGTTTAATCCGCTTCTTATGGTAAAGGATTTCGGTGAAGAGGACTACAAAACCTCGGAAGAGCTCATGTCCAACGCGGATACCTGCGCGATCGCGATGGAGGGGATCATAGAGGATCCGGTCAACCCGTTTAACGGGAAGAAGGCAGCGCTTGCGCGGACGGATGAAAACGGTATTGTACAGGTATCCGACGTGCATGAGTATGATGGTCTCATGCGCCGTCTGTATGAATTTCATGATGATGTACGTAACCCCGAAAACTGGGCTGTAAAGTTCGATGAGTAAGGCAGGAAAGCAGGAAGGAAGGATTGTTTTATGGTGAAGGTAAAAAGGAATATACTGTTAAATCCGGGGCCCTCGACGACAACGGATACCGTGAAGATGGCGCAGGTAGTCCCAGATATCTGCCCCAGGGAGAAGGAATTTGCGCAGATCATGGCCCCTTTGCGGGAAGATCTCGTAAAGATCGTGCATGCGGATCCTAAAGAATACACGGCCGTTTTGTTCTGCGGCTCCGGCACGATCTGCATGGACGTGGCGGTAAATTCGCTTTTAGATAAGGATAAGAAGGCTCTGATCGTAAGTAACGGCGCGTATTCCCAGAGGGCCTGCGACGTATGCCGCTATTACGGCCTGCCGTTCATTGAGCTGAAGCAGCCGCTTGACGATAAACCGGACCTTCGGAAGATAGAAGAGGTATTAAAGGAAAATCCGGATATCGGCTATGTCTATGTTACCTATCATGAAACCGGGACAGGGCTTTTAAATCCCGTAAAGGAGATCGGGGCGCTCGCGCACAGATACGGCGCGTTTCTCATTACCGATACCACCAGTGCCTATGCCATGATCCCGATCAATGTATACGAGGAAAACATCGATTTTTGCATGGCGTCCGCGCAGAAGGGCATTATGGCAATGACAGGCCTTTCCTACGTCATAGGCAGACGCAATATCATCGAACAGTCAAAGGATTTTCCCACGCGCTCCTATTATTGCAATCTTTATATGCAGTATGAGTATTTTGAAAAAACCGGGGAAATGCATTTTACCCCTCCGGTGCAGACGATCTACGCCGCCAGACAGGCACTGATCGAATATTTTAACGAGGGCGAGGAAGCCAAGTGGAAGCGCCATCAGAGAGTCATGAACGCCATCCGCAAGGGGATAGACGAGATCGGGCTGAAGGAGGTACTGCGGCGTGAGGTACAGGCAGGGTTAGTGGCCGCGATCGATTATCCCGAGGACCCCAACTGGGATTTTGAAAAGGTTCACGACTACTGCTATGAGAGAGGTTTTACGATCTATCCCGGAAAGATCGACGGGAGAGGCGGCTTCCGGCTCTGCGCGCTAGGCGCCATTGACGAAGAGGATATTACGGCCTTCTGGGAGGTCTTCCGGCAGGCCCTGCAGGCTGCGGGCGTGCAGGTACCGATAAATTAAAAGGAAATGATTCGGTCTGCGAGCAGACCGAATCGGAATGAACTGAAGTTCATTCCTAAGCGCACGATTCGCAAGCGAATCGGCGCAGAGAGGAAAATCACAGTGAAGAAAGTATATACCTGTTTTACGACGGATATCATCCACGAAGGGCATCTGAATATCATAAAGGAAGCGAAAAAGCTCGGCAGCGTTACCATCGGGGCGCTTTCCGACAGCGCCCTGATCCGTTACAATCGCTTTCCGACGATCTCCATGGAAGAGAGGATCGCGCTGTACCGGTCTCTTGACGGCGTCGATCAGGTGGTGGTCCAGGATGATATGACCTATGACGAGATCATTAAAACGTTTCGGCCGGATATCGTCATCCACGGAGACAACTGGAAGGAAGGACCCGAACGGGCGCTCCGGGAAAACTGTCTGCATGCCCTGGAAAAATACGGCGGGGTGCTCGTGGAGCCTTCGTATACCTATAGCGAGAGCGTTTCCAAGGCGGACAGGCAGCTAAAGGAAAAGCTTTCCATGCCGGAATACAGAAGAAAACGGCTCAGACAGCTGATCGGGATCTGTCCGGTCGTGAAGATCCTCGAAGCGCACAGCGGGCTGACGGGGCTTATCGCGGAAAAGACGATCGTGGAAAGAAAGGGAAAGCTCGACCAGTTTGACGGCATGTGGGTTTCCTCGCTTTGTGACAGTACGGACAGGGGCAAGCCCGATATCGAACTTGTGGATATGACGGCAAGACTCCGTACGATCAACGATATTTTAGAGGTCACGACAAAGCCCATCATTTTGGACGGAGACACCGGAGGCCTTCCCGAGCATTTTGTATACAATGTACGGACCCTCGAACGGATCGGGGTTTCTGCCGTCATCATAGAGGATAAGACGGGACTGAAAAAGAATTCGCTGTTTGGGACCGAGGTGGCGCAGACGCAGGATTCGATCGAAAATTTTTCCGCCAAGATCGAGGCGGGAAAAAGAGCGCAGCTGACGGATGATTTCATGATCATCGCCCGTATCGAGTCCCTGATCTTGGAGCGGGGCATGGAGGATGCGCTGAAAAGAGCCGACGCGTTCCGCAGGGCGGGCGCTGACGGGATCATGATCCACAGCCGGAAAAAGGACCCGGCGGAGATATTTGAATTCTGCGACCGGTTCCGGGATAAGGACAGTACTACGCCCATAGTGGTCGTTCCGACATCCTTTAACAGCGTGACGGAGGAGGAGCTTGCGGGACATGGCGTAAACATTGTGATCTACGCGAATCAGCTGATGCGTGCCGCGTTTCCGGCCATGCAGAAAACAGCGGTAACGATCCTCGAAAACCACAGGGCGCTGGAAGCGGATCCGGATCTTATGCCTTTTAAGGAGATCATTACTTTAATTGACGAGCTATGATTGTTTTAAGTGAAGAGAGAAAGTACAAAGAGATCGCCGTTCTGATGGCGGCGGGGCTTGGAAAACGCATGCGGCCCCTGACCCTTCAGACACCAAAGCCCCTGATCAGGGTCTGCGGCATTCCCATGGCGGAGTCTGTGATCAATGGACTGAAAATTCGGGGAATCGATGAGATATACGTTGTCACAGGATATCTCGGTGAGCAGTTTTCCTATCTGGAAGCCAAATATCCGGGGCTGACGATTGTTATAAACAGGGATTATGAAACGGTAAACAATATTTCGTCGGTCAGGGCGGTAACGGATATCCTCCGGGGACGGAATGTGTTTATCTGCGAAGCGGATCTTTTCGTTTCGGATCCGTCGCTGTTTTGCGCCGATCTGCGCCATTCCTGCTATTTCGGAAGGTATGTGGCCGGTCATTCCGACGACTGGGTATTTGACAGGGATGAAAACGGCTTCA
>JAILQQ010000188.1 GCA_024698885.1 Lachnospiraceae bacterium | reverse complement strand
TTTTCAAACGCATCGCAGATCGCCCGGTTCACGCTTTCCGACAGCCCGAAATCATCCGCATTCACGATCACCGGCATCACAGCCTCCAGTACAGATAACCCTGCGAAAGGACCTCCTGCCTGTCAAGGATGGATTTGACATCGATCAGGACCTTCTCTTCATTCTGTCCCGGCGCAAAATAATCTGCCCAGTCCGCTAAGGTTTTCCGGCGGTACTCCGTATGGGCCACGCTCAGGACGAGACAGTCTGCGTTCTTTGCCTCCTCCTCAGAGGAAAGCGTATAGCCGTAAGCCCTGCCGAAATCCTCCACATCCGCCCAGGCATCCACGAGAACGGGTGCAATGCCGTAATCCTCCAGATACCTTACAATATCGATCACCTTGGAATTGCGGACATCCGGACAGTTTTCCTTAAAGGTGACCCCGAAAAACACGACCTTCGCGTTTCGGACGCTTTTGCCGGACAGCACCAGCTGCTTAACGATATTTTCCCCGACAAACGCCGGCATATCATCATTGATCTGGCGCCCGGAGGAAATAAGCCTTGAATGGTAGCCGAGTTTCTCCGCCTCATAGATAAAGTAATAGGGATCCACCCCGATACAGTGGCCGCCAACCAGTCCCGGCCGGAAGCCTAACGCGTTCCACTTGGTATCCATGGCATCGATGACCTCCTTGGTATCGATCCCCATCTTGTCAAAGGCCATGGCCAGTTCATTGATAAAGGCAATATTGATATCCCTCTGGGAATTTTCCACGACCTTGGCGGCCTCCGCCACCTTGATGCTCCCTGCCCGGTGCACGCCGGCCTCTATCACCAGCCCGTATACGCCGGCAATAACCTCTAAGCTTTCCGCGTCGCAGCCGGAAACGATCTTTTTGATATTTTCCAGTCTGTGTACCTTATCACCGGGGTTGATCCGCTCGGGCGAATATCCGACCTTGAAATCCACGCCATAGGTAAGCCCCGATTCCTTTTCGAGGATCGGGACGCAAATATCCTCCGTAACCCCCGGATAGACCGTGGATTCATAAACGACGATGGAACCCTTTGACAGGTTCTGCCCAAGCAGCCTGCTGGCAGATTCCACCGGATTCAGATCCGGCGTCTTATCCTGATTGACCGGTGTCGGTACCGCCACGATATAGAATTTGGCTTCTTTGAGCCTTGCCGGATCGGCGGTGAAGTCAACGGTGCTTTCCGCGATCGCTTTGTCTCCCACTTCCCCCGTAGGATCTGATCCTGCCTTGTATTTTTCTATCTTTTCCCGGTTCAGGTCAAAGCCGATCACATCGATCTTTTTGGCAAATGCCACCGCGATCGGCATTCCCACGTATCCCAGTCCGATCAGTGCCAGTTTTTCCTTTCGGTCCCGAATATCCTGAAATAAGCCCATAGCAATCTCTCCGTCAGTTGAAAAGTCTTTGTTGTTCCTTTATACTTATCGTAAACGAATTATATAAAATTCGTTTACGAGAATAGAAGCGGCAAAACCGAAATATGAAATTCCGCATACTTTATTATTTTATCATAAGAAAAAGAAGGCGTCAAAATCCATGCAAACCGAAAGCTTAAAGAAGAATGGCAAAGCGCTTGACCTCTTACCCTGCCTCGTGTTGGTCCTCTGTATGGTCATCCTTTTATTCAGGGCCTTTTACAGCTTCTGCTGGTCGGATGAATCCTTCTATTTTTCCACCGCTTACCGTTTCTATCAGGGGGACAGTATCTTCCGCCACGACTGGTTCCCTACCCAGCTTTCCGGCGTTATCCTGCTGCCGTTTCTTGCCCTGTTTATCGGGATCACCGGAGGGACCGCCGGCATCCTGCTGTATTTCCGCATCCTCTACGTGCTTTTTTCGGCGGGAAACGCATGGCTTACTTTCCGCATATTAAAGAAGCATACGCAGAAAGCGGTAGCTCTGCTTGCCGCGGTCTGTGTTCTGTTCTATGCCCATCTGAACATCGCGACGCTCTCCTACTATACGATCTCCGTCCAGTGTTTTTTTTCGGCTATGCTTCTGATCTATCATTTTTATCAGTCGGAAAGCAAGGGACATCTGATCGCCGCCGGCAGCCTTTATGCCCTTTCGGTGTTAGCCCTGCCTACCATGGCCGCCGCATATGTTCTGACGCTCGTCCTGATCCTTTTGTTAACGTTAGCGGGAAGGCTTCTGCCGGAGGGACCGTTTCAGAAAGCACTGAAAAACGCCCGCTTTCAGGAGGTTTTACTCTTTTCGTTCACTGGGATCCTGATCCCCGCGCTCCTTTTTTTCTGCTATCTGTTCTTAAATGTCCCGATCAAAGATTTTATTGCCAATATCCCCTATGTGCTGTCTGACGACGAGCATGGCACCAGCCTGATCTATCCGATGAAAAAATTTTTTATCGGCATCAACGAAGTATACGGCGTTTTCGCTTATGCCGCCTACCTGTTAAGCATTGCCTGCTTTGCCCTGCAAAGCCTTCTGAAAAGAACGCCCTGGCGACAGATCGTGTTTTTTTCGGATCTCATTCTCTTTATTGCCTGTTTTATCAAGGGCTTCGGTCATACCGGCTATGTCCAGACAGCAGTCTGCCTGACGGCCCTGCCCCTGTTTTTCCTGACAAAGAAGAGGGACTATCCCGCGTTTTTCCTGCTGTTTGCAAACGGGCTTGTCTTTTCCCTCGTTTACAGCTATTCCTCAAACGGTTATCTGTATGTACTGGCCATGGGACATTTTACCGCCAGTATCGCAGGATTCCTGTTCTTTACCGATTTCGCTGCAGAGTGCAAAGCGGAACCGGGAGTAGTCAGCACACGCCTGCTGCCGCTTCTCTGCAGTTTAGTGCTCTGCCTGGCCACGCTTGAAACCGCGGTCTTACGGATCACCAGTGTATACCGGGATGCTCCTCTTTCCGCCCTGACCGAAACGATCACGGAAGGACCCGCGAAGGGCCTTCATACCACGCCGGTCCATAATGCGCAGTACAGAGAGGTTTATGAGACCCTGCGGCAATACTGCCTGTCCGAGCCGGATGGCGGAGCCGATGTCCTTCTTATTTCCAAGCTTCTGCCCTGGGGATATCTCTGTACGGATATGACCGTCGGGGCTCCCACCACATGGCGCAATGAACTCGGAAGCGACAGGCTCAAAGAATACTATGCCCTGAATCCCGACCGGATCCCGGATAAAGTTCTGGTCCTCCGGGAAGAATACGGCTCCTATGATACCTGCGGTGACGTGGAAGCGGATCCGACCCCCAATGCGCCGGAAAAACCGGAGGGATGGTTTACGGACTATATGGAGGAACAGGGCTACCGGAAAACCGAAGTGCTCTGCGGTACTGTTTATATCCGCAAAGCAAACCCGGCTGCCTTCATATCATATCCCTGAAATGCTCCGCGAGCGCATAAACGATAAGCGGCACGCTCTGTAAAAGCACTCTGTTTCCGGAATCACCCACATTATCCTGCAGCGGATCCCCTCTGGCAAAGCATACCGTCAGAGTCAGCAGAAGATAACCACACACGATAAAATCCATAAATGTAAAACGGGGCTTTGTTTTATCCTTCAGATGGCAGATGACAAGTATCAGAAAGGCACTGACCGCAAAGACCGGAAAAACGCCCCAGCCGGACTGGCCGGTCAGATTCCGGTAAAAGCTTTTCAGATTGGTCAGATAGAGGCTCCTGTCAGAAATAAACAGAAAAACATTGCCGCCTGAAAATAATAGCAGCAGAGCGCCTTTTACATAGCCCCTCCCCCATTTCTTAAACAGCTTTTCCTGATAATTCAAAAATATAAATACAGCGGCCATCGCAAGTATCTGCAGTACTGCCTTCCTGCGCGTTAAGAAGGTATAGGGTGCTTCGACCTGAAGCCAGACAAAGATCTGCAGATAATACAGGGAATACAGCACAATACAGGGCAGCAAGGTAAAAAGGGCCAGCCGTTTGCCGTTAAAGGGCAGTGTGGAAAACGACAGCAGTAAAAACAAAAGGATCACCACGCCTTCCATACGAAGGGAGGATAGCGCGATCAGCAGCAAAGACAGCAAAACGGTATCTGCCAGTCTGACATTTTCCGCGGGATACGCTTCTCTGTTTACGGCGGTCGTAAAATGGATTGCCGTAAAGACCGCTGTAAACATGAATCCCGTAAAATAACCGTTAGCCATGGCCCATTTGGAAATGATCACAAAGGGCATGGCGGTAAGTAGCAGAAGCAGGCAGAGTATAGTTCCTGTCATTTTCCGGTCAGGCGGGAGCAGCTTCTTCCCCCCCTGCGCCGGGCGGCCTTCCCGTGCACCGGAGCGGAACAGTTCTGCCGAGGCGCATCCAAAGATCAGCAGAAAATTGATAAAGAAAGCCGTCTGTATCCCAAAGGTCTCCTGAAAGCCGAAAAAGTAAGGGAGCGTACCGATCAGTGCGGCCCCTAAGCCCACATCCGTCAAAAAAACATTATAGGAATGCATCAGGCGGCTAAAATGTACCAGGGCTCTCGGATACAGCGAAAAATAATAATAGGAATCATTCGAGAGGCTGACGGAAAAAAGCCCGCTGCAGGAAAAAAGGGCCGCCGCCAGGACGGCCAGTCCCGTCAAAAGCAGCATTTTCCCGGAGGGAAGGCGGTAGGTCTCACGCACAAGGCTGAAAAAGGAATAGGTTCCCTCTTTTCTTTTCCGCTTTCTGGCGATCACGGCTGCCCAGAGGGTAAAACCATACAGAAGGAGAATGACCAGAAAAATGTACGGAAGCTTAAACCCCGTATCCGTAACTAACAGGAGAAACCCCGCCAGGATATAAAGCGAGAGTCCCACCGGATAGGCGAGCAAAAGCTCTATCGGTTCCCGGATGCTTCCCTTGAGCAGAAAAACAAAGAGCAGGCCGATAAAGAAAAAAAGCAGGATCGTCAGCGATTGCGCCGCAAAAAAACGATATGAAAACGAATACAGATAATCGGAAAGCCATCCGCTCATTGTTTCACGTTCTCCTCATAATAAGCCTTTGTCATAATATAGATATTTTCTTCCTCCTTTGAACCTTCCTGAGAATCCCAGAGCAACACGAGTTCCTCCGACGAGGCGATATCAGCGCCATCCAGGTCCGCGTGGGGGTTTAAATATACATCGATCTCCGAAAGGTGATCCGAATAATACCAGAAGTGGGAAAAGTAATTGCCCGGTTCATCAAAATGCTTTGAGCAGAGAAAAGTATACCGGAACATATCATTGGCAGGCCCCATGTTTTCAAAGTCCGTCCTAATCTGCTCTTCGGTCGGCATGCTCCCGTTCATCCCATCCTCCTGTACCACCCGCGCGTCAAGCAGCTCCAGATACCAGACAGCATTATTCACATGGTAATAGCCGTAATGCCAGTCCTTTCCAAGCCGCATGGCCTCCTCAAAATCCATGGGATCGTTTTTCGTATATACGATCTTATCCTGCAGAAGCAACGGCAGAAGACTGTCCGGATATTCCCCCTTTTCAAGAAATTCCGGCTGGTAGTAGGTCTGGCTGAAGGGACGGTAAAAGGGCACGATATTGCGGATGAGGCGGAGGTTGTAAAATGCGCTTACGACAATAACGCAGGCAAAATAACCCAAAAAGACCAGATTTCGGTATTTCCTGTTAAAAAACAGGAGCATAACGACGGCAAGCACCGTCAGTATGCCAAAGATAATAATTTTCATCTCTCTTTTTTCCTCCGAAGCTTCGTAAACAGCTGCCCGGCGTATTGCAGAAGCCCCTTCAGTGTCTGGCGGTTGATGAACAGATGCAGGGAAAGCCCCAGTATTCCCGCCGTTATCGAAATGGCCAGACTGATAGTGCCCGTATCCGGAGCTAAGGAAGCATACGCCGCGTATATGCCGTACAGTATCAGGGAAATACAGCATTTTTTGTAATCATACTGTACCGGATAGCATTTCCCGGCCAAACGGGCCCCGATGAAAAAATAGACCACATAGGTAAGGGCTGTGGCAAGCGCGGCACCGATCCCCCGAAAGCGCGGCACTAAAAGGGTATTCCCGGTCAGATTGCAGAGGATCGCGGCCAGGGAAGCATAATTAAAATAGATCGTTTTCCCCGTAAACTTGATCCCCTGGCCGATCATCTCAAACAGGATGCTTAAGATCGGCATCATGGTCAGAAACGGAATGATGCGTACCGCGTCCCGGTAACCCTCCCCAAGCAGCAGCACGATGATCCCCCTGAAAAGCGTGATCCCAAAGGCCGCGAAAAAGCAGAGGAACTGAACCTTGTCAAAGGTATCCCGGAAAAAGGCATGGCAGCGTTCCTCCGGTTCGTTTTCGTATTTCTCCATGGCGACCGGCGACCAGAAAGCGACAAAGGTGATCTTAAAGGTCAGGATAATGGACATGATCTGCATCGCCGCGGAGTAGATGCCGGTCTCGGAAAAATCATTGAACAGGCGGATCGACCATTTATCCATCGAAGAAAGCAGCCACTCCATTAAGAGCATGGGAACAAACGGGATTCCGTAGGCAAGAAGCTCCCTGTCGGTAATATCGTGGGGCGGCTTATCCGGATCCTGCCGGCCCTGCCTCAGAAAACGGATCAAAAGACCGGCCGTTACGAAAAAGAGGGGTAACGTCAGGGCGTAAAGACCAACCCGGAAATCATCTCCGAGAAAAAAGGCAAATATAAAGATCAGGCCAATATACAGAACCTTGGAGAGTATATTCAGATTGGAATAGAGCTTTCCGTTCTGCTCCATCCGGATATTCAGAAAGAGAAAGCGCTCAAATACCGACGTGACGGTATACAGCATGACAAGCAGCGTGATATCCATGCCGTCACGCTCAAAAAGCAGGGCGTTTAAGGGCGTGGAAAAAAGAAAATATACCGCCGCCAAGATCAGGATCAGCAAAAACGGAAGCCGCACGCACTGCAGTAAAAGCCGCCGCCTGTCCGTCCCCTCCCGGTAATAATACCGGATATAGGATTGGTCAAGTCCGAGGATCGCCATGATATAAATGATGGAAACCGCGGACAAAAAGATGTTGGTCCTTCCGAATTCATCCGTTGACAGAACCCTTGTGATCAACGGCAGCGAAACAACGCCAAGCAGCAGTACGATAAAATTGCCGTAAAAATAATCGATAAAGCTCTTTACCAAACCGGGCTTTTTCTCCGGTTCGGTTTTATCCTTACTGTTCATTTTCCCCCTGCTCCCGTCTGCTCCGTTTCGTCTCATCGATCAGAAAAGGAGGCCGGTTACGGCTCTCATCCAATGTCCGCCAGAGATACTCCCCGAGAATGCCTAACATTAGCAGGATCAGCCCGGTGGAAAAGAGCACCAGGCACATGAGCGACGCCCAGCCCTCGATCGGCGTGCCGATCAGTACCCGCTCCAGGATCACGGCAATGATCCAGAAAAAGGAAATGATCGCACAGATAAAGCCGATCAGGGACATAAACCGGATCGGAAAATAAGAAAAGCTCATCATGGAATCCAACACCAGCTTGAATTTTTTAGCGAGTGTCCACCGGGATTCCCCCACCTCCCGCTCTCTGCGGTGAAAATAGATCAGGTCGGGACGAAAGCCGACCCAGAGCACCTGCAGCGTCAGGGCCGAATTCTTTTCATCCAGTGAAAGCAGTACCTCAATTACCTGTCTGTCAAGCAGATAACAGTCAAAACCGCCGCGCGGCATATTCTTATCGATGGTTTTTCGGACGATACCGTAATAGAGGTTTGCGAAAAACTTTTTCAGGGCCGGGTCGTCCCGTTCCTCCCTGACCGCGATCACGACCTTATTGCCCTTCTTCCAGCTGTCATACATCTGAAGGATCAGCTCCGAATCCTCCTGCAGATCCGCCTGCTTGGTCACTGCCAGATCGCCGGTGCAGGCAGAAAGGCCCGCAAGGATCGCCGCATGCTCCCCGAAGTTCCGGGAAAGTCTGACGCACTGCACGTTTTCATCAAGCGCCCGGATTTCGTTCATGATCCGCCAGGAATCATCGCCGGAGCCGTCATCCACGAAAACGATCTCGTAATCGCCCAGCTTTTGAAGGATCTTTTCCTGCATATCCCGGTATAACAGCATCAGCGTATCCGCATTATAATAAACCGGCACAATGATCGATATTCTGCTCACGCCTTTTCTCCCATCATTTTCAGATATTCTTCGTAGTCCCGGATATACTCGTTTCCATCGTAGTGCTCACTGGCTAACACCAAAAGCACCGAATCCGGCGAGAAATCATACATATCCTTCCACAGCATCGGCGGCAGATAAAGACCCATCCGGGGCCGGTTCAATTCCACAACGCTGCTTTCCCGGCCATTATCGATCTTTACCTTGCTGCTCCCGGCCACATTGATCAGCACAAACTCCGTACGTCTATTGGCATGCCGCCCTCTGATGATGGTGGCATCACTACCGTAAATATAAAAAACTCTTTTCACATCAAAGGGAACATCAATGCCGCCGCATTCGGCCACCACGAGATTTCCCCGTTCATCTCCGTATTCTCCGAATTCAATGATCCGGTACTGGTCTTTTATGTCCATAGGGTTCTCCCTTTCTGCTTTTTTACCCCTGAAAGGCGTTGAGTGCGCGGATTACCGTTTCCTGTTCTTCCTCTGTCAGGCCGTTATACATCGGGATTGAAAGAACCGTATCCGCATATTTTTCCGTGACGGGAAAGCTTCCCTTTTCATATCCCAGATACCGGTAAGCCTCCGACAGATGGGGCGGGATCGGATAATGAATGATCGTGCCGATCCCCTTCTCCTTCAGCCAGGCGGCCAAAGCATCCCTCGCTTCACAGCGTATCACATACTGATGATAAATATGGTCGGCATCTTCCCTGACCATGGGCTTTGACAGGAGCGGATTCGTAATCCCTGCCTGATAACGGGCCGCCAGCGCCTGTTTTTCGGCATTCAGCTCTTCCGCATGCTTTAACCTTACCTGCAGCAGTCCCGCCTGGAGCTCATCTAACCTCGAATTCACCCCTATCACCTTATTATAATACCGCTTCTCACTGCCGTAATTTCTGAGGATCCTGATACTTTCGGCAAGTTTCGGATCATCCGTTACAACCGCGCCGCCGTCGCCGAAAGCCCCGATATTTTTGGAGGGATAAAATGAAAAGCACCCGATATCTCCGAAGCTTCCGGAAGTTTTCCCCCGAAAGCCTGCCCCGTGAGACTGCGCGCAGTCCTCAACGAGCTTTAACCCGCGCTCTCTGCAGAGCTTTTCTATTTTATCCATCTGTGCGGCCTGTCCGTACAGATGTACGACGAGTACGGCCCTTGTCCGTTCCGTGATCTTTTCCTCTATCCGCTCCGCATCGATCTGATAAAAGGGATCCGGCTCGACAAATACCGGAACCGCGCCGTTTATCGTAATACCCATGACACTGGCGATATAGGTATTGGCCTGAACGATCACTTCATCTCCCGGCCCGATCTTAAGCGCCCTGAACGCCAAGATCAGCGCATCCAGACCGTTTCCCACTCCCACGCAGTGTTTTGTCCCGATATAATCCGCGAAGGCCTCCTCAAAGGCGGCAACCTCCTTTCCGAGAATATACCAGCCCGAGCGCAGTACCGCAAGCGCCTTCTGTTCAAATTCCTCCTGATACCGGAAAAAACCTCTGTCCAACCGGTTTGTCTGTATCATTTCCATTGAATATCAATCCCTCCCGCGCCGGTTTGTTTACAGGTTTGTTCTCAATACCGTTTCGTAGAGCTTCCTGTGCCGGTTTACATGTTCCTTCAGCGTATAGTTTTCAAGATAGCGCCGGTAAAAAAACGCCCGGTCCCGTTCCAGTTCCTCCCGGTCCTCAGCTAACTGTCTGATCCGGGCCGTAAACCGGTCAAGCGTATCCTTCGTATACAGATTTTCGGGCTTCCCGATCACCTCGGGCAGTCCGCCCACTGCCGTCGAAACCACGCTGCAGTGCCGGCTCATTGCTTCAACGGCCGCCTTGCCGAAGGATTCGAAAACGGAAGACATGATAAATACATCGGGCAGATAGTAGTAATCCGCCATTTCCGTCTGGCTCAGATCCTGCAGATAAAGCAGGCCCTCTTCTCCGACAGCCGCGGTGATCTGTCCTTTCAGGTCTTTAATGATCTGCGCGTCCTTTGTTTCGTATGCCGCGATCACCAATGCCACCCGGAAGGAAAGACCGGCATCCTTAAGCGCTCTGACCAGGACAGGTACGAAGTCCCAGTCCTTTTCCTCCGAGATCCTTCCCGCAAAGCCGATCACGAAATCCGTCTGCTTCAGACCGTACCGTTCCCGCATCAGCATATGCTTTTCCGGCTCATAGACCGAAAAAACAGGACTGATGGTATTGGGGATCACATAAAGCGGAACGGACAGCGCCTCCTTTTCCCATAATCCCTTATTGTAGGCAGTGGTGCAGACCATGGCGGACGCATGCTTTAAAATGCGCCGCATCAGAAGCTTGGTATGTTTACGGTATCCGTAGCAGAGTCCCCTATCCGTATAGATAAAGGGGATCCGCTTAAAGGGCGGCAGAAACCGGATCAGTCCATAGGTTAAAAGCGACTCCGACATCGAAACATGGATGATATCCGGCTTTGCTTTCCGGATCAGTCTCGCAAACTGTACGGTTCTTTTGAGAAAATTATAAAGTCTGGGAAGCCGCCTGTCCTCCCTGTTTTCAAGAGAGGAATAGGTCAGAACCGCAAAGGAATAGGAGTCCTCCGTTCTCTTTAAAAGCTTCGGACAGATCACGACCGGGGTAAACTCTTCCGTCTCTCCCGCCTGCTTTGAAGAAGACGGCTCCCCCCCTGCCAGAGCGTCACAAAGAGTCCAGGTCGACATCTGTCCGCCCCCCGGCAGGTCCAGCGGATATTCCATTAGATAAACGACCTTTTTCATATCATTTACGAATCCTTGTACCAGTTATTTTTCAGGATCTCTGCCCTGCTGCAGGGCCCGCTCTGAAGGCTCACGGGTCTGCCTGCGGACAGATCCTCAAAAAGCGTCAGGACGTTCTGCGCAGCCGTCCTTTCATTCCATTCCTTTTCCATCAGAAGGCAGGCATTTTCCCCATACTGCCTGACAAGTGCCGGCTCCTTTAGCAGTCTTTCCAGCTGTCTGACCAGGCTGTCAAAGGAATCGCTCTGATAGAGCAGCCCCGTTTCCCGATGCCTGACAAGCCACGGCGCCGCTCCCGGCGCATGGCTCACGACACAGGCACAGCCCGCGTTCAGCGCTTCATAGATCACCGAACCCCATCCCTCTAAAAAGTTTGAGCTCATGACATAGATCTTCGCGTCAGCCATCTGCTCTCTGGCCTCTCCGGGGGGCAGAAAATCGTGAAAGGAAACGATCTCAGAAAGACCAAGCTTTTGGCATAGCGCCTCCGCTTTTGCCCGCTCAGGCCCTTCCCCGATCATCTTCAGACGAAAATCATAACCCTTTCCCTTCAGAATC
>JAILQQ010000127.1 GCA_024698885.1 Lachnospiraceae bacterium | reverse complement strand
AACGTAGAATCACCACTCTTTCAATAAAATCAAAATTAAAGTTATACAAATAGGGAAATGTCACGGGTGTTCCTGCATATGGATCACCCGGAATCCCTTCTCATTCAGCTCTTCCCGGCTTGCAAGCAGCAGAGGTCTGGTCCCTCTTTTTTCCAGAATATATCCGAAGGATTTCTCCCGTTCTTCTGCACTCATTCCGGCAAACGGCTCGTCAAGGACAATGAAATCCGCGGGCACAAACAGGGCTCTTACGATCTCCACGATCCGTCTTTTTCCTTCGCTCAGATTCCCCACTGGCTGCTTCTGTTCTTCTTCCGATAAAAAACGGCTTAGTTCCTCGATCGCCCTTCCCTTGGAAGCAGTTCTGTGTGCTTTCCTGACATTCCATACGGCGTTCTTCTTCGGGTTCAGATGCCCTTCCTGTGACACGTAGGCACTTTGAAGAGTCGGATATTTATAGTCTCCCATCCTGCTTACGGTTCCGGAATCCGGTTTCAGATCTCCCATGAAGATCTTCAGTGCAGTCGTCTTTCCGCTTCCCGCAGGGCCCACCAGAGCATACATCCGGCCCTCCTCCACCGACAGGCTGAAGTCCTTCAGGGCGATCGTTCCGTTGCAGGATTTCGTGATGTTTTCAAGATAGATCGTCATATCATGCGCTCCTCACATCATGTCTGCTCTGTCTATTCCTCAAATAAAACATCAATTCGCTGGTAAGGGTTTTCATGCGGAAAGGACTTCTTTAAGCCTGCAAACCGCATACAACGGGATATTTGTCAACCATTCTTCTTTCCGATAGCCGGACATGGAAAGACGGATCGGAACAGAATCCGGATGATCCATATAGAACTGGCGAAGGGATTTGGAACGAAGATTCTCTTCTGCTTTCACCTCTATGGGAACGAGCTTTTCTTCTCCCTGCAGCAGGAAATCCAGCTCAAGCTTTGTCGTATCGCTGTCATAAAAAAAGATTCCTCTGTCCAGGCAGCATTTCATCTGCTCGAGTACATATTGCTCCGTGAAGGTGCCTCTGTATTCCTCAAAAACGTTCTTTTTTAACATGATCTGACTGATCGGTGCTTTCGTCATCGCTCCCATCAGGCCATGATCCAGAAGAAACAGTTTAAAGGCCGAAAAATCCTCATAGAATTTTAAAGGAATACCAGCCTTGCGGACGCGAGGGATTTTATGGATGATCCCCGCATCTAGGAGCCACTCTATTGCCAGTTCAAAATCTTTGGCCCGCGCTCCTTTCTGGATATCCCCATAGATGAATTTTTTGTTTCTTTTGGCAAGCTGAGCGGGAATAGAATTCAGCACCTGATGAATCCGGCCTAAGATTGCAGAATCAGCATGTTTTGAAATATCCATGGCATAATCGGCCAGAATGCGCTTTTGCATATTGCGAAGATCCTGCAGATCGAGCTTCCTCCAATAACCGTCGACTACTTCCGGCATACCCCCGGTAAAATAGTACTCGCGAAGCGCATTTTCAAAGGTAGTGTGAAGGCTATGCAATTCCTCCGGTGGATCATCTTTCAGTTTGGTATATATCTCTTCTCCGTATCCTGCCCGCAAAAATTCAGGAAAGGATAACGGATGAAGCGTAAGTTCATCCACCTTGCCCACCGGGAAAGAAACGTTCTGATGGATCGCCAGACCAAAGAGTGAGCCGGCAACAATCACCGGATACTGCGGTGCATCCTCGCAAAAGTATTTCAGAGCAGCCAAAGCCTTAGGAACTTCTCCCACTTCATCGATAAAGATCAACGTTTTTTCCGGTACGGCTTTAATCCCACTTATGATTTCTATATCCTTGACAATACGTTCCGTACGAAACCCGTGATCAAAAATATCAGTGATCCTCTCGTCCTTATCACAGTTCAAAACGATCATCTGCTCAAATTCATTTCTACCGAACTCTTTGATCAGCCAGGTTTTTCCCACCTGTCTTGCCCCTTTCAGAACAAGCGGTTTTCGATCCGGTTTCTCTTTCCATGAAAGAAGCTGCTCATATAAATCCCGTTTCATGTCAACTATCCTTTATCGTAAAAAAGTGTTTGGCAAGCCTGTGAGAGCATTATAACATGCCGAAATGTATATGTATACATTTTTCGGAACGAACATTTATGTTTCAGCACATTATTCGGAATGATCATTTTGTATATAGTGCATTTTCAGTAACGAACCGCTGACAATCACATCATTCTGCCGGAACTGAAAGCTTTTTGACATCCACGACAGGAAGTATGGTCTGCATTCTTGGAATGTCATTTTTCGGATGATTTATATGAGAGGTTTTGTCATTTTTAAGAGGATTAGGTTTACATAATTTATTACGAAAAGGATTCACTGACACTCAGGCATTTCTTTCACAAAAAAATGGCCGTAATATACGGCCATTTTTAAGTTTTAGCATTCCTCGCGGAGCGTTATAGTGTTAAGCCCGCCTGCCCCTGTTTACATCAGTTTCCGGAACATTTCCTTAAACTGCTCTAAACTTGCCTTTCTCGGGTTACCGGGGGCGCATGCATCTGCCGCGGCGGATTCGCATAAGAAATCCAGATCCTCTTCCTTCAGCTTCTCTAACTTTGTCGGGATGCCAACATCCACGGAAAGCTGACGGACAGCTTCAATCGCGGCCTTCCTGTAAGCAGCCTGATCCATTCCCGTGGTATCGATGTCAAATGCCTCGGCAATCGCCTTATACTTTTCGCCCGTCTCCTCCGCGTTGAATTCCATCACGATCGGAAGCATCATGGCACATGCCACGCCGTGCGGCGTATCATAGACCGCTCCCAGGGTATGCGCCATGGAATGTGCGATGCCAAGTCCCACGTTGGAATACGCCATCGCGGTCACATACTGCGCAAGCGCCATGCCTTCCCGTCCGTCCGGATCATTGTCCACAGCCTTTCTCAGGTTCTTTGCGATCAAACGGATTGCCTCAAGGTTCAGGCAGTCGGACAGTTCCCAGGCCGCCGCCGTCGTATAACCCTCGATCGCATGCGTCAGCGCGTCCATACCGGTGGATGCCGTCAGTCCCTTGGGCATGGAAGCCATCATATCCGGATCAACGACCGCTATGTCCGGGATATCATTAGGATCTACGCAGACAAACTTCCGTTTCTTCTCCACATCCGTGATCACATAGTTGATCGTGGACTCCGCGCCGGTACCGCCGGTGGTCGGAACTGCGATCGTAAAGACCGTACGGTGCTTCGTGGGCGCAACGCCCTCTAAGGAACGCACATCCTCAAATTCCGGATTGTTGACGATGATACCGATCCATTTTCCGGTATCCATCGAAGATCCGCCGCCGATGGTGATCATAAAATCCGCTCCGGATGCCTTGTATGCGGCAACACCGTTCTTCACGTTTTCGATGGTCGGGTTGGGCTTGATATCGGAATACAACTCAAAGTCGATCCCGTTCTTTTTAAGCAGATCCGTAACCTTTGCGGTAACACCGAACTTTACCAGATCCGGATCAGACGCCACGAAAGCTTTTTTAAAGCCTCTTGCCTTCACGATCCCGGGGATCTCCTCGATCGCACCGTGCCCGTGATAAGAAATACCATTCAACACAAATCGATTTACTGCCATCTGTAACCTCCTGTTTTCCGGCCGCGGCAGTTCTTATGCCGCCTTCAGCCTGTTTTCTGCCTCTATTATAAGGGAAAACAGACGGTAATTCCAGTATCTTCCTATGTTTAGTGATGTATTGTCATTTTTGAAGGATACGGTTTACATAACACATGCATAACGCCACTTTACCTACTGCACCCGCTTGGCCACCACCGCGAAGCGTTCGGAGCCTTCCTCATAATCGCAGGTGGATAGCGTGATCAGGTCGTCGCCGAAATGAGAGACAATGCCGGTATCGTAGAGAGACATTTCCGCCATCGCGTTCATGTTGGAATCGTACTCTTCCGCCGAATTGGCATCGATGAACTGATAATATTTGAAGGTAACTTCATTTGCCTCGTGCACGACCTCCGAAAAGACGTACATGATCTGATAGACGCCTTTTTCGTAGATCGTATCAAACTGGATCAGCGGGTGCTTCCGGTAATATTCCTCGCTCTTATACTGATCGAGCGTCCCGAACATCTTTCCGGATTTCATATTATGCCCGTAGATCAGGAGATTCTGGCTGCGGGGCCAGATACTGCACGCCGTATCGATAAAGATCGAGCCGTTTTTGTCCTCGTTCTGATCAAAATCATGATCCAGATAATAGTCATTATTGCGGGTCTGCATCACAGGATAGTCGATCTCCGTATCGGGGATGCGGATCCATCCCGCGAGGCTTTTGTTCTTGATATAAAGCGTCTGATATTCTTCCAGGATATCCGGTGTATCCTCAAGCAGATCGAGATTTACCGTGGCCGGCTTTACGATAACGGGCGGTTCGACCTCCTTGAGCTTTGAGAGCGCATCCGCCTGCTTCGTGGTATTGGCGGCCATGATGCAGTAATACGCAAAATAGCCGAGGCATCCCGCCCCGATGATGCCGCTGATCACGGAGACGATGCGCCTCAGCTTTTCCTTTCCCGAAAGCTTCACTTTTTTTTCTTTCTTTGCCGCCATATATTATTATTCCGACCGGAGGGTATTTTCAATGATCCGCTGGATATCTTCCTTGTACGCTCTTTCCGGGGAAGCGTCCCGGAGGCGTTCGGGAATGACGTTTGCCAGATTCTTCAGGCATTCGATCAGAAGCGGATTGAACACACCGCATTCCCCCTTCAGGATCATACGCATGGTCAGTTCATGGGAATATGCCTTCTTATAGCAGCGCTCGCTCGATAGCGCGTCATAAACATCTGCCAGGGAAACGATCTGGGCGGCTATGGGAATATCATCCCCTACCAGCCCGTCCGGATATCCCTTTCCGTTAAAGCGCTCGTGATGCCAGCGGCAGACACCGCTTGCCATCTGTATAAGCGGTTTGTCCCGATAGGTCTTGATGGACCGTAGCATCGTATAGCCCTCCGTCGTATGGGCCTTCATCACCGTGAATTCCGCGTGGGTCAGGGCCCCCGGTTTATTCAGGATACTGGAGGGAATAGAGATCTTGCCGATATCATGCAACGCCGCTGCCGTAGGGATCATAACGATCTCTTCCTCTGAAAACCGGTACTGATCCGAAATACGCATAAACTCCCGCACGAGCATTTCGGTGATCGTCTGCACGTTCAGGATATGCCGGCCGCTCTCTCCGTTTCTAAACTCAACGATGCCGCTTAAGATATGCACCATCATGCTGTTGTTCTGGTGCTTCTCGGTGATCTGGGAAACGGCGAGATCCACCATTTTCTTCTCATTGAGATGCAGCCGCATGATGCTCTCCACCCGGTGGCGGACCAAAATGGAATTGAAAGGACGCGTGATATAATCCGATGCCCCCAGCTCGTAAGCCTTTACAATAAAGCTCTGATCGTTCTCGGCGGAGATGATGATGACTGGAATATCGACCTTCCACCGGAAGCGGCTCATCTCGTTCAGGACTTGAAAACCGTCCATTTTGGGCATCACATAATCAAGTAAGAGCAGATCGATCGTATCGCCCTGATCCTTTAAGATCGCGATGGCTTCCTCCCCGTTCGTGGCTTCTACGACATCGTAGTCATCTCCCAGAATATTGATCAGGATCGTCCTGTTCAGCTCGCTGTCATCCGTGATCAGGATCTTCTTGCGATCGCTGCCGGCATCCCGGTTGTCTTTTCTGCCGGTATTTTGGTTGTCTTCCCTGTTGACCTCGCGGTCAGCTTCTTTCTCAACGCTTTCCATTTAATTCACCCCGGAATCAGGCCTATAAAATTAATCATCCACTGCTTCGATCTTTTCAAGCAGTTCCTCCTGGGCTCTGCAGACGTCCTCAAAAAGAGGCGCCAGATCCTCGTAAGCCTGTGCCCGAAGCTTCTCCGTCAGGGCCGCGGAAGCCGTATAGAGCCTCGCAAAGCCCAGATTGGCCGCAAGCCCCTTTATGGTATGGGCCGCTTCGAACGCATCCTGATAGGAATTGATGCTGATGGCGTTTTTCAGCTTATCATAATTCGGATCCTTGTCGTATTTCAGGACAAGTCTTTTGACAAGCTCTTCTTTTCCCATGAGCCTCGCCAGAACGTCATCATAATCAGCGCCTGTCGCCTCATACATTTCCCTGATCGTCATAAAGCATCCCCTACTTTGCCACAATATTCACGATCCGGCCGGGCACGTAGATCTCCTTTACGATCGTCTTGTCCGAAAGAACCGCCTTTACGGTCTCAAGCTCCTTAGCCTTCCCGATCACGCTGTCCTTGTCCTCGTTCACGCCGATCATGATCGTGCCCCGCAGCTTTCCGCTTACCTGCACGCCGATCTCCACCGTATCCTCTTTGGTCGCTTCCTCATCATATTCGCACCATTTCTGATCGGTGATCGTTCCCCCAAAGCCGCAGAGCTGCCAGAGCTCCTCCGTGATATGCGGCGCGGTGGGATTTAAGAGGATCAGGAAGGTTTTGTATTCCGCGTGATTGATCGCGCCCTTCTTCGTAAAGTCATTCAAAAGGCTCATCAGGGCGGCGATTGCCGTATTATATTTTAACGACTCATAGTCATTGTCCACCTTCTTGATGGTCTGGTGCATCTTCGTATTCATATCCGGCGAATAGGCGTCTCCGTCCGTCAAGATATCCTGAAGCTTCCAAACTCTCTCTAAGAACCTGCGGCAGCCTCTTACGCCTTCATCGCTCCAGGAAGCCGAAAGGTCAAAGGCACCGATGAACATCTCATAGGTCCTGAGCGTATCCGCGCCGTACTCAAGCACGATATCGTCCGGATTAACCACATTGCCCCGGGATTTTGACATTTTCTCCCCGTTGGAGCCAAGGATCATGCCGTGGCTCGTCCGTTTCGCATAGGGCTCCGGGCAGGGCACAACGCCCTCATCATAGAGGAAACGGTGCCAGAAACGGGAATACAAGAGGTGAAGTGTCGTATGCTCCATTCCCCCGTTGTACCAGTCAACCGGCATCCAGTATTTTAACGCCTCCTTACTCGCAAGCTCCTTCTCGTTATCCGGATCCGTATAGCGGAGGAAATACCAGGAGGAACCGGCCCACTGCGGCATCGTATCTGTCTCACGCTTTGCGTCGCCGTTACAGCAGGGGCACTTGACATTCACCCAGTCCGTCATGGCGGCCAGCGGCGACTCCCCGGTATCGGTGGGCATATAGCTCTCCACTTCGGGCAGGACAAGAGGCAGATCCTCTTCCTTTAAAGGAACAAAGCCGCATTTGTCGCAATGGATGATCGGGATCGGCTCGCCCCAGTAACGCTGCCTGGAGAAGACCCAGTCCCTGAGCTTGAAATTCGTTTTGGCATTTCCGATCCCTTTCTCGGTCAGAAATTCGGTAATCTTCACTTTAGCATCCGCCACCGAAAGGCCGTTCAGAAAATCGGAATTGACGAGCGTGCCCGTCTCCACATCGGTATAGACCTTTTCCGTCACAGGCACATCGCTTCCCGCCACTACTTCGATGATGGGCAGATCAAATTTCTTCGCAAACTCCCAGTCTCTCTCATCATGCGCGGGTACGGCCATGATCGCGCCCGTCCCGTAGCTCATCAGGACATAATCGGAGATCCAGATCGGGATTTCCTTATTATTCACGGGATTCGTCGCGGTAAGGCCGCGGATCGCCACACCGGTCTTTTCCTTCGCAAGCTCCGTCCGCTCAAAATCGGATTTCTGGGAAGCCTTCTCCCGGTATGCCATGAGCTCGTCGTAGTTTTCGATGCAGTCCTTATATTTCTCGATATAGGGATGCTCGGGACTCATGACCATATAGGTCGCGCCAAAGAGCGTATCCGGCCTTGTCGTATAAACCCGGAGCTTATCCTCCTTGCCGGTCAGGCGGAAATCGACCTCCGCGCCCTTTGACTTGCCGATCCAGTTGCGCTGTGAAACCTTCACGCGCTCGATATAGTCGACGTCGTCAAGGCCTTCCAACAGCTTATCCGCGTAATCGGTGATCTTTAACATCCACTGGCTCTGGGCCTTGCGGATCACGGGCGCGCCGCAGCGCTCGCAGACGCCGTTTACGACCTCCTCGTTGGCCAGTCCCACTTTGCAGGAGGTGCACCAGTTGATCGGCATTTCCGCTTTATAGGCCAGTCCTTTGTTAAAAAGCTTTAAGAAGATCCACTGGGTCCAGTGATAATAATTCGGATCCGTCGTATTGACCTCTCTGTCCCAGTCGAAGGAATAGCCAAGCGCTTTTAACTGTCCCTTAAAACGTCTGACATTGTTTTCGGTGACCTGCTTCGGATGAATGTGGTTTGCGATGGCATAGTTTTCGGTTGGAAGGCCGAAGGCATCCCATCCCATCGGATACAGCACATTATAACCCTGCAGCCTTCTCTTTCTGGCAACGATATCAAGCGCCGTATAGGGTCTCGGATGCCCTACGTGCAGTCCCTGCCCCGAAGGATAGGGAAATTCTACCAGAGCGTAATATTTCGGCTTTGTAAAGTCGTTTTCGGTATGAAACGTTTTATGCTCGTCCCAATATTCCTGCCATTTTTTTTCAACCGCGCGATGATTATAAGCTTCCAATGGTGTGTCCTCCTTGTAAAAGGCGCACCGAAGCTCGATGCGCCAATGATATCCCGTATAGAATTATTTCAGAAATCAGTCGTCCGCCGAATCGTCGTTCAGCTTGCTGGCTCTTGCCGCAACCTCCTTCTCCTGAACGTCCGAAGGCGCCTGCTCATAGCGGACAAACTCGTAAGCGTATTCACCCCGGCCGCCGGTCATGGAACGAAGGATCGTACAATAGCCGTAAAGTCCGGTCATCGGGATCTCCGCTTCGATCACGGTCTTTCCGGGAGATGCCGGATTCATGCCGAGCACTCTGCCCCGTCTCTTGTTCAGATCGCCCATAACGTCGCCCGTATAGTCATCGGGAACTGTTACCTTCAGGGAAGCGATGGGCTCAAGCAGTACCGGAGACGCTTCCAGGATACCCTTCTTGAAGGCCTGGATCGTTGCGGTCTTGAAGGCCTGCTCGGAGGAATCAACCGGATGATAGGATCCATCATACAGGATTGCGTGGATACCGACTACCGGATATGCGGCCAAAGGTCCCTTCTGAACGGATTCGGCCAGACCCTTTTCCACGGCCGGGAAGTAGTTCTTCGGTACTGAACCGCCCACGACCTCCTGATCGAATACGAAGGGCCTCTCCGCGTCTTCAGTCAAAGGTTCGAATCTCATCTTGACGTGGCCGTACTGCCCGTGGCCGCCGGACTGCTTCTTATACTTGGAATCCACATCGGAATTCTTGCGGATCGTTTCACGATAAGCAACTTTCGGCTGGATCAGATCCACGTCGCATTTATATACCGAAAGCAGCTTGCTCTGTACGATCTCGAGATGCTGGTCGCCCATGCCGTAAAGCAGCGTCTGACGGTTCTCGGCATCATTCACGGTCTTTAAGGTATGATCCTCCTGCATCATCTTCTGCAGAGCACTGGATACCTTATCGATATCGCCCTTGTTCTTTGCGTTGTAGCGCATATAGGTATACGGCTTGCTGAGCGGCGTCGCCTCATACTGGATCGGAGCAGCCTTGGTCGCGAGCGTATCGCCCGTCGCCGTAACGGAGAGCTTCTGAACCGCGCCGATATCGCCGGCATGCAGCTCCGGTACTTCGATCGGCTTGTTGCCGCGCATGATATAGAGCTTAGAAATACGTTCTTCTGTCTCTTTATTGGTATTATAGAGCGTATCGTCTGATTTCAGAACGCCGGAGCAGACCTTGATCATCGAATACTTACCGATGAAGGGATCGACGATGGTCTTCCAGACATAGGCTGTCTTGGGCTTTGAAATATCATAATCCGCGTCAAAGGTCTCGTTCGTCTTCGTATTCGTTCCGGAGATCTTGCGCGTATCCGGGCTCATGAAATACTTGATCACATCGTCAAGCAGCGTCGGTACGCCGTGGCAGTTGATGCTCGAGCCGAAGATCACGGGTACGAGGGAACCGTCATTGATACCGACCTTCACGCCGGCCTTCAGATCCTCTTCCGAAAGCGTTTCGTCCTGCTCAAGGAATTTATCCATCAGCTCTTCCGAAGTCTCGGCCACCGTTTCCATCAAAGCCTTGCGGCTCGTCTCAAGCTCGGCTTTCACATCATCCGGGATATTCATATCCTCAAGCTTGCCGTTTGCGGCCCATTTATGACCTTTTTCGCTGATCAGACTGGCAAAGCCGACGATCTTTTCCCCTTCCTTTAACGGCCGCATAAACGCGGAAATACGGTTGCCGTATTTCGCGGAAAGCTCGTCGACCACCTTATTGTAATCGGCGTTCTCCACGTCCATATCGCTGACGTAGATGATGCGCGCAAGCTTGTTCTTTTCACAGAGCTCCCATGCCTTCTCGGCACCCACCTCAAGGCCGGCCTTGCCGGAGATCACGATGACCGCCCCTGCGGCAGCGCCCGCGGCCTCTTCGACTTCGCCGACAAAATCAAAATAACCCGGCGTATCCAGAAAATTGATCTTGGTGCCGTTCCATTCGATGGGAACAACACTGGTGCCTATGGAAAACTGACGCTTCTGCTCCTCTTTGTCATAATCGGAAATCGTATTGCCGTCACTGACCTTCCCCATTCTCGTCGTAACGCCGGAAAGAAAAGCGCACGCCTCAACAAGCGTTGTCTTGCCTGCTCCGCCATGGCCCATAATAGCTACGTTTCTGATCTTGTCACCGGTGTAAACATTCATAATGATACAAAACCTCCATAAAAATATTTAATTGCCTTCTCTTAGCGCGGGAAAAGAAAAATCCCCAGCACTCTTTTATCATTTTACTAAATCGCCGGGGATAATTCAATCATTTAATTTATTTCCTGTGTTATTTTGCCTTGCCCTGGTTCGCGACGGCTTCCATTTTTGCCTTGAGGGCCTCCTGGTCGCCCAGGTAATAATGGTTGATCGCCTTGAAATTATCGTCAAACTCGTAAACAAGAGGCACGCCTGTCGGAATATTGACGCCGATGATATCCTCGTCGGAGATATTGTCAAAATACTTCACAAGCGCTCTCAGGGAATTGCCGTGAGCAGCGATGATGACACGCTTGCCGGCCTGCATATCCTTTTTGATCACGTCGTTAAAGAAAGGAACGGCACGCTCGATGGTAGTCTCCAGGCTCTCATGCAGCGGCAGCACGCTCTTGTCCACATTCCGGAACATTTCCTGATTCTGCGGCGCCTCCGGGCTGTCAGGCTCCAGTGCGGGAGGCTTCACGTCAAAGGAACGTCTCCAGATCTTTACCTGATCCTCGCCGTACTTTTCGGCGGTCTCCGATTTGTTTAATCCCTGCAGAGCCCCGTAGTGGCGCTCATTCAACTGCCAGGCCTTATTCACGGGGATCCAGTTGCGGTCCATCTCGTCCAGGATATGGTTCAGGGTATGGATCGCTCTCTTCAGATAAGAGGTATATGCCACGTCAAAGTCATATCCCTCCTCCTTTAAAATCTTTCCGCCCTGCTTTGCTTCCTCATGACCCTTTTCGCTCAGATCCACATCATGCCAGCCGGTGAATAAATTCAGCTTATTCCACTCGCTTTCTCCATGTCTGACAAGCACAAGCTTCATCATTAGTAATTTCCTCCTTCATTTTGATTTTGAAAGAACCGCTGCGCGGTTATTTTATGATTCTTCCGTCCACTGGATCAGCGAACGGCCGGTCATCTCCTTGGGTTTTGGCACCCCCATGATATGCAGGATCGTCGGCGCCACATCGGCGAGGCATCCGCCCGGCCTTAATTTTACGGCACTGTTTGCATTCACTAACATAAAGGGCACCGGATTATTCGTATTGGCCTTGCAGGGCACGTTATCATTGTCGGACCGGATCCGCTCGGCATTGCCGTGATCGGCGCAGATAAACATGATGCCGCCTGTTTTGCGGACCGCCGAAAGCACCTTTCCGATCCCCCGGTCAGCCGCTTCCACCGCCTTTTTTAACGGCTCCTCCTTCGCGATATGACCCATGATGTCCATATTGACAAAATTCAGCACCACAAACGAATATCTGCCGGATTCGATCGCCTCGACCGCTTTGCCCGCCACCTCTTCCGTGCTCATCTCCGGCTTCAGATCATAGGACTGCACCTTAGCTGACGGAACAATCGTGACGTCCGCGTTTTCAAAAGGCTCAAAGCTGTTTCCGAGGAAGGAAAAGGTTAATAGCGAAGCACCCTCCGACTCGGTGATCAGCGCGGTACGGATCTGACTCTGAGAAAGCCAGGCCACCAGATTATTCTCTATATACGCGGGATAAAACGCCGCATGCTTATTGCCGATATCCGGATCGCATTCCACCAGATTCACAAAGAAAACGTCCGGACGGATCTCACGCTTGAAAAGCTTGAATTCCTCGTCACAGAAGGCTCTCGTCAGCTCCTTTGCGCGGTCTCCCCGGTAATTGAAAAAGATCACCGCGTCGTCGTCATTGATGGTACCGACCGGCACACCGCCGTTTACGATAACGGTCGGTACAAGAAATTCATCCGTTTCTCCCCTGGCGTAGGCAGCGCGGATCGCCTCCTCGGGGTTTGCGGCCTTATTGCCCTCTCCCCGGACCATCGCGAAATAGGAAAGCTTGATGCGTTCATATTTTCCGCTGCGGTCCATGGCGTAGGAACGTCCCATACAGGTCGCGATCTCACCGACCCCAAGCTCCCGCATCTTGCTCTGGAGCTTGTCCATATAATATAACGCCGCGCACGGTTCCGTATCGCAGCCGTCTAGGAAGCAGTGGACGTAGACCTTTACGAGATGATGGCGCTTGGCAAGCTCAAGGAGAGCGTAAAGATGACTGATATGGGAATGCACCCCGCCGTCCGACACGAGCCCCATAATATGCAGGCACGAATCCTTTTCCAGGCAGTGGCCGACGGTGGCAAGCAATGTCGGATTTTCGAAAAAAACCTCATGCTGGATCTCCTTGGAGATCTTCGTCAGCTCCTGATAAACAATACGGCCGGCCCCCAGATTTAAGTGACCGACCTCCGAATTACCGGCCTGTCCGCCGGGAAGCCCGACAGCCATACCGCTCGAAAGGCCCTTGACCAGAGGGCAGCTTTTTTTCAGCTCATCCATAACAGGCGTTTCTGCTATGGAAAACACACTGTTATCTTTATCCGCCGGAATTCCTTTTCCGTTTAAGATCAGCATAACGACCGGCGGCTGATCATTATGATCCGTTTTTACGGTTTCTTCTCCGCTGCCAGCCATAGTATCCTTTCCTTTATATCAGGCATCATTTTCGTGAAACATACTGTATATATCAATCTTGCACGCATCGTGTTCGGTCATGCCGATGAAAGAAGCACCGTAATGCATCTCGTTTCCGTCCGGCGTCGACCGTTCGATGTTGATAAAGCAGTTGATCGTCTCCTTCGTCCAGAGCACGATCTCCGCTTCGTACATGGAATGCAGTTCAAGATTCTGGGCACATTTAAATCCGATCCCGGTTTTGGAAAGATCCACAACATCTACCGGAATCCTGTCGTTACGATTGCTGTCGAGGCGTTTTATAATAACATGCGCATTCAGGATCAGCCGTTTGGCGCGCCTCTTTTCTTCCATTTCTCACCCTCCCCCCCTATTATATAGCATATAACGTTTCTGAAAACAAGTGTCATACTATCAGCATGGCATCTCCGAAGGAAAAGAATCGGTACCGCTGCCTGACGGCCTCCTCATAAGCCTTTAATATCGTTTCTCTGCCGGCAAAGGCGGAAACTAACATAAGGAGCGTTGATTCCGGCAGGTGGAAATTCGTGATCAGCCCGTCCATGACCTTAAAGCGGTAGCCGGGGTAGATAAAGATATCCGTATCCCCCTCCAGGGCGTTTATCCTGCCGTCCGAAGAAGCCGCGCTCTCAAGCGTCCGGCAGCTCGTTGTGCCGACGCAGATGACCCTCTTTCCATTCTTCTTCGTCTGATCGATCTGAGCCGCCACATCCTCCGTTACGATATAATGCTCGGTATGCATCTGATGCTCCAGAATATTATCGCATTTGACCGGACGAAAGGTACCGAGGCCCACATGCAGTGTCACGAAGGCCGTCTGTACGCCCATCGTGCGGATCTCATCAAGCAGCTCCTTCGTAAAGTGCAGGCCGGCCGTCGGCGCGGCACAGGAGCCTTCCGTTTTTGCGTAAACCGTCTGATAACGGTTTTTATCCTGCAGCTTATGGGTGATATACGGCGGCAGCGGCATCTCACCGAGCCTGTCTAACAATGCCTCAAAAACGCCCTCATAGGAAAAACGCACGAGCCGGTTGCCGTCTTCAAGAACCGAAAGGATCTCTGCCTTAAGGCTTCCGTCTCCGAAGATGATCCTTGCCCCCGGGCGGCATTTCTTTCCCGGCCTCACAAGCGTTTCCCAACAGTTTAAGTCCTTTCGCTTTAACAGAAATATCTCAACGAGAGCCCCCGTATCCTCTTTTTGCCCCAAAAGCCTTGCGGGGATCACCTTCGTATCGTTCAGCACAAGAAGATCGCCCGGGGAAAGGTACTCTTTTATATCCGTAAAATGACGGTGGGTGATACTGTTATCACGCCTGTCAAGCACTAAAAGCCTGCTGGCACTTCTGTCAGGCAGCGGATCCTGCGCGATCAGCTCCTTTGGCAGCTCAAAGCGGTAATCCGCCCTGTTAAGTCCTGTTGCTTCCGCCATCGTTTAAGCCTTCAGCTTTACGCCGATGCCGGAAAGCTTTTCAAGGATCGCGTCGATATGCTCCTGCACTTCCTCACCGGTCAGGGTCCTGTCATCAAGGCAGAACACAAAGCGCAGCGTTACGCTCTTAACAAGCTCCGCGTCATAAATATCCACGACGCTGACATTCTTTAAGGCCTTGATCTCAAGCGCCTGCCAGCATTTCTCGATATCCTCGAAACGAACGCCGTCCTTTAACAGAAGGGACAGGTCATATTCCACCGCCGGGAAGCGGGACGGCTCATCAAAGGCAAAGGCAACCGGTTCGACGGAAAGCAGTTTGTCCATATCGATCTCGATGCAGACGATAACGCCGTTTTTCGAGATTTTGGAAAGCGTTTTCGGATGGACGGTATTGAGCATACCGATCTCCGTTTTGCCGATGCTCACGCGGACCGTATTCTTCGGATGCTGCCAGACATGAACCGGCTCTGTCTTCTGATAGGAGACCTTTTCATGCTTCAGTTCATCGGCGATCGCGTTGATCAGGCCCACCGCTTCAATGTAAAGTGTTTTTTCATTTTTTGTCTTGCTGTAGAGTGCGATGCCAAGCATCCGCCTTTCATCCGCGGTGCCTTCGGCATTTAAGCCGTGAACAGCTCTTCCGATCTCAAAAACGCCGAAGTCCGGCTGATAATTCCGGTTATTATAGATAAGGGGCAGAAAGCTTTCCATTAACGTTGTGCGCAGGATGCCCGTATCCTGTTCATCGGAGCTGCCAAGCAGCCGCACATTGTCTTCCGGCGTCAGGCCGATATTGCGAAGCTCATCGGGATCGCACCAGATCCTGGTATGCACTTCGTGCATCGCATAGGTTTTGACCAGGAGATCCTTGATCTGGTTCTCCTCATAGCGTCTGCGGGTGGTCTTCGCAGGGATCAGAGGCGATCTGGTCGTTTTGATCTCGAAATTGTCATAGCCGAAGATACGTGTGATCTCTTCGACGATATCCGCCTTCATGCTGACATCCTTCGTCGCGCGGTAGGAAGGGACATGACAGATAAAGCTCTCCTCGTTTCTTTCGGGCGCAAAACCCAGAGCATTAAGGGTTTCCTCAATGCGGTCCGGGGAAATATCGATGCCCGTATAGCGGTCCACAAAGGCCTTGTCGATCTCCACGGTAAGCGCCGGGTAATGCGTCGGGTAAACGTCCGTGATGCCCGTAACGAAGCGGCAGTCCGGATCGATATCACTGATCAGCTTGATAAAACGCTTGGCCGCAAGCATGGTCAGCTCGGGATCCAGGGTCTTTTCATAGCGCGCGGAAGCGTCGGTCCGAAGACCCAGGCGCGTCGCGGATTTCCGGATACAGACAGCTTCGAAGTTTGCGCTCTCAAGGACCACGGAATCGGTATCCTCCACGATCTCACTGTCAAGACCGCCCATGATACCGGCGATCGCCACCGGCGTATCATTGTCATAGATCATCAGCGTATCGGGCGTGATCTCCCGATCGTTTCCGTCAAGCGTCTGGAAGGTAAAGCTTTCCTTCGGCGTATCCACGATAATTTTTGTGATCTTATTTCCGTCAAAGGCATGGGTCGGCTGCCCGAGCTCCAACATCAGGTAGTTCGTCAGGTCGGCCAAAAGGTTGATCGCCCTCGTGCCGCAGTAAAAGAGCCTGATCTGCATCTCCATCGGGCTTTCATGCTTTTTGATGTTTTCTACCCGAAGACTGGTATAGCGATAGGCAAGGGTATCGTTTTTGATCTCTACCGGTACCCGCTCCGGTCCATCGTAAGGATCCTCCATGATCGGAAGCGGCTTTAACGGCTTCTTCGTCAAGGCGGCGAATTCTCTCGCGATGCCGTAATGGCCCCAGAGATCCGGACGGTTCGTTAAGGATTTATTGTCCACCTCAAAGATGATATCCTCGATGGGGAACAGCGTCTTCAGATCCGTCCCGTTTATAAGGCTTTCATCAAGCTCAAGGATCCCGGAATGATCGTCGGAGATCCCAAGCTCCTTTCCCGAGCAGCACATGCCGTTGCTTTCCTGCCCTCTGAGCACCGTCGGCTTGATCACCAGTTTCCCTACTCGGGCGCCCGGCTTTGCGAAGGCCGTTTTGATGCCGGCTCTCGCGTTTGGCGCGCCGCAGACGACCTTATAAACCTCATTTCCGCCGTCCACCGTCAAAAGATGCAGATGGTCGGAATCGGGATGCGCTTCACAGGTCAGGATCTCTCCGACGACAACGTTCTCCACATCCTTTCCCTTGTATTCAATCCCCTCCACCTCGGCCGTGGAGAGCGTAAAACGCTGGATCAGCTTTTCGATATCCTCCCCTGACAGATCGACAAAATCACGAATCCAATTAATTGATATATACATTTCATTCCTCCTGAAAGTCTTCTTTACTGCGCCGACTTGCTCTGCAGATCGCGCTTCTATTTTACCGGCTCACAAACTGGCTTAACGTTCCCAGATCGCCGCTGTTAAACGCCCGGATATCCCGGACACCGTATTTCATCATCGCAAGCCTTGTCAGGCCGAGCCCGAAGGCAAAGCCGGTATATTCGAAGGGATCCTCTTCCGAATTGATCCCGCCGTGCTTTAACACATTGGGATGGATCATCCCGCAGGGGCAGAGCTCCAGCCATCCGGAATTCTTACAGGAGGAACAGCCCTCGCCGCCGCAGATCAGGCATTTGATATCGAGCTCAAAACCCGGTTCTACGAAGGGGAAAAAGCCGGGACGCAGCCTTACCGTTACCTCACGTCCGAAAACCTCCGACAGCATCGTCTTCATAAAAAAGATCAGATTGGATATCGAAATATCCTTATCCACCATGATCCCTTCCATCTGGAAGAAAGTATTCTCGTGGCTCGCGTCGATCGCCTCGTTTCGAAAGCATCGTCCCGGGAAGACCGCGCGGATCGGGCGTCCGCTCTCCTTTAACGCCGGCCCGTATTTTCTCAGGATCGCGTTCTGTGCCGCCGAGGTATGGCTCTTTAAAAGCTGGTTCGGCGTCGTCAGATAATAGGTATCCTGCATATCCCTGGCCGGATGAAACCGGGGGATGTTGAGGGCTTCAAAGCAGTGATAGTCGTCTACGATCTCATTATAATCCTCCACATCAAAGCCCATAGACTCAAAGATATCCTCAAGCTCACGCTGCACCAGCGTGATCGGATGATAGGAACCGCAGGGGTTTTTGGTCGGCAGGGATTCGTCATAGCTTTCCGTATTTTCGATCATCAGCTTTTCCTGAAGATTCAGGATCTCTTCCTTACGTCCCTCAAACTGATCGCTCAGCTCCTGCTTGAAGCTATTGATCATCTGGCCGTATTCCTTTTTCTTTTCATTCGGGATCTTGGACAGTTCCTTCATCAGTGCGGATATCTGTCCTTTTTTGCTCAGGAAGTCAAGGCGCAGAGCTTCCAGGGAATTTATATCGTTAACCTCCCTGAGCTTTTGATAAAACAGCTCCTTCTGCTTCTTGATCATTTCTTTCATTTCGTAAAATCTCCTTTCTTACGACGGTCTGTTCCCTCGCGGCAATTTCTTTACCGCGCCGATCCGCTTTTATTGATTATGTATATGCTGTTTAATATCGTCCATGGTAATGATCTTTTCGATCATCCGATGCTCCTCTTCTTTTGCGGAACGTTTCTCCGTTTCCGCTTCTTCCGGGGCCCCGCCTGCTTCTGCCGGCAGATCTTCCGTCTCTGCCTGCTTTTTCTCCCGCTTTTTTCGCGCGGCGCGGGAACTGCTGAATCTGTGGATATATAAAATGTCGGCGATCTCACTGTTGATCTGCGCGCCGATGAACATGATGTACATCATCGCATAGATCCAGAGCAGCAGGATAACGATCGTGGCCAGGGAACCGTACATCGAAAAGCTGTCCGTATAGAACGAAAGAAACAGCGAAAACAGCTTTGAAAAACCTACCCAGCCGACGGTCGCGACAACTGCGCCCGGCAGCTCTGCCCTGAACTTCTGCTTCTTATGCGGCAGAAAGCAGTAAAGCAGCATGACCATGATAAAGGCCCCCACGATAAAGGCTATATTGGTATACAGCTGCACCAGCGCGTCCGAAAAGCCCCAGTTTGGGAAATACCGCTCGATAAAGCCGAACATGCTCTGGCCGAAAGCACCGAACATGATCTCCACGCTCATGATAATGATCATTAAGAACGTATAGAGCATGGATTTTAAGCGGATCAGAACGTAATTATAGGGCTCGAGTATATGAAAGATCTCATCAAAACCACGCCGGATGGACATTAAGCCTCTGGCCGCGGACCATACGGCAGCTACCGCGGACACGGAAAGGATCGTGATATGCCGGTTATAGGTCTCACTGATCAGTAAAAGGGCAAAATCATAAAAGGGCTCCGGCAGAATATGCATCACCGCTTCTGTCACATCGCTTTCCGTAAGCGGCATGAAGGGAACGATCGAAAACAGCGTAAGAACAAAGGGAACCGCGCAGATGAACATATAAAACGCCGCCGAAGCCGCGTAAACGTCCACATGATTCGCCCGCATCCTTGTCGCAAAGGTTTTGCCGATCTTATAAATTCCGAAAAAGAGCTTTTTTAATTTCATTTCCGGTCTCGTCGCGCATACAGAGAAAAAGAGAGAAACGGACGCTTCTCTCTTTCAACAACCGCCTGATGCGGTATCGCTGCGGCCTCGCAGCTTGCCCGAAATGCCGGTTCTTGAATTTTGACTCCTAGCAAATGCTAGGTGGGTAACCGCAATCAGACTTCTGCCGTCCACTGAAAAACGAGGCTTGACATCCGCATGACAATGTAGGAATCCCGTTTAAAGTAATGTAGGTTCAAAATATCAAGAGTTATCGGACATCTCAGGTTAACGTAATTATATGATATAATTGGCGGAAACGCAAGTATTTTTACGAGGAATTGATTCGGTCAGGGAACCTGACCGCTTCGGCACGAACAAGTTCGTGCCGAAGCGCACGACTTGCAAGCAAGTCGGCGCAGGGCCGAAAAAAACCGGGCAGCTGAAACTGCCCGGTCCTTTTTGATCCTGAATTATGATTTACAGCTGAGGGCCTGCGGAAACCAGTGCCTTGCCGTGCTCATTGCCTTCATACTTCTTGAAGTTCTTGATGAAGCGGCCGGCCAGATCCTTTGCCTTCTCTTCCCACTCGGAAGCATCCTTGTAGGTATCTCTCGGATCCAGAATACCGGAATCCACACCCGGAAGCTCCGTCGGAACCTCAAGGTTGAAGTAAGGGATCTTCTTTGTCGGCGCGTTCTTGATATCGCCGTTTAAGATCGCGTCGATGATACCTCTGGTATCCTTGATGGTGATTCTCTTACCGGTTCCGTTCCAGCCGGTATTTACGAGATACGCCTTCGCGCCGCTCTGCTTCATTCTCTTAACGAGCTCCTCGCCGTACTTGGTCGGATGCAGCTCGAGGAACGCCTGGCCGAAGCATGCCGAGAAGGTCGGCGTAGGCTCGGTAATGCCGCGCTCGGTACCGGCAAGCTTTGCCGTGAAACCGGACAGGAAATAATACTGCGTCTGCTCGGGATCGAGGATCGAAACCGGCGGCAGTACGCCGAAAGCGTCAGCGGAAAGGAAGATCACGTTCTCAGCGGCCGGGCCGGAGGAGATCTTATTCACGTTCTTTGCGATCTTCTCGATATGGTCGATCGGATAGGAAACTCTCGTATTCTCGGTCACGCTCTTGTCGGAGAAATCGATCTTGCCGTCCTTGTCAACGGTTACGTTCTCAAGAAGAGCATTTCTCTTGATCGCGTTATAGATATCGGGCTCGGAATCCTTGTCCAGATTGATAACCTTTGCATAGCAGCCGCCCTCTAAGTTGAAGACGCCGTTGTCGTCCCAGCCGTGCTCGTCATCACCGATCAGCAGTCTCTTCGGATCCGTGGAAAGGGTCGTCTTACCCGTTCCGGAAAGGCCGAAGAAGATCGCGGTATGCTTGCCTTCCATATCGGTATTGGCCGAGCAGTGCATGGAAGCGATGCCCTTTAACGGCAGGAAGTAGTTCTGCATGGAGAACAGACCCTTCTTCATCTCGCCGCCGTACCAGGTGTTTAAGATAACCTGTTCCTTGCTGGAAACATTGAACATGGCCACGGTCTCGGAATGAAGGCCTAACTCTTTATAGTTTTCGCATTTTGCCTTGGAAGCATTGTAGGAAATGAAATCCGGCTCAAAGGTCTTTAATTCCTCATCCGTCGGAACGATGAACATATTCTTGATGAAGTGCGCCTGCCATGCTACTTCCATAATGAAACGAACCGCAAGGCGGGTATCCTTATTTGCACCGCAGAAGCAGTCGACAACATATAATTTCTTATTGGAGAGCTCATCCATCGCAAGCTTCTTGCAGGCATCCCAGGCTTCCTGTGAAGCAGGCTTGTTATCATTGGGATACTCGTCGCTCGTCCACCAGACCGTATCCCTGGAAACATCATCCATAACGATGAATTTGTCCTTAGGGGAACGTCCGGTATAGATGCCGGTCATAACGTTCACTGCGTCCAGCTCTGTGAGCTGACCCTTGTCAAATCCGCTTAAGGAAGGATCCATTTCATCCTTGAACAGCTGCTCATAGGAAGGATTGTAACAGATCTCCTTAACGCCGGTAATGCCGTACTTTGTTAAATCAAGTGCCATATTCTCTACCTCTCTTTTGATGAAAATTTATGTGCCCGATTAGAAACCGGAAGTATTATACATGAAAAACAGCCTAATTGCAACATTATTCCTTATATTTCCGCACAGACCTCCCTAAGCCACTTTTCGGCTTCCGGTGAAACCTCTTCCTTCAGTGCTTCATAGACCGCCCTGTGGTACAGATTTAACGTCTCTTTTTCCGGAGCCGTCAGCCGCTCTCTAAGGATCGCCTCCCGCTCGTAGGGAATAAAGGTTAACGGTTCAAACCCCAAGAAGGTTCCCCATTCGTTTTTGCGTTTCTGTACGCAAAGCAGCAGGTTCTCGATCCGGATCCCGTATTTTCCCTTTCGGTATATCCCGGGCTCGTCGCTCAGGATCATGCCCTCCTCTAAGGCAGGCGTGACAGCGTTTTCCCGGATCTGAAAGCGGATGGACTGCGGGCCCTCATGCACGCAGAGGAAGCTTCCGACGCCGTGACCCGTACCGTGGCGGTAATCAATGAATCTCTCCCAGATCGGTTCTCTGGCGGCAAGATCCAGATTCTCTCCGTGGGAACCCTTTAAGAACACGAGCCGCATGAGCTGTAAATGCCCCTTTAACACGGCCGTATAATCTTCTTTCATTTCCGCCGTCAAAGGTCCCAGGGCGATCGTTCTCGTCATATCCGTCGTCGCGCCGTAATACTGGGCACCGCAGTCAAGAAGCAGAAAGCCCTCCGGCGCAAGCTTTTTGGACCCTTTTTCCGCCGGCTTATAGTGAACGATAGCACCGTTTTCGCGAAACGCGCAGATCGTTTCAAAGCTTTCGCCCAAATAGCCCTTCCGGCCGCTCTTTATATTTTCGGCAAGCTTTGCCGCCTCATATTCGCGCAGGTTCTCTCCCGCTTCCATCTTCTTCTTGACCGTAAAGATCCATTCCGTGATGGCGGCGCCGTCAAGCAGATGGAACTTTCTGGCATTTTTGATCTCCGTACGGTTTTTGACGGCTTTGCGGATCAGGTCATGATTGTTCACGGGAAGAACGCTGTTTCCCTTTGCCCGAAGCGCAAAGAGCCTCGCGTTTGTCCGGTTTTTATCGCATGCCAAAACACAGTCCTTCGGCATATTGATCCCGGAATAGATATCCATAAGCGGCCTTACTGTCACCCCGTAAGTCTGCATGGCTGCGTAGATCTCGCTGCCGGCGCAGCATCCGTCAACAAACAAAAGGGTTTTCTGCCTCGAAACAAACGCATAGGAGCGGGCTAACGGACTGTAGCGGATATCGTCGCCGCGGATATTGAAAAGCCACATGATATCCGACATATCACTGAGCATGAGGATATCCGCGCCCTGTTTACAAAGACCCTTTATCACCTCTTTGAGCTTCTCGCCCACGGTCTTTCCGGCGATGCTTTTGGGTAAAAGCCGGATCGGCCGGGCGGTCTCCGCAGGCCTCCCCTCCCAAAGCTTTCCGGCGTAATCCGCGGAAAGATCAAAGACCGTGTCCGGACAGGCCTCCGTCAGCTCTTCGTATTCCGCCCGGCTGATCAGACTGCCGTCCATGCCGACTCTGCCGCCCGCTGCGTGTGCCGCGAGGTATTCCGTTAACGAGGGGACATCCTTTTCCTGCATCTTGTACAGTTCGACGCCGGAGCCCTTTAATTCTTTTTCCGCCTGAATATAATAACGGCCGTCTGTCCAGAGGATACTCTCTTTCCGACCTACGAGCAGCGTACCGTTTGAGCCGGTAAAGCCCGAAAGATAATCCCTGTATTTATAATGATCGTCAATATATTCGTTCAGATACGGATCCGCGTTCCATACGATATAATAATCAAATCCGTCCCCCGCAAGTCTTTCCTGCAGCAGCCGGATCCGTTCCCCATGCAGCTCACCCAAGACAAAAATCTCCTTTTACCTTCTCAGTTTTCCGCACTGTTGTCAGGAACTGTCACAAAGGTGCACAAGTTATTATTTGACAGTTCCTAAGTGCATCGTGTAACAGTATAACTATGATTTATGCAAAAGGGAAGAGTTCAAATTTTTACAAATTGTTTTTCTTGTCATACAGACCGTTTCCATGGTATGATAATGACGTGTATTTATGTATTGCTTTAATGAGGAATTGATTCGGTCAGGGGACCTGACCGAATCGGCATGAACAGGTTCATGCCTAAGCGCACGTCTTGCAGAGCAAGCCGGCGCAGAGAGGAAATGATTCGGTAATAATATTTAGGAGGGCAAGACATGAACGATGCATATGCGAAGCTGCAGAAATGCTACGAAAGTATTAAGAGCAGGATCCCGTTTAAGCCCCGCGTGGCGCTTGTGCTCGGCTCGGGCCTCGGGGATTACGCGGATACCTCGATCAAGGTAGAAGCAACGATCCCCTATCAGGAGATCAACGGCTTTCCGATCTCGACGGTGCCGGGTCATAAAGGCCAGTTTGTTTTCGGCTATGTAACGGACGTGCCGGTCGTCTGCATGCAGGGGCGGGTGCATTATTATGAAGGTTACGATGTGACGGATGTTGTCCTGCCGACGAGACTGATGTATTTGATGGGCGCGGAATATTTATTCCTCACCAATGCCTCAGGCGGCATCAATCCGGACTTCTGGGCCGGGGATCTGATGATGATAACGGATCATATCTCCCTGTTCACCCCGAATCCCCTGATCGGCCCCAATATCGATGAGCTGGGAACCCGTTTCCCGGATATGAGCGAGGTCTATAATAAGAGATTGCAGGAGATCATCCGCGAGGCGGGAGAGGAGCTTGACGTTGACCTCAAGGAGGGCGTATACGCGCAGCTGACAGGCCCTTCCTTTGAATCTCCGGCGGAGATCCGTATGTTAAAGCAGCTCGGGGTGGACGCTGTCGGCATGAGCACCGTGATCGAGGCGATCGCCGCAAACCACTGCGGCATGAAGGTCTGCGGGATTTCCTGCGTCTGCAATATGGCGGCCGGGATCTCTCCGAATCCCCTGACCCATGAAGAGGTCCAGGCGGCCGCGGCTGCCTGCGCGCCGGTCTTTAAGAAGCTGTTATCCCTGATCATTGTCAAAATGGGGGTCGAACCGTAAAAGCACACGACCTGCAAAGCAAATCGTCGCAGAGGAGGAAGGATGTTTTGAAAAAGCTGTACGGCTTGGTCTTAGCCGCACTCATATGCCTGTTTCTGGCGGGCTGTGGCGAAAAAACGGAAATTGCCCTGATCACCGATATCGGGACCGTAACGGACGGTTCCTTTAACCAGGGCGTCTGGCAGGGGATCGAGCGCTATACCAACGAAACGGGAACAACCTGCGCCTTTTACCGTCCGACAGGCACGGATATCAAATCCTATATGAAGGCGATCAAAACGGCGGTTAAAAAGGGGGCCAAGGTTGTCGTCTGCCCCGGGGAACTGTTTGGCGAAGCTGTTTTTAAAGCACAGAAAAAATATCCGAAGGTCTCTTTTATCCTGATCGACGGAATGCCGCATAATGAGGATTATTCGGATGAAACCATCGGCCCGAATACAATGGCGGTGGTATTTGCCGACGAGGAATCAGGGTTTTTGGCCGGATACGCGGCGGTGCGGGACGGCTATAAGAACCTGGGCTTTCTCGGCGGGGATACCCAGGAGCCGGTGATCCGCTACGGCTACGGCTTTGTACAGGGTGCCGACTATGCCGCGATCGAACTCGGGACCATGATCAATATCAACTACTGTTACGGCAAAACCTTTGAGGAAAGCCCTGCCATGAAGGATCTGGCGGCTTCCTGGTACCAGTCCGGCACGCAGCTGATCTTTGCCTGCGCGGGCTCCATGGGGCATTCGGTCATGCGTGCCGCGGAGGAAAACGGCGGCCGAGTGATCGGCGTCGATGTAGATCAGAGCAGGGAATCCGATACCGTGGTCACCTCGGCCCTGAAAAGCCTTGAAAATGCCGCCTACAGCGGTCTGAAGAGCTTCTATGGCGATAAGACGGGCTTTGGCGAGATCTACCGGATGGATGCGGCCAACGACGGGGTCGGCCTTCCGATGGACAGCTCCCGTTTTGTGAATTTCAATGACGCGCAGTATAACGCGATTTTTGATCAGCTGGTGAGCGGAAAGATCGAACCCTACGCGGGAACGGACTTCGGCAATACCTTTGATCTGACGCTTGTGAATACGACGGTTTCTTATCTGGAGTTGAAAGGAGAGGAATAATGGACGAAAAAAAGATCAAAGAGCTGATAAAGGAAGCATTCATAGCGAGACGGAATGCCTATACGCCATATTCCGGCTTCAACGTAGGCGCGGCGCTTTTATGCGCCGACGGAAGGATCATCCACGGCTGTAATATTGAAAATGCCTCCTATGGCGCTACCAACTGCGCGGAGCGTACCGCGTTTTTCAAAGCCGTCAGCGAAGGGATCCGTGACTTTTCCGCCATCGCGATCGTCGGCGGGCCCAAAGACGAGGAGGACACCGTCAGCGTTGATGCTTATCCCTGCGGGATCTGCCGTCAGGTGATGACAGAATTCTGCAGGCGGGATTTTCAGGTGATCATCGCAAGGAGCGAGAGCGAATATCAGAGCTTTAGCCTGGATGAGATCATACCGCACGGGTTTTATCCCGATGCATTATTATAGAGCGCACGACCTGCAAAACAGCTCGGCGCGGAAAGGAAAATAAGTATGAAAATCAGGTTTTATAATGCACGTATCCTGACCATGCGGGATGACGAAGCCCTCTTTGAGGGAGAGCTTTGGACAGAGGATAATCTAATCTCTTATGTGGGTGATAAAAAGGACAATTCCGGGGAGCGTTTCGACCGGGAGATTGACTGTAAAGGCAATGTCCTGATGCCCGGCTTTAAAAACGCCCATACCCATTCCGGGATGACAGCGATGCGTTCCTATGCGGATGACCTGCCGTTGCAGGCATGGCTCAATGAGAAGATCTTTCCGATGGAAGCAAAAATGACCGGGGAAGACTGCTACGAGCTCTCGCGACTTGCGGTGCTTGAGTATCTGACAAGCGGCGTCACGGCGGTTTTTGACATGTATCTCGATCCGGACCATATCGCAAAATGTGCGATGGATACCGGTATGAAATTCGTCCAGGTCAGCGGCATTAATAAATTCGGCCCGACGTTAGAGGTTCTGGAAGACCGGTACCTTCGGTTAAACGGCGTGAGCCCCCTGTCGTCTTTTAAACTTGGCTTCCACGCCGAATATACCTGTGATCTGTCGTTGCTGGAAGGGATCGCGGCACTTGCGCATAAATACAAGCAGCCGCTCTGGACGCATAATTCCGAAACGGAATTTGAAACAAAGGACTGCATCAAGCGCTACGGAAAAACCCCGACGGAGCTGATGGATTCGCTCGGGATGTTTGAATACGGCGGCGGCGGATATCACTGCGTGCATTTCTCGGATCATGATATCGAGATCTTTAAGAACAGAGGCTGTACGGTCGTTACCAATCCCGGCTCCAATACGAAGCTGGCAAGCGGCATCGCGCCAATTCAGAAATTCCTGGATGCGGGCGTTCCCGTGGCGATCGGTACGGACGGGCCGAGTTCCAATAACTGTCTGGATATGTTTAGGGAGATGTTCTTAGTGACAGGCCTTGCGAAGCTTTCGACCAAAGACGCTTCGGCGGTGGATGGCTTAAAGGTCCTGAAGATGGCGACTGTTAACGGCGCAAAGGCCATGGGGCTTGACGACGCCGACGTGCTCGAAAAGGGGAAGGAAGCGGATCTGATCATGATCGACCTTCACCAGCCGAATATGCAGCCACTCAATAATATCGCGAAGAATATCGTCTACAGCGGCTCCAAGCAGAACGTCAGCCTGACCATGGTACACGGGAAGATCCTGCACGAAAACGGGGAATTCTTTATCGGCGAGGATCCGGAGGTCATTTATCAGAAAGCAAACGAGATCATTAAAAGGCTTTCGGTCTGATATGAAGGTCACGCTTTTTACGGACGGCGCGGCCCGGGGTAATCCCGAGGGCCCGGGAGGATACGGCGCGATCCTTCAGTATATCGATCCCCACGGGAAGCTTCATGAGCGGGAATACGCGGCGGGCTATCAGAAGACCACGAATAACCGCATGGAGCTGATGGCCGTGATCGCAGGCCTTGAGGCGCTGACAAAGCGCTGTGAGGTAGAGGTCATTTCCGATTCCCAGTATGTCACGAAGGCCTTTAACGATCACTGGATCGACGGATGGCTGAAAAACGGCTGGAAAACCGCCCAAAAGAAGCCCGTGCTGAATGAGGATCTCTGGCGGCGGCTGTTAAAGGCCATGGAACCGCATCAGGTGCGTTATACCTGGGTCAAGGGGCATGACGGGCATCCCGAGAACGAACGCTGTGATAAACTGGCGACGTCCGCGGCCGATCAGGACCCGGAGCACTTATTAATCGATACACAAAATTAATCCGGTTTTATGGCCGGACCGGCAGGAACAGGAGGAAGAGATGGTAGCGTTCTTCAATATGTTTTTATCGTATTTACTGTTATGTGTGATCTTTATGGCGATCATTGTCTGCGCTGTCTTTTTGGGGAAAAAGCTGCGGGAAATAAAGGACGCCAAAAAAGCGGCAGAGGCTCCGGTGCTTGAGTCGTCGGAAAAGGAAGAGGCAAAGGCATGAGCATGATCTATCAGAGCACACGGGGAAAGGGAGGAGAGCTGTCAGCCTCCATGGCCATCATCAGGGGGCTGTCGGATGACGGCGGTCTTTTTGTGCCAAAGACGCTGCCTTCCTTTGATTTTAAGCCGGAGGAGGTTTCTTCATGGGATTACCGGGAGACCGCGTTTCGGGTCATGCGGCTTTTACTTGACGACTACAGCGAGGAAGAACTCAGGCAGTGCATTGACCGGGCCTATGATGAAAAATTCGACACGCCGGAAATGGCGCCGCTTCAGAAAAAGGGCGACCGTTTCTTTTTAGAGCTGTTTCATGGAAAGACCATTGCCTTTAAGGACATGGCGCTTTCGATCCTGCCGCATCTTCTGACGACTGCCCTGAAAAAAAACGGCATCGACCGAAAGATCCTGATCCTGACGGCTACCTCGGGAGATACCGGAAAGGCGGCTTTAGCCGGATTTTCGGACGTTCCGGGAACGGCGATCATTGTCTTTTATCCAAAGGGCGGCGTAAGCCGGATCCAGGAGCTTCAGATGGTGACCGAAAAGGGGAAGAATACCCGTGTTTTCGGTGTCAGAGGGAATTTTGACGATTGCCAGAGCGGCGTCAAGGCGATCTTTAACGATGCGTCCATGCAGGAGGAGCTTTCGAAGCAGGGCTTTTCCTTTTCCTCCGCCAACTCCATCAATATCGGCCGTTTAGTGCCGCAGATCGTGTATTACGTCTACGCCTACGGCCGGATGGTGAAGCAGGGGCATATAAAGGCTGGCGACAAGCTGAATTTCTCGGTGCCGACCGGAAATTTCGGCAATATCCTCGCCGCCTGGTACGCAAAAAGGATGGGGCTGCCCATCGGGACGCTGATCTGCGCTTCCAATCAGAATAACGTGCTGTATGATTTTCTGCGGTCCGGGATCTACGATAAAAACCGTCCGTTTATCCTGACGAGCTCTCCCTCCATGGATATCCTCATTTCCAGCAATTTAGAGCGGCTGATCTATCATATCGCGGGAGAAGACGCGGCAAAAAACAGCGCGCTGATGGCGTCTCTTCGGGAAACCGGCCGTTATGAGATCACAAAGGAGATGGAAGAGAAGCTTGCTGATTTTTACGGCGCGTTTGCGACGGAAGAGCAGGTGGCGGAAGAGATCCGGGGGATTTATAAAGAAACGGGCTATGTGATCGATCCGCATACGGCTGTGGCGGCGTTTGCGCAGGATTGCTACCGGAAGGAGAGTAGTGACACGACGCCGACGGTGATCGTATCCACAGCCAGCCCCTACAAATTCGCGGGCAGCGTATACCGCGCGATCCAGGGGGAAACGTCGCTCACAGATGATTTTGAGATCGTGGATGCGCTGCATGAACTGTCAAAAACCGACATCCCCGCCGCTGTAAGCGAAATCAGGAATGCCGGTATTGTGCATCAGACCGTAACGGATATTCAGGATATGCCAAAACAGGTTCTTACTTCTTTGTCAGCTTTGTAAGCTCTCTGGGCTCTGCAAGCACAAAGGTTACGATACCGTAGGGGAACTCGATGGGGATCGCGTAGATCTTTCCGATCTGCTCGGCATCCAGCACAAGCCCCTTTTCGTCCCGGGTCGGCGCGTTCAGGCTGACCTCATGGATATTATTCTGGGACAGATAAACCGCAAAAAGGCCGTTGATCAGGTTCAGGAAATCGAGCAGCGCCTCTTTGCAGAGATCATCATACTGATCGATGCCGACTCTGGCATAATCCTCCGCAAAATGTACAAGCGTATCATGATCCCCGCTGATCGCCGAGAAAGCGGAAGGATATCCTGTGATCTCCTGCGCCAGCTCCTCGTTTAGCTCGAAAGAATCATACAGATTGATGTCCAAAAGCTTCATCTGATCGTTCGCATGCTGTTTAATATTTTCGGTTAATCGTTCAACATAAATCGATACAAACTGAGAATGCTCTTTTTCGTAATCGCTCATCCTTTTTTAACGCCTCCTGATTTTTTTCGGCTGCCGTGCCAAGCGGATCATTTCATCATTCGATCTTTCCCAGACAGTGTTTGATGATCTCGTCAAGGAGCTTCGGATCCAGAGGTTTCTGAATGAAATCCTTCGCCCCCGCCTTGATGACCTCCTTGAGATGGGACTGGGTCCCGACACTGGACGAAATAATGATCAATGCGTCCTTATCGTACTCGATGATCTCCTTCGTCGCGGAGATGCCATCCTTCACCGGCATTACAATGTCTAAGATCACCACATCCGGTCTGTCTTTTTTATAGGTATCGATCGCCTCCTGTCCGTTTGCCACGCAAACGATATCGGAATAGCCCAGATCGATCAACGTATCGGTCAGCTTTTTTCTGGCCAGTACAGAATCATCACAGATCAGAAACTTCGGATTCTCTTTGTTCATGGTTGCCTCCTCATTTTAATTCCTACTACAATTACTATATTCTTTCCGCTATCGGAACATATGGCTTATCTTCTCCCACGGGCTTATAGGCCGGCCGTATGATCTTTCCGTTCTGCGCAAGCTCCTCCAGACGGTGCGCGCTCCAGCCGGAGATACGGGCGATCGCAAAGATCGGCGTGAACAGCTCCTTGGGGAGCCTGAGCATCTGATAGACAAAGCCGGAATAGAAGTCGACGTTGCAGCAGACACCCTTGTATATTTTCCGCTCCTTCGCGATGATCTGAGGACCAAGCCGTTCGATCAGCGCATAGAGCCTGAATTCTTTTTCCAGATTCTTCTCCATCGCGAGCTTTTCCACAAAATAGCGGAAGATCCGCTCTCTCGGATCGGAGAAGGAATAAACCGCGTGGCCCATGCCGTAGATCAGGCCCTGCCTGTCAAACTGTTCCTTGTGCAAAAGGCCGAGCAGATAGCGGGAGACCTCGTCCTCGTCTTCCCAGTCCTTTATCTTTGCCTTCATATCCTCGATCATCTGCACGACCTTGATATTGGCGCCGCCATGCTTCGGCCCCTTCAGGGAACCGATCGCCGCGGCCATGACCGAATAGGTATCGGTGCCGGTCGAGGATACGACATGCGTCGTAAAGGTGGAATTATTGCCGCCGCCGTGATCCATATGCAGCACCAGGGCCACATCGAGGATCCTTGCCTCAAGGGGCGTATATTTCTTGTCGGAGCGCAGGATCCGCAGGATATTTTCCGCGGTGGACAGCTCCGGCTTCGGCGAATGGATATAAAGGCTCTTTCCGTCATGGTAATGCCGGTACGCCTGGTATCCGTAAACGGACAGAAGCGGAAACAGCGATATCAGCTGTAAACACTGCCTGAGCACATTCGGCATCGAGGTATCGTCCGCCTTGTCGTCATAGGAATAGAGCGTCAAGATACTGCGGGACAGCGTATTCATCATATCACGGCTCGGCGCCTTCATGATGATATCGCGTACAAAGCTCGTCGGCAGAGACCGATAGCCGGCTAACAGCTCCGTAAATTCCTTCAGTTTTTTTTCATCCGGCAGCTCGCCAAAGAGCAGGAGATAGGTCACCTCCTCAAAGCCGAAACGTCCTTCGCTGGTAAAGCCCTTTACGAGATCTTTTATATTGTAACCGCGGTAAAACAATTCACCGTCGGTAGGGATCAGCTCGCCGTTTTCCAGACGGTTTGCCCGGACATCGGAAATCCTCGTCAGTCCGGTCAGAACACCTTTTCCCGAAATATCCCGGAGCCCTCTTTTGACATCCAGCTTCCGATAAAGCTCCGGATCGATAAAACTGTTTTTCGCATTCAGTGCAGACAGTTCGATAATCTGGGGGGTTGTTTCATATAATTCTTCTACTGAAGCAGCCATCCATTGTCCTCTCTGCGCCGGCTTGCCCTGCAAGCCGTGCGCTTAGGCATGAACCTGTTCATGCC
>JAILQQ010000113.1 GCA_024698885.1 Lachnospiraceae bacterium | reverse complement strand
TGGGCTCTCCGTTTCCGGGCCGGTAGCCCGCCTGTACGCATTTTGTTCCGTTTCCGTAATTTATCATTTTCGTTTCCTGCCTTTTTATATTTTGATCATTATGTATAGCACACGACAAAACTCTTTTCGTTTTGGCGTTTGCTGCGCCGGATTTTGGCTGTTTACAGCAGCATATTTCCTTGCAAAATCTGTGGCACTGAACGCGTGCCACCGTTTCAATCAATCCTTTATGAGATCGGGGTCATTGGTATCCCGGGATTGCCGTTCCATGTATTGGCAACTATTTACGTTATCGAGTATAGATTATATAATACATACAGGATAACGTAAAGCGCATTGGTGAATATTAGGAGGTTATTATGCCGATTTTAAAGGGTTTTATGGTGCCGCATCCGCCCCTTGCGGTTTCAGAGGTCGGACGGGGCGACGAAAAACAGATCAAAGCAACGCTTGACGCCTTTCACCGGGTCGGAAAGGAGATCGCGGCGCTTAAGCCCGATACCATCATTCTGACCTCGCCCCACAGCGTCATGTACAGTGATTTCTTCCATATTTCTCCGGGGAGGGCCGCGGAGGGGGATTTCTCCGGTTTTGGTGCCGGAAAAGTCAGCTTTCACGTAAGCTATGACGAGGCCTTTACCGGGATGCTGCAAAAGCGGGCCGACAGGATCCATTTCCCGGCGGGAACCTTCGGCGAGCGCAAGCCCGCGCTGGATCACGGGACAATGGTGCCGCTTTATTTTATCGATCAGTATTATACCGATTATAAACTGGTAAGGATCGGTCTTTCGGGCCTTCCTCTCGAGACCCATTATCAGTTCGGGCGGCTCATAAGAAGCGTGAACGAAGCGCTCGGAAGGCGCAGCGTCTTTATCGCAAGCGGCGATCTTTCCCACTGCCAGAAGGAGGACGGTCCTTATGGGTACAAGCCGGAGGGCCCCCGCTATGATGAACGGCTGATGGAGGTCATGAGCCGCGCGGCGTTTCAAGAGCTTTTAGACTTTGACGAGCACTTTTTACAGAAGAGCGAGGAATGCGGGCACCGCTCCTTTGTGATCATGGGCGGCGTCTTTGATCATATCGGCGTAACGGCGGAGATCCTTTCCCATGAGGCGACCTTCGGCGTCGGCTACGGCATCGGGATCTTCACTCCGAAGGCCGCCGACCATGGAAGCGCCGAGGTCAGGGCCGCCGGAAAAAGCAGCGATCCCCTTGTCGCACTGGCAAAGGAAACCGTTGACGCTTACGTAAAAACCGGTAAAAAGCCCGGGGATTCCCCGGTACAATCGCCGCTTTTTAAGGATCGCGCCGGCGCCTTCGTTTCGATCCATGAATTCGGGATGCTCAGAGGCTGTATCGGAACGATCTCCGCGGTCTATCCGAATCTGAAGGAGGAGATCCGGGAAAACGCCGTTTCCGCTTCGACTGCAGATCCCCGCTTTTCCCCGATCACAGAGGACGAGCTTGACGATCTCGATATCAACGTAGACGTCCTCTCCCCCGCAGAGCCCATCGATTCCATGGAGAAGCTTGACGTGAAGCGCTATGGCGTGATCGTGGAAAACGGGTACAGACGGGGACTGCTGCTGCCGGATCTGGAGGGCGTGGATACCGTGAGCGAGCAGGTAAGCATCGCCCGCAGGAAGGCCGGCATCGGCCCCGATGAAAAGGTAAGGCTCTATCGCTTTGAGGTGGTGCGGCATGTCTGAAAGATCCAAAACGGAAATGACGCACGATCTGCAGGAAGATCGGCGCAGTACGGAATGTATCTGCGAGGTCTGCGCGCATCACTGTCGGCTATCTCCCGGGCAGACGGGGCGCTGCCTTGCGAGACAGAACCGGGACGGTAAGATCATATCGTTAAATTACGGGATCGTGACGAGCCTTGCGCTTGATCCCATCGAGAAAAAACCCTTAAACCGGTTCTGTCCGGGAAGCCGTATTCTTTCCGTGGGAAGCTTCGGCTGTAACCTGAACTGCCCTTTTTGTCAGAATCATACGATCTCAAGGGTCGGCGCCGAAGGCTTTATATGTCCCGTTTCAGGTACAGATACTGACGCGGATACTGATCATTCGGCGGAGTATATTTCGCCGAAAGAGCTTGCCGATACGGCACAGTCCGTCAAAAACCGCGGCAATATCGGCGTCGCCTTTACGTATAACGAGCCGCTGATCGGCTATGAGTACGTCCTTGATACCGCAAAGCTCGTTCATGAATACGGGATGAAGAACGTTTTAGTGACAAACGGAAGCGTCTCCCTGTCTGTCTTAAACCGCCTTCTGCCCCGGATCGACGCGATGAATATCGACCTGAAGGCTTTTACGGAAAAGGCCTATGAGGTGATGGGCGGGGATCTTTCGCAGACGAAGGCCTTTATCGAAGAGGCCGTCAAAAGCTGTCATGTGGAGCTGACCTCATTGATCGTTCCCGGCCTCAATGACCGGGCCGAGGAGATGGAGGCGGAGGCAGTGTGGATTTCGTCCTTAAGCCCGGAAATCCCGCTCCATATCACCCGCTTTTTCCCGATGTACCGCATGAAAGACCGTGCCCCGACGGACGTGGCGCTGCTATATGCGTTAAAGAGGATCGCGGAGAAGCATCTGAAATATGTATATGTGGGGAACGTGTGACGGCAGTGTTTTAACTCATAGTTCCCTAATGCGTCACATGGTATATCATCCGCTTTACCGCTTCGTTTACATTGACCGGGGTCAGCGTGACCCCGGGATGCGCCTTTGAGAAAACAGTAAACAGTTCATGCGCAAACCCCTGCCCGATATCCGTCACCTCGGAAAAGTCAAGGATCACCTCCTCAAAACAGTCAAACCGCTGATAAAGACGTTTTGCCTGCGAACGGGAAACCGGACAGGTTTCGAAAATATTCTTAAGCGGAATTTTCGTTTTGGTAAAGCCCCCGTTAACGTCCGCATATTCATCAAACAGTTCTCTCAGTACTTTATGACTGAAGTTTGACAACCGCATAAAGACAGTCGTGCCGTCTGTCTCGAGAGGTTCTTTAAACTGTGAAATAATCTGGTCATATTTATTCTGCGTAAAACAGTTTCGCTCCGATATAGCCGCAAACAGATCCATGATCCGGGAAGTAAAGAAAATTCCCTCGCCGGAATGAGCTTCTGCATTCGTTGTCAGTTTCCCTTTAAACAACTCCTCTATCGCGATGTCGGGGGAGGAGAAATGATAAAAATCCATGATATTTCGAAAAATCCCGATCCCGTTATCCCGGATCAGAACGGTCGTATCCATGTAATTCTGCCATATACGGACGGTGCAGTCACTCGCTTTTGCATGCTCTAACACATTATTGAGCATTTCGCTGAGCGCGTATCTCCATATTTCCAGCACATTATCTGCAACGCCGTCAAAAAACGGCATCAGATCCCCGAAAACAATATCCTCTTCAGAGATCTGGCTGCTTAACGCATAATGAAACTCTTTATCCTTCAGGGTCAGCAGCCTGTACCTGCGCCTCTCCCCCGATATCACGCCCTGCTCCCGCAGCTCCTTTAAATACCGGTAAACAGCAGCAGGCGATATCCCGAAGGTATCGGCTGTATGTGAAACCGCATCCGGCCGGTTCCTTGAAATCTGCTCTATCAGATACTGCTTCGCAGCTTCTCTTTCTTTCTTTTTAAGACTCATCGCAAAATACACCCTTTGTACGTCTCAAACGGCAGGCGTTTCGGACAGTAACGAACAGAATACATAATATACTCTGCTGTATTCAACATAATGATTGCTTAAGTTGAATATATATATTATTATGTTAAATAGAATAGGTTATTAAGTTGAATAAGTCAAGAGAATCATAAAAGAAAATAAAGCAGAAAAAACCGCCCCTTTTTGACTCACGTAAACGTGATAAGCAGTCGGATCATCAGTGCCTTCAACTTGACATGTAATATATCGCGATATATCATACAGATGTAAAGGAGGCGAACACGATGGAAGCATTAGCATTACATACAACCAAACC
>JAILQQ010000063.1 GCA_024698885.1 Lachnospiraceae bacterium | reverse complement strand
AATCACACTCAACGGTAACAAGTGGGTGGTAGAAAACAAAATCAAAAGCGTTCGTGATGTTGCTGCAAAGGTAGGCTTTGATATTCCAAAGTACCTGCCTGAAAACCCGGTATCTACCTAAATGACCTGATAGTTGTGATATCTTGATGACGGAAGCGTAGTCTTTCCGATTCGAGATCATAGGGATGATGTAGGTGTTGCCATCGACCGACATAAGTTTTTTGTCCGGATCGGTGTTGAATCCCCTGTCCACAAGGAACTCAGTGTTTGAGAACTCATACCGCTCAAACAATGCCTTTACAGATATTTTGTCGGGATCCGCGCCGCTGTATATATGACTCAGCAACGGCATCCCGTCATCAACATCGTATGCCGTAAGCCAGTTGATCTGTTCTGTTCCTGGCTTGGATGCCTTGTATCCGAACTCGGAAAGATCGTTGCATTCGGAAGTGCATGCAATGACATGACCATCAACAGCGATCCGCTTTGATGAATTGTCAATCATCATTGATTCAAACTTATGCACCCTGGTGCCGCGCGTGCCCAGGTTTTTATACAGGGTATGAAGGGCATCATATCCAAGGTGTACTTTTTCATACTTAATAGGCAGGTATGAAATGTCAAAAATGTCTTTCATGCTTGCCATATATGTAAAGCCATCAACAAAGAAAATGATGGCGGCAGAGTATATCTGTTTTACGTCATCAGGATGAAAAACCGCACAAAGCTTGGAATAAGTCTCACCGGAACTGTCTATGGCGAATGCATAGTTTCCAAAGTTCCTTCCGGTAATTTCATCCTTTGAGACATAACCCTCATTGGGAATAAATCCCTCTGTCTCGGTAATGAGGCCGATACAATCTCCCATCTCGGTTTTTGTCTTCCAGCGTTTGTTGCCATCGGCATCATAAATCGGAATCTGCTTTGACGAGTAATTGTAAACATAGAAGCCCGCTTTAATCTTTTTAACCATGGTTCCTTTGGGTTTGTGTTTGCGAATACTCTCTGGAACACTATAGTCACCCATAATCAACACCTCCAGTACAATTTATCTACCTATCCCTGCCTAATAATTATATCAGATAGTAGATGGAATTGCAACTGGAAAATGGCTAAAAATCAAGGGAAATCAGCAGTTTGTTCTGTTGCCAAGGTTCAAGGTTTATGTCTTAACTACCTAATCGAACTGATAGTGGTGGATATTAAAGTTTGACAAGCGTAGATATTTTGTCTTCAACAAAGACAGTTACGCAAGCATGGTTTACTATGCGGAGTTTGTCTCAGGCGATGATAGCTGCAGATATCTTGCCTTTCAGGACACCACCCGGGCCGGGGCGGAACGCCAGGACTACATCAAAGCAATGGCTGCTGGTCGGAGCGGATACACCGAAGAGGGGCTGCTTGAAAACGAGCTGTACTTCGGGCTGTTCATGCTCGAGACTAACGACTTCGACTTATCTGCCGAAGAAGTGTTCTGTCATTACAAGGATCGCTGGAGCATCGAAACATATTACAACTATGTTCGAAACGATGCAGATTTTAACGCCCTTTATCAGCAGGATTATTTCTGCATGCAGGGTCTTAGTTTTATAGTAACTGTCTCCGGCATGATCTATCATGATGTAAAAAAGGTTGCTGATGCTTCAAAGCTGTCGGTAAAAGAAATCATGCGGGAGATGAAAAAACTCAAAATATCACTCGAAGGGAATAAGTGGGTGGTGCAAAACAAAATTAAAAGTGTTCGTGAGGTAGTTGCAAAAGTCGGTTTTGATATCCCCAAGTATCTGACCGATAAAACTGTATCTACCTAATCAGCCTGATAGTTCTGCTCTTTTATACTCTGCTCGCCGTAGACATCCCGATGCTGGTCTGATAAACTCCGGCACTCTCAATATTTTCCATAAAAAGTATGACATATCATTAAAATCATGTCAATATCACTGCGGAGACAGAAGAGAATTAATCAGTGATCACAGATGGTTCTTTCTGACTCAAGATTAACCATAGCGCCGTACGATACCCAGCACGGCGGACAGATATGATCTGCCGAAAAGGTTCAGGTGATTGAGCAGATGATAGAGATTATACAGATCCTTCCGGTCCCTGTAGCCATCCTGCAGAGGGAATACGGATTCATAGGCTCTGTAAAAAGCATCATGAAACCGCCCGAACAATTCCGTCATGGCGAGGTCGGCTTCTGCATGGCCAACATAGACCGCAGGGTCAATGAGCCACGCTTTCCCGTCCTCCCCTACGATATAATTGCCTGCCCACAGGTCCCCGTGAAGCAGGGAAGGCTTTGCGGGTTCCGGCATCAGGCTGTCCAGCTTCTCGACAAGATGTATCAATTCCCGGAGGGTGCTTTTTTCAAAATATCCTTCCGCCCTTTTTATCTGCGGTTCCAGTCTGCATTCCCTGAAAAAATCGACCCAGCTGTTCCTTGGCGAATTCTTCTGGACGCCTGCTCCGATATAATTATCCGCATAAAACCCGTATACGCCATCCGGTACATAGTCTGCCGTATCAGCAAGGTGGAGCATCGCAAGCTCCCTTCCGAAAACCTCCCAGAAATCCTTGATCCTGCCGGAGCTTTCGATCATTTCCATCATAAGGAAGGAACGGCCCTGTTTCCGGTCCGTTCCCTTACATAAAAGCGTCGGGGTTTTGATCACGCCTGCGGAAGCAATGGCGTTCAGGCCCTGTTCCTCCGCATCAAAAAACCCCGTCTTATCGGAAGAATTGGATTTAACGAATACCCTTTCCCCGCTGCTCAGGCTTAAACAGAAAGAATCATTGATATCGCCGCCTCCGACGAACGATCTCCCTGTAATGCGAATATCTTCACCGAAGCAGGCTCTTACAGCCTCCTCAAGCGATGCGCAGCTTCTGATCCCCATAATTAAAAGTTGCTTCCATTCCAGCCCCAATCAGGCGTTGCGGAATATTTGATATACATATGATCCGGAGCGATGCCCAGAACCTCTCCGAAGATCTTTGTGATCTCAGCGGTCATTTTGGAAAACGCTGCCTTGTCCGGCCCGCCGAATATCCTGACCTCAATATACGCTGTCGGTTCGCTGTCATCTCCCCGGAAATACAGGTGATAATCATCCTGGAATCCCGTCATCAGCCAGTTCTCGCTTTTTCCGGGGATAATGGATATCGCCTGCCCTAACCTTGTCTTTAACTCCTTTTCCTGATCCTTCGAGATCTTTACACTTACTTTTGAATCAATAAACGGCATGGCATTTCTCCTCCCTTTGAAATCCCGCTCCTCTTCGGGAGCTGTTTTGCTATCCATACGATAAGGATACCACATATAGGCGGGTACACGCCACTCAAGTTTCTTTTCCTTTTGAAATGTGATAAACTTATTTCATTGGAGGCGGCCGACAAAGGGTTTGCGCTTTCCGACTGTATCGAACAGAGGAGGTATAGAGATGAAGAAATGGATGACGGTATCCATGATGCTGTTGATGCTTGTTGTATTGTCCGGTTATTCCGGCTGCCACGGGCCGCAGTATGAGGAGTCAGAATTGGAGGATATGGAGGCACGCGGCAGGTCGCAGATGCAGGCGTGGTTAGACGAGCATATCCCCGGGGCCACGGTAGCGACGGCGACCGCTTATATCAATATGATCCCAAGCGGACCGGAATATCTGACAGACAGCGTTTACGGCACGATACAGGATGGGGAAGAAGCACGGCCTTATGAGATCGAGGTGGAGGAGAACGAGGTATACCTGACCTGCGACCAGTCCTTTCTGATCGAAGAGATGATGCCTTATACCCTGGAGGCCCTGAACCTGTCAGAACGGGCGGATGAAATAAACTTCACCGACTTCACCGCCGGCATTCTGCTTCCGGTTGAAAATGACTGGAGCCAGCCGGAGGTGCATGAGGTGTATATGGATAATACCTGCTTCCTGCCGGGAGAACTGGTCCTTAATCTGGAAGAGGCAGGCTATGAGATAGTTTCTGCTGCCGGTACGGAAGATCTGACGACTGTTCCGGAAGAGGCAGCGGAGACGGGCGAGGACACACCGGAGAGCACGGAGGACACGGCGGACACGGCGGAAAATGTCCCGCGGATCATATGGAGTCCGGAGGCTCACGCCATCCTGGATGCTTTTATCAGGGATCCCGCAAGCAGACCGGAGCTTACCCTGAACGGGTATCTGGATGTCCCGGAGGACATCGACCTGAAGCTGTACGACATGGCCTTTTTCGAGGGTCTCCGAAGCTCGGCCGGCCTGTATTTCAGCTATGTTTATCTGGAACAGCCGTATGTGGACGTATGTGCCGCCGGATGGTATACGACATATACACGCAGGACCAGGCAGCCCTTTGAGGACTTTTTCATCGAATATACGGAGGAGCGTATCGTAGAGGAATGCCGAAACGGAACGATCACGGAGAAGGAGCACGACGAATATGATGTGAAGAACCTGTGCATGGAACGCACGGAGGAGGGCTACGGCTTCAGCTTTACGGATCCTGAGAATTGGTTTAATTTCCTGATCCTTTCGGATGAAAATTCGGAACTGTTCCAACACGAATACACCTGCCGCTATGACCAGGCCGCTATCCCGGGAAGCCATACTTACGTCGGCGGCCGCTATATCGACCGCGAGGTGGTGTGGGAACAGAGAGAGGACGGCCTGTGGGAACTGCGGAGAACAGACGACGGGGCAGCAGAGTGGTTTAATAATGCGGATCAGCTGCTGTTCAGAGAGCCGCACAGACAGTAAACAGATGAAATATACAGAAAGAAATGAAAAGAAAGAAGAATCTGCCGAGCTGTATCCTGTTGATGCAGGAGGGCTGACACAGTTCCTGACCGGAATTAAGGAGCAAACGCCGGTTTTTCTGATCGAATACAGGACAAAGGAACCCGTCGACAGGGAAAAACTGCGGGACGCGGCTGAAAAGGCCCTCAGTATCTTCCGGTCCTTTAAAATGACGCTGACCCTCTCCGAACCGGCACAGATCCCTGCCTATATGATCAATTCCCGCGAGGTTGCTGTTTATCCCTATGACGGAGAACCGCATGCCTTTTTAACGGAAAGCAACGGATATCTTTTCCGGGTATATTATGCGGAAAACAGGATTTTACTGTCAGTAGATCATATGCTTTCAGATTTTGCCGGGGCCCATGAGTTTCTGAAGTGTATCCTGTATTTTTATTTTAATGTTGCAGAAGGCGATCCGGCAGATATCAGGAAAAAGCTTCTTGTAGATCCGGATGATCTGCGGTCTCATCTGTTTTTGCCAAGGTGCGTGATCACGCAGATGTGCGGGAAACCGGCTTCGGATGGATCGGGATCATGGAAAAGGATTCCAACAAAGCTGCCGCGGTTTCCTTCTTCCAAAAGTACCTGAATGTAAATGATGATGAAATTGCCGTTTTCGGGGACAGCTCAAATGATATTCCGATGTTTGAACTGACCGCTTACTCTTTTGCGATGCGGAATGCACCGTCAGATATAAGGCAGAAAGCAGGTCGTATCACAAAAGAGGATAATGATCATAACGGCGCCATGAAGACTCTGATCGAACTAACTGCCCCGTGAGTCAAAAGGTAAGCCAAAAGGGACGATTCATATTATAACGCAGAGGTATCAATATTACTCTATAATATACTGATCCTTCAGCAGCTGTACCAGGGATCTGCGGTCCATTTTATACTGCCCGATCAGACGCCCGGCGTATTCCGTAAAGGACCGGCATATGAGCGGATGCGTGAACTCGATGCAGATAAAGGGCGGGCAGGTATGGATGATCTGCCCGGATTCGCCTGTGATCAGAAGCTCCATATTCGCAAAGGCTGTATCCGGGAGCGGTATCAGCCGGTAATTCGGGCACTGCTCTGTCAGCGTGATCAGCTGTCTGATATGCGCCGCATACTGTTCCTTTGTGTAATGCAGCGGCGGCGCATCCTGAAGCGCCTGTACCGTGACGTTTGAGGCGCTGAGCGTTTCGCTGTCTGCCAGAGGCACGCATTCATAATAGATCCCGGTCTTCAGCACCCTGTCAATCGTTTTCCGGCGGCGATCCCTTTCCCGAACAAGCAGGGGGCCGCCTAATTCCTCCGCTAATTCCCGCGGCATTGTCGATATGGAAAGAGACGGGAGGATGGCTGTCAGACCTTTGGAACACGCGGGCACGCTGTAGGGCTGTGTGATCTGCATTAACGGCAGGCATTGCTCTGACAGTGAACGGAAGGTTTCAAGACTTTCCGAAAGAAAGTCAGGCGTAGTGAGATAGCGGTAACGGCCGCCCTGCTCCGTGCCGGTCACATGACTTGCCAGGATACAGGCCTGCCCCGGGTTCAGAAAAAGCGTATAAGAAAAGCGGCTGCCGGCAGGCAGCGGATGATAATAGGACTCGATCATGCCCGTCATATAAAGCGGGAGCCAGGAGATGATCGCCTCGTTCATCTGATCAAGGCTGCGGTCGATATTATGTATGATGCGTATTTTCGTACCGTTTTTTATGCAGGCGGCCATCAGAGCGGCCCATTTCAACCGAAACGCCGGGTCTTCGACCATCCAGTCCATGGCCTGGTCGGAGTAAAGCAGAAGCTCTTTTGCCCGGCTCTTTGCGGCGTTTCCGAGAAAGCACAGCACGGCGGTGCGTAGCCCCTCATAGCCTTCATAAAGATCTCGCGTGTCGTTTAAGATATGCGCAGGAACCACCTCGTCGGGGGCGGGCAGCAGGACATTGTTTTCCGTCGAAAAGCTGTCGAAGCTCTCTGACAGCCGTTCCGCGGCATAGGCTTCTACTGTATACAGTTCGTCAAAACCGCAGAGCCATTGATGGAAGGCTTCACGGTCAGGCTTGTCAGCGGGAACGTGCATCAGGTTGGCAAGCTCCTCTGTCTTCCTTAAGCTTTTCAGACGCTCCCAGAGGACCGAAGTGATCCTTCTTGCAATGACCGGATTCGAATTCGGCGTGCGCACGCCGGAGCGGAAGCGGCTGATGAGAGAGGTGTCGACGTTGACAAGATGGCTGAACTGGATATTGGATAATTCCGCAAGTTGCATGGCGGAGTCAAGCCGCATACCGAAGGTTTTGCAGTCGGGTGTCTGCCGGCGTCTCGAACGGGTTCTTTTTGGAGGCGTCTTAGCCGGCAGCTCCTGCCCGTCGTAGAGCCAGTCGATCAGCGCTGATTTAATCGATTCCGCAGAGGCGTCCTTAGGGGCGCCGATCAGAACGCAAAGGTCATCCAACCTGCTCCGGTCATCCATATAGAGATAGATCCCGGTGGAGATCTTTCGTATGGTCGGCGAGGTTTTCGGCGGGATCCTGTGGCCGCTCCGGAGTCTGCTGAAGGACGAGGCGTCCATTCCGGCGAGGCCCGCGATCTTTCGGTTGCGTGCCCCGGTCATTGTCATGATCTCATTGAAGCGTTCCGTAAACATCCGGGTAATATCCTCCAAAATCCTAATACAATATAGCATAGCACAAGAACAAAAACTTGCCAAATTTAATTTTCATTGAAAAATATGTTTGGCAAGTTTTTTGGGACATGACTTATGGTATAATGTACACGCTGTAATTGTCGCATGAACCCGTTCATGCCTAAGCGCACGGCTTGCAAAGAAGCCGGCGCAGCAGGGAAGGAGGAAGACGATGGAAAAGAGATTCAGAGGGCTGCTGATAGCCCTTACGGCAGTGGTGCTGTTCTTTGCGGCGCCGCAGAAGGTGGTGGCGCTTGATGTCTCCGGGACGAAAACGGAGACCATAAACGGAAGGAAGACCACGACCATAAGCAAGGGCATGACGTTAAGCGCGGGAACGAGCGTTGACGGCGATCTGATCGTTAAGGGACCCTTAAAGCTTAACGGGTATTATCTCCAGGTTTCCGGCGATCTGCTCATGGAGTCGGATATCGATGTGGAGGGGGGAGACTTCAGGGTCAGCGGAAATCTCCACCAGGTAGACAGCGCCCTGTATGTAAACGGAGGCTATGTCTCGGTCGGAAAGAATTATTCCATCGAGGGTACGGAAAAGGAAAACGGGGTTATGAAAACCTCCTACGGCTGGATCAAGATGGAAAGCGACAAGGACAGGCTGTATGTGGGAGGCGATTTTTGGGCCAGAAGCTATAACAGCTCCGTCATTTCAGCCGGCGAGCTGCAGTTTTGCGGAAACGTTACTGACTATAAGGGAAATACGATCCGCTGCAGCGGGACCAACTTCGCGAATTTCGGGCTGGCGCAAAAGTCCGTTGTAGTGGACCTGGCAAACGGAGCCTCCTTCCAGAGCATCGTCACCGGTGGGGCGCCTGTGAAATTTAAAAGGCTGGGCTTAAAGAGCATGAGGACGGGAGCCGTCATTACGGGCGATGTGGAAGAGATCAGCGACAAGCTGGATCTGAAAGGCCAGACCTTAAAGATCAACGGAAACGTAAAAAAAGTAAGCGCGGATATTGACTTAAACGGCGGAAAGCTTATTGTAAACGGGAACTTCTGCCAGGTGGATCCCGCCATTTATTTCAATAAGGGAAGACTTGAGGTGGGCGGCAATTATACGATCGAAAGCCCCGATAAGGATACCGACGGGAAGACACCGAAACCATCCTACGGCTGGCTTAAGATGGAAAATACCGCGGATTACCTTCTTGTGAGCGGCAATTTCTCCGCAAGAAGCTATAATTCCTCGGTCATGAGTGCCGGAACCATAGAGTTTAAGAAGAATGTGACCGACTATAAGGGAAATACCATAAAGGGCAGCAAGGATCATAAGGCCGTGTTCTCCGGCAGAGGAAACCAGATCGTAGACCTTCAGAGCAGCTCGGCATGCTTCCAGACGATCAGCACAAGGAACCAGAACGTTACCTTTAAGCAGATGGGCATCAATACCCTGACGGAGTCGGTCATCCTTACGGGAAATGTGGAGGATATCTGGAATAAGCTGGATCTGAACGGCAAGCAGATGACCATTAAGGGCAGCGTTAACAAGGTCTCGTCAGATATTACCTTAAACGGCGGCACGCTGACCGTTACCGGGGATTTCAGGCAGTATGACCCGGCCATCTACTTTACAAAGGGCAAGCTTGAGGTGCAGGGGAATTATTATATTGAAAGCGCCGAAAAGGACAGCGACGGAAAAACCCCGAAGACCGTTTACGGCTGGCTGAAGATGGAGGATCCCAAGGATAAGCTGGTCGTCGGGAAGGACTTCCACGCAAGAAGCTATAATTCCTCCGTTATGAGCGCGGGAACCGCTGAGTTTAAGGGGAACGTGACCGATTACAAGGGAAATACGATAAAAGGCAGCAAGGATCATATCGGTGTCTTTTCCGGGCTGAGCCCGCAGATCGTAGACCTTCAGTCAAGCTCTGCCTGCTTTGAGAGTATAGCCACGCCGAACATGAGGGTTACCTTCAAGCAGCTCGGGGTTCACAGGCTGACGCAGGGCATCACGCTCTACGGAGATGTGGAGGATGTCTGGAACAAGCTGGATCTGAACGGACAATGGATGACGGTCAACGGAAATATAAAGAAGGTAAGTTCGGATATCGACTTAAACAAGGGAAAGCTCTTTGTAAAGAAGGATTTACGGCTGGTGGATCCGGCGATCTATTTTAACGGCGGTGAGCTGTGGGTAGACGGCAGCTTTTATATTGAAAGCCCGGACAAAGAAGCAGACGGTACGCCGAAGACTTCCTACGGCTGGATCAAGATGGAAAACGACGCGGATCGTTTTGTCCTTCTTGGGAACTTCAGCGCAAGGAGCTACAATTCCTCCGTTCTTTCCGCGGGCACCATGGAATTTCAGGGGAATGTCAATGACTACAAGGGCAATACCATACGCTGCAGCGACAGGCACGTCGCGAAATTCAACGGAAGGGCAAAGAAACAGGTAGTGGAATTCGCAGGCAGCTCCGCCTGCTTTGAGACCATCAAGACGCTCAATAAGAACGTACAGTTTAAGACTCTGGGCGTTAACAGGCTTACGGAGGACGTTACGATAGCCGGGCCTGTTGAGAAGATCTGGAACAAGCTTGACTTAAACGGCAAAACCATGACCATAAACGGAAACGTGGACGGCCTTATGGCGGATCTGAACTTAAACGGCGGGACCATGAAGGTAAACGGCAATTTCAGGCATCTGGATCCGGCGATCTATTTCAACAAGGGCAAGCTTTTCATCAGCGGAGATTATCTTCTTGAAAGCGCGGAGAAGGACAGCGACGGAAACGGGAAAGCTGTATATGGCTGGGTGAAGATGGAGGATCCGGCAGATACCCTGTCGGTAGGCGGCTCCTTTACGGCAAAGAGCTTTAATTCCTCGGTCATGAGCGCGGGTTCCATATCGGTGGGAGGTGATATCAATGATATCAAGGGAAATACGATGAAACCCTCCGGCGATGTGGTTGTTAAGACCAATACGATAAATAACGGGACAGAGCCTTCCGGTTCAAACAAGCCTGCGGAGGAGCCCAAGCCTACAGAAGCACCGAAACCCACGGAAGCACCGAAACCCACGGAAACGCCGACGCCGACTCCTACGGATGCTCCCAAACCTGATTCCGGCAAGGAATCGGATAACGGCTCCACAGGCGGCAAAAAATCCGGGTTTGACGACGAGAAGCCCATCTCGATCACTCCGGGAGGGAACGGGGAGGAACCGCCGGAGAATACCGTGATCAGGATCGAGGAGGATAAGGATAAGAAGAAGAAACAGGAAGAGGATTCGGTAATCTATTATATTAAGCAGTCTGATAAGACCTTCTATCTGTACAGGATGGTCAATGCGGATTCGAAAAATGCCACGAAGGTAAAGGTGACCAACTGGAAGATCCTGGATTCCGGCATGGTGGACTCCGCGTCACTGAAAAACACTTCTGACGGCGGCTGCAAGCTGACGGTGAAGACCGGGAGCGGACATGAGACCATTAATCCGTTTGCCGAATATGACGGCCCTTATGTGACCGTTGGCTGTACCTATGAGGGAACGTCCTATACGTCGACCTGGGAGGATGGCGGTATCTTTAATGTGATCGTTGCAGACCCGACAACGACGCCCAAGCCGACACCGACGCCTAAGCCGACACCGACGCCCAAGCCGACACCGACGCCCAAGCCGACGCCTACCCCTAAGCCGGAGCCTACCCTGACGCCCCGGCAGGAAAAGGATATCGCGGCGATCGAGAAGACCACGCCGAATACGCTTCCGCCGGGGATCATCAAAGGAGGCCGCATTAAATTCAAGGCCTATAAGCCCACGGACGGCGTTAAGATCACAGGCTATGAATACGCGGTAAAGGAAGGCGAAAACGGCAGCTGGAAAACAGTTAAGAATACCTCTGATGAGGCAACTATGTCCAGTCAGTTCGGCTCGCTTAAGCAGGGTGAGACCTACTGGTACAGATACAGGTATTACCTGACCGTGAACGGGCAGGATTATTACAGTAACTGGAGCAACATGATGGGAGACGTATATACGATCTATGACTGATGATCAGCGGAGACGGACAAAACAGCGCCCATTCGGGAAAACAGGAGGGTATTATGGATCAGTCCGCTAGAAACCAATATCAGATCCTTTTTGAACGGATGCTCAGATGTATGGCGGATTTTGAGCATTTTGACCGGGAGGAATTTGTCCGGGTCCTGCGGGAGCTTGCTGCTCTTTTCCGCCTCTCAAAGGGCGTTACGGAATTCTACCAGACGGTAAGGGCCGAAAAGGACGGTGAAGGCGAGGTCATGATCGACTATGATACCGGGAAGAAGGATCATCCCGTGCTGCGTCACCGCATTTTGTCAAGGTCGAAATCCGTCATAATCTCCACGCTGTATATGGCCGATGATGAGAACCCCCTGGAAGAGGAGGAGCGGGAAAAGTTAGACCTGATCCTCAGGGTACTGGTTCATTTCATAGCGCGGAACCGGTTTGAAGACTCCGTGGAGAAGCTTGGCTATTATGATGACGATGGCTATCCGAATACCCGTTTCTACCTGCGTTTTTTGGACTCGCTGATCGAACAGGGTTCGCTCCCTGCGTATACGGCAGCCTGCTTCAATCTGCGCAGCTTTTCCGCTGTCAACCAGGAATTCGGGAGAAAGACCGGAGATCTTGTTTTCAGGAACTATTTTGATGCCCTTCAAGCCGCTGCCGGAGACGACGGCGTGGTCTGCCGCATGGGCGGGGATAATTTTGTGATGGCCTTTAAAAAGGCGCTTACCGAGAAGGTGCTCGGGCTCCTCTCGGGTACTCCCGTTATCTGCGATCCTAAGAGTGGTCAGCGTCTGCTTGTCTCGGCAAGCGCGGGGATCCTGAATATTCCCGCAGAGGAGCCTGCTCCGGAGCCGGGGGATATCATGGGCCGTGCATTCGCGGCCATGCTGGCAGCAAAGCAGAATAAGGAAACGCCGGTGGTATATTATGATAAAGAAATGATTTCCGAGCGTAAAAAGACGGTGCAGATACATCTGCTTTTTCCCAAGGCGCTGGAAAACAATGAATTCAAAGTATTCTATCAGCCGAAGGTAGATATCGATACCGGAAAGATTGTCGGGGCGGAGGCCCTCTGCAGATGGTTCCGTGACGGGCATATGGTGCCTCCGGGGGAATTCATCCCCGTTCTGGAGCGGACCTCGGAAATATGCCGCCTGGATTTTCATATGCTCGAGCTTGTCTGCCGGGATATCCGCAGGTGGCTTGACGAGGGCAGGCAGCTGGTAAGAGTTTCCGTCAATCTGTCGCGGAAGCATTTGTCGGATGTGGATCTTCGGGAGCATATCCTTGAGATCGTCGACAGATATCAGGTTCCGCATGAAAGCATTGAGATCGAATTAACGGAGACAGCTACCGAAGTCGGTTTCCAGTCATTGAAAAGAGTGGCGGAGGAGCTTCAAAAGAGCGGATTCTGTATCTCCGTCGATGATTTTGGTATGGGGTATTCCTCGCTGAACCTGATCCGTGAGATCCCCTGGAATGTGCTGAAGATCGACCGGTGCTTCCTGCCGACAGATGACGAGCCGGAAGGCAGCACTACCAGCCTGATGTACGGACATGTTATCGCAATGGCGCGTGATATTGGTCTTGAATGCATATCGGAAGGCGTGGAAACGCCGAAACAGGTGGAAATCCTCAGGAAAAACCAATGCCGGCTCGCGCAGGGCTTTTTGTATGACAAGCCGCTCGCCGTGGAAGACTTTGAGCTCCGGTTAAGCCAGGGGTATTATAGGAAAGGCAGTTAACCCGTCCTTTTGTCTGCTTGACATGTCCATGGGGGGGGCATGATATAATACTTCCATGAGTCATGCCGGAATGCCGTTTATACATTTTAGAAATAATAGAGGTAAATGAGATCGTCAGGAAGGGGGCAGCCTCTTTCTGGCGATTTTATGCTTAAAAAACAATCAAAGGGAGGCTAAGGTATGAAGATCACATCTTTTCATCCGGTCATCATGTCAACGAAAGCAGATGAGAGGAGGAATAACATGAAAAAGCTTTCAAAATGGATATGCTTCGCATTGCTTACGTGTATGCTTTGCAGCTATACGGTCTTGGTATATGCGGAGGATGAAACAGCAGAAACACCGGCGCTGACAGAAGAAACGGCTGCCGAAGAAGAGAACGCGGAAACGGCACCCGGCGATAAGGCCATGTGGACCGTGATGATCTATCTGTGCGGTACGGACCTTGAGTCCGATGGCGCGATGGCTACGGCAAACTTAGAGATGATCTCCAAGACCGTGCCTGACAGCAACGTCAATGTAGTGATCCAGACCGGCGGCACGAAAGCGTGGAACGCAGAGGAAACGGTCGGTATCGATATCGACGAGGACAAGCTTCAGCGCTGGAGCTATGGCAAGGATGGTTTTACTCTTGTGGAGGAGCTGGAAAATGCCAGCATGGCAAAGCATACCACGCTCTCTGATTTTATCCGTTTTGGCGCGGAGAACTATCCGGCAGAGAAGAATCTCCTGATCGTATGGGATCACGGCTGCGGCAGCGCCAGAGGACTGATCATGGATGAACTGCACGACCAGGCGATCATGAGCGTGGAGGGACTCGAGCGCGCCCTGAAAAACGGCGGCGTCCATTTTGACCTCTTCATGACAGATACCTGTCTGATGGCAAGCATAGAGACAGCCCAGGCTGTAGCGCCTTATGCGGATTATCTGCTTGCTTCGGAAGAAGTCCTGCCGGGACTCGGAAGCAATTATGAGGAATGGCTGCAGGATCTGTATGATGAGCCGGAATGCGGGCCTAAGCGCCTCGGCAAGAACATCGTGGATGCGACGGAGCTCATGTATGCGGAGCAAACTTATACCGGCTACCTGAAAGGCCTGACCTTTTCCGTGATCGATCTGAGCAAGGTCGATGATGTGGCAGAAGCTTTTAACGACTATATGAAGGAAGTTGTCGGACTGATCCCGGATCCGAAGGCATTCGGAAAGTATCTGGAAGCTGTCAGCACCACGGATCGTTATGAAGAGACAGAGATGTGGGATATTTATGATATGGCCCGCAGGGGACTTAAAGGTGGCATTTCGAAGGAAGCCGTCCTGAACCTGGAAAATGCGGTGGACGAAGCGGTCGTAGCTGACGTCCGCGGCGCTTATCATCCATATTCCCATGGGTTGTCCGCGTTTATCAGCTATAACGGCGATGTGGGTAAGCTTGACCGCTTTGCCCGTACCTGTAAGAATCCCTGGCAGATGGCTTTCCTGGATGCGGTAAGCCTTAGGTGGGACGCACCGGAATGGGCTGTGGAGGTTGCCGGGGAGATCCCGCAGCTTCGGCCTGAACTTTACACAGTAAAGTATGATATCGATATCGCGGAAGGTACGGATCGTGAAACGCTCAATATTTATTCCGGCATCGAAAGCGGAGGCGATATCCGCTACGAGCTGCAGCGTTATGACGACCAGCATGAGGAATGGCAGACCCTTGGCGAGAGTGAGGACGTCAATCTGATCGAGCAAAAAGACGACGGCTCGCTTGCGTTTGCGGCGGACTTCACCGGGAAATGGCCGGCTATTAAAGACCAGTTCCTGCATGTGACCACAAAGGACGTGACAGGACACACAGTGTTAATGCAGGCATCGGTTCTTGCCCCGGAGTTCAGTGAGGACAGGCTCAAGAAGCTCAGGATCCTCGCCGAGTACCCGGAGAGCATGGATTACGCGGATGAAGAAGGAGATGACGCCGCTCCTTCGGAAGAGCCGGAAGAACATGTAGTGGAATATGAGCTGGAGGGTCTCTGGGACGGCTATGATTCCTCCACGGGACTTGCCGACCGCAATACTTTTTCCATGGAGGAGATCATCGGCCTGGATCTGCTGATCGCAAAGCCTGTATTCAGTGACTTTTACAAGAAGGAAGCGGATGTGAGATTTTACGATCCGATCACCGTGGACCTCGATCTTGCGGTCGAGGAAAAGGTGCTTCCTGAAGGACAGTACAGACTCCGCTATTCGATCACGGATATGCTTGGCAGAAAGTATAATTCCGAGTTTGTCTATATCACCTGGGACGGGGAGAAAGCAGCATTTGAAGCGGCGCCCGAGGAGGAAGCGGTGGAAGCAGCTGAGGACGCGGATGCCGCTGATACAGCAGACGCGGATGCTGCCGGCACTGAGGCAGCTGAGGAAGCCGATGGCGCCGGGGCAGAGGATGCTGCCGCGAGCGCAGATGATATAGCCGGAAAGGTTTTTCAGTACAGTAAATACATTCTCAGGTACTTAAGAGGATATTAAGAAATACTCGCACTTGAAAGGAGAGAGAAATGAAAAGACGTTTTATGAAGGTGGTTTCCGCACTGTTAGCGGGCAGTATGCTTCTTCTGGCCGGATGTTCGGAGGCAGAGCTTGCGGAAGCCGAACAGATGCTTAACGAGCGGATCGACGAACGGATCGCTTCTGGGGGGTATGAAACGAAGGTTGAGGAGCATACCCATCAGGTAGAAAAGAAGACGACGACCCTGTATTTCGGGGATGCCGAGGATGTAAACGAGTATGAGCTGGCCTTTATGGACGGAGCGGAGGATATTCCCTATGTTTCCGTGGATGTCTTCCGGGATATGTATGTCATGCTGTTAACGGGTCTGGGACATCCTGCCGCGGATCTGACCATAGAGAAGGACGGGGAAACGGTCACGATGACCAGAGAGTCAGGCTATCCCATGGTCATTGATTTTGCCGAGGATACCCTTACATTTATGGATTATGATGCTTTCCTCAAAGAGGAGGAAGCACAGCCCCTTATGGATGTGATCACCGTTACCGGCTTTAATGATGCCGGAGAACCGGAGTACTTCAGTTTAAACGATACCTCCTATGAACGGTATGGGGATATGGTTACCTTACGGCCCGGAGAATACGGCATCGATCTGATCAGCCAGGACGGAGAATATTATCTTCCGCTTCAGCTGGTCAGCGATATCATTTTTTCACAGTATTCCTGCAATACCCTGTATAATGGGGAATGCGTATGCCTTGTCGGCGGCGGTCTGATAGAACCGCTGGAGGATCAGTACTATATCGAGGATGCGCCGAAGGAGAGAAGCGATGCCCTGATCGATTTTAACTATAAAGAGCTTTGCTTTGCCATGGACGCGCTTTACGGCTTAAAGGAAGAACACAGGATCACGGATTTTGATCTGCTCTTCAAGGAAACGGGACTGATCGTTCCGATGATGAGCAAGGATCCGCAAGTGGCGGGTCAGGCACTTGCCGATCTGATGTTCATTTATTTTGATGATAAGCACAGCGGTATGACGAACCGTTCCTACATGATGGAGGAAGAGATCACACGAAATCCCGGACCCACGTCCCTGCAGAGCTTGGACGAGAAAGTGAGATACACGGAAGCAAGGGAAAAGTTTTATCCGGATGGCTTTGTGCCCTATGAAGAGGTTGGAAATACGGCATATATTACCTTTGACGATTTTGTATACGCGGATATCGATTATTACGGAGGAGAGAAGCCGGAGGATTATATCGCGGCAGATACCGTCGGTCTGATGCTTTATGCGTATGATCAGATCACCAGGGAGGACAGCCCCGTTGAAAACGTGGTTCTGGATCTTTCCAACAACGGCGGAGGCATGGCAGATGCCGCGGCCTTTGTGATCGGCGCGTTCCTTGGCGACGGCTCCATCACCATGATGAATCCACTGAGCGGTGCTCTTGTATCCGAAAACTTTAAGGTGGATCTGAATCTGGATCGCCAGTTTGACGAAAAAGACTCTCTGAAGGATTATAATCTGTTCTGCCTGATATCGGACAGAAGCTTCTCCTGCGGAAACCTGGTACCCAGCGTCTTTAAGAATTCAAGAAGAGTGACTCTGATTGGCCAGCAATCCGGCGGCGGCGCCTGCGTCGTTCATCACATGACCAGTGCCGACGGCTGCCTGTTCCAGATGTCCGGCATGAAGCATCTGGCATATATGAAGAACGGCAGCTTCTATGATATCGATCAGGGCGCTGAGCCGGACTTCTTCATTACAAATCCCGCGCTTCTCTTTGACAGGGAATACATGACAGGCTATGTAAACGAGCTGATGGGAAAGTAAGATGATATGAGATGACGGGGGCGCATTGCGCCCCCTGAACTGTGCCGATCCGCTTGCGGATCGTGCGCTTGGGCACGAACAGGTTCGTGCCTAAGCGCACGATTTGCAAGCAAATCGGCGCAGTTAAGGAGATTCAGGGCGGATGTTCAAAAGGATTAAGAGCAGAAAAAAGAGATCAGACGCTCCGGCAACCCCGGAGCAGAAGAAATACAGGCACGGCATTCGCCTGCGGAAGGATTTGCTGTATATCGTCCTTGTCGTGTCCTTTTTGTTGTACTCGTGAAAAATTTCGGTATTTACAAGGCCAACTATAAGGAACGCCTCATGCCGCAGATCCGCAGGGCTGTGATCCAGGTCGCGCAGATCATCCCGCAGCTTGAGGAAAGCGAAGCGGCTCTTCGCAAGGTCTGTGATCAGATGAAGAACAGCTGGGACAGGATGTCCGCCGACGGCCTTCTGGACGAAGAGGATTATTATATCCCGGATACCGAGGCAAAGCTCGAAATGTTTGTCAGCGCGACGCTGTCCTGGATGGACCGGGTGACCAAACTGAAGGTGGGCCGGGACGGCTCGGTCGTGGTTTTATCAAAGGATACCATGACGGTGCTAGCACATCCGGATGAGGACCTGATCGGCATTCAGCTGGTTCCGGACGATCCGCTTTCTGCGGACAATGTACTGGATCTGAAATCCGTTACGTCCGGGACGAAGCCGGAGGACCTGGACACCGAATTTAATTTTTTTGACCTCAAAAGTACCGTAGAAAATGATATCAGCAGCTTTGCCGACTTTGACGCCTATATGAGTCAGTCATTGTATGGCTGCCTGATAGAATATGAAGACTATTATATCATCTGCGGCATCTCCCTGTATGAACTGCTTTCGTTCTTTTCGAGCGCGATCATCGCCACGGTGATCCTCTTTCTGCTGATCTGGCTGCTCATCAGATGGATCAGTCTTATACTGGATGAACGCTGCGAGACGGCCAGGTCGCTTCGGAACAAGTTAGTGTCCTATTCCCTGATCGTCTGCCTGATCACCTTCGCGATCTCCTGGTATTTCCAGTCACTGAACGGTGTGGCTGACGAACTGAAGACCATGACGCACCACGCCGAGGTGGCGGTAGAGACACTGAATACCTATGAAAAGCAGAGCGAGCTGTTAGGGGAGTGGATGGACTCATTTTATGAGGTTCAGTGCCGGTTAGCTTCCCTGATCATAAAGGGCCGGAGCAAGGACGCGCCTCCTGATGAAGAAATTCAGCCTCCCAACCGGGCCGCTATGCAGATCTATGCGGACTATCTGAACGTAAAAATACCTCTTCCTGTTCGATGAAGAAGGAAAAGTGATCGTCACCAACTCAAATTATGACCATCTGAAGGTGGGAAATCAACCGGGGGATCCGCTTTATGAGTTCCATGTACTGTTAGAGGGTGCGGATATCGTGATCGAGCCGCCGATGAAGGATGAAAGATATCATGAATACATCCAGTATATCGGCGTGAGCATGCGCAACGAAGAGGATCTGTGTGACGGCTTTGTGATGATCGGCGTGGATCCGACGCTGCGCGATGAGCTCTTAGACGCGCTTACCATAGATACGGTCTTAAACAATCTGATCATCGGACTTCCCGATTATGCGATCGCTATCGATAAGGAAACGCTGACGGTCTCTGCCACTACGGGCCTTGGATATGTAGGCGAAAGCGTAGATGAGCTGGGACTTTCCAAGGAGAACCTTGAGCAGAATTTCAGCGGTTTTATCGAGATCAACGACCTGACTTATTATGCCGGGGTCAGCGCCTCCGAGGATCAGTACCTGGTACCCATCATGCGTAAAAGCAGCAATAAAGGGGCGTTTACCAGTTCCTGCAAGCTTGCCCTGGCGGCGGCGATCATTTTGTGTATCATTACGCTGATGACGCTGTTTCGGTATCAGAAGGATGTGCTCGATGCCGTTCCTTCCGGTGAGGCGGATCCCGACCGGGATCTTGAGTTTGCCAATATCGATGATGAGGAAGAAGAGGTTAAGGCGGAGAGTATCATATCCAGTTTTCTGGAACGGACCAGAGCGAGGAACAAAAGGGGCTTTGAGGAACGCTGGCAGGTCAATACCGTGCTCGGCGCGAATCAGACGCCGGAAATGCGCATCGTGCGGATCGTCTACCGTCTGCTGCTTCTGCTTTGCCTGTTTATTCTGCTGCCGACTCTTTATGTGGGATGGAACAGTGATTCCGGCATTGGAAATCTGAATAATCTCGCCTATGTGATCTCCGGAAAGTGGGAGAAGGGGGTGAATATCTTTGCGTTTACGGCCTGTATTTTCCTGCTGTGCGCCATGTATGTCGTGTCGGTTTTACTCGACCTGATCCTGTATCACATCGCGCGGGCTTCTGATATGCGGGTTGAGACGGTATGCCTTCTTCTGAAAAACGCCATGAAATATATCTGTGTGATCATCTTTGTATATTACGGGCTGGCACAGTTTGGCGTGAACACGCAGACGCTGCTTGCGTCGGCCGGAATCCTGTCGTTAATGATCAGCTTGGGCGCAAAGGACATGGTCAGCGATATTCTGGCGGGATTTTTCATCATTTTTGAGAGTACCTATAAGGTGGGTGATTACATTAATGTAGGCAGCTGGTCAGGTACGGTTACGGAGATCGGACTTCGTACGACCAAGGTAAAAAAGGATACCGACATAAAGATCTTCAACAACTCATCCATGCGCGACATCATCAACTGCGAGGATGTGATCCGCATTGCGGTGAAAATGCCGATTTCCTATGATGCTGATATTCCGGAGATTGAGGCTATCCTTGCGGAAGAACTGCCTTTGATCGGGAATGACCGGATCCCCGGTCTGGTAAAGGCCCCAAGATGCGACGGTGTCAGTTCCTTCGAGGACAGCAGCGTCATGATATTGATCGTTATGTTTGTGGAGCGCACTTCAAGATTTCCTGCTACCAGGGCCCTTAACCGCGAGCTCAAGATCATCTTCGACCGCCGTAACGTGGAGATCCCGTTCAATCAGATCGTTGTGCATGAGGCAAAGGATTCCACGGAACCATAAAAAAGTTTAGCAGATCGGCGCAGAAAAGGAGGACTATATGAAATTCAAAAACGCGTATCATGGAGTAAAAAGGATCTATACTGCCGAGATCATGGCAATTATCGGCACGATCGCCCTGCTGATAGGGGGTATCGTAGCCCTGGCTTCAGCGGCTGAAGAGGAAGAGGAAGCTCTTGCGTCCGTCGGTTCGGGGGCTTTGGTGGTTGCCCTGGTGGGGGGACTGTTACTCATTGTTTCGTTTATCATGAATCTGACCGGGCTGAAGACGGCGTCAAAGGATGAGGAGAAGTTCGGGACGGCTTACAAATTTGCCATTGCCGGTATCATTGCGGGCATCCTTACGGCTGTTCCGGTGGATGTTGTACAGGATATCGCCAGAGGCTTTGATTCGATCGTTTCGGTGATCATTTCGCTCTATGTCATATCCGCCGTTATCATTCTGGGCAGGAAGCTTGGGAATATGCTGATCATTGAGAAGGGCAAACGCATTAAGCTGCTGATCTTTATCGCATTCGGCTGCTCGATCTTAGCTACCGTTCTGGGAAGCTTTGTTATGGAAGGAACCCTGGCCGCGATTTTAGAGATCATCGGCTCCGCGATGATGGTGATCCAGTATTTCCTGTATTTGTCATTCCTGGGAGAAGCAAAGAGAATGCTCGACTGATCCTTTTACCGGATACGCGCTTAAAACGACCGGATACGCAAAACCACTGCCATAAAAGAAAGTTCTTTCGTATAATAAGACAAAGAACAGAAACACAGCTCAAGGCGAGCGAAAATGAAAATGACAAATGGTTCATGCTGAAAAAGGAAGGAGAAGCGCGATGAAAGAGAACGAATTCAATGAGATCAAAAGGAAATTCAGGGAACAGGCAAAGAACAGCGAGCTGCCCGATGCGGACATGGCAAACGCGGTCGGCGGGGTCGGCGGTCCGAACGAAGCGACCTGCCCGACCTGCGGGAAGCCGATGAAGGCGGGCTTTATTCCGGAGATCGGAAACGGCTGGACCTGCGAGGCCTGCAAGATCAGCACGGATATGTCGGATGCGGAGACGATCCAGCTGATCAGATATATGGAGCAGATGGGGATTCCCGATATCGGCTATCCTGTCTGGTGGCCTCAGGTCAACCACTGAAACACAGTATAGTGGACAAAAATAATTTGTTTCATCATAATAGATGATGCGCTGTATCGCCCCGGGTCTTCACGATGCTTTGAGGATCCGGGGCGGTTTAGGAAAAACTTGCCAACCTTATTTTTCATTGAAAAATCAGCGTGGCAAGTTTTTTTTATGTATATATCGTGTTAGAATTGGTATGGAAATGATCCGGTAAACAAGGCGGACCGGATCGGGAGGAAAGAATCATGAACGGGAAAAAACTGACGGGAATAATACTGAGTGTGACTTTGGCTCTGCTGTTTACGGCCTGCGGCGGCGGAGAAGGAAAAGGAAACGGGAGCGGTGATCCGGATACGGGAGAGACCGGCGGGAGCACGGAGGGTATTTATTCGGAAGGACGTTACGAAGGGAAGGTGCGCGCCGATGTTTCAGACCTGGAACCCTGGTCCGCAGAAGGAAAGCACTTTGTTTCTCCTGATTCCGACGAGGGATATTGGGCGCTTACGGGCCATACGGAATGCGAGGCGCTCACGGACAGCTGGGAGGCGGATGGTTACAGTGGAAACGTGCGCCGGAGCAGCGAAGTTGAAAGACAGGATATATATTTTGATTTTGATGCCGGGAGCCGAAGTTCTGAGGTCATCGTGAAGGCCGGCGGCCTGGAGGACTATTATCGTTCGGGGGGACAATGCAGGCCGAGGATCACCTTCCAATATCCGCGGGAGGATGAGGAGAATGCCTTCTGGGATCTCTTCGGCTCCGTATATTTTGCGGATATGAAGGAGGACGGGAACGCTCCTTTCGGGCAGTCGGTGACGATACGCGATTACTGCTATAAATACCCGGGGAGAGAGCGCGCGCTGCCAATGAAGTATTTCTCAATAAAGAACGAACTCTGCGATCCGAAGGGGGTGCCGTATAACAACGAGCTGAATAACGGTTATTTTGAAATGACGGGAAACTTCCCGAAAATGATCCGGGAAGACGGGGATAAGATCTTCCTTGTGCTGGATCTTTTCCGTGAGGCGGAGGGAGACCCGGTCATCCGGAACTGTTGGGAATATACCTGGGTTGAGGGAAGCATTCAAGAGGAAGAGGACGAAGATGTCTTCGAAGAGCGGACGGAGAAAGGAGATCATGCCGGAGAGCCTGACTGGACGGGTTACGAGTATGCCGGGAAGTGGACGCTTAAGGATATTCAATACATCGGACCCGTCAACGGGAGCGCGGAGCAGGACGGGATCAGCGTGGAGGCAAAACGCTACGGCGTGGACGGTCAGAAGATAGAGTATCGTTTCGCGAATGAAAAAAGCGGGGAACCCTATACCGTAGAGATCCCGGAGCTTTATTTTGGTACGATGTATGACGGGGACTACACGGAGCCGGCGCTCACGATCAGCTGTAATTCCAACGAGACGGATCCTCCCGGGAGCGTGATCTGCGCTTTCGGTTTCTGCGATGTGGAATTCGGCACGGGAGAATATGGGATCAAAATGGAACCGAAGCAGTATTTTACGGCCGGCTGGCCCGAAAAGCCGCTTAAGACCTTCGGCCCGATCCCTCATGATGATACCATGAGCTGGAGAGACGATCTTTCCCGGGCGCTTCTGAGGATCAAATGCAGCTACCCCGAGGGACATGAGGACGGGGAGATCACGTATCTGGTTTACGGTGTTATGGATGATGCGACCGGTAAGGTGCGGATGTATAACGTCTATGAATATGAGTATCAAATGGGACCGATCACGGAGTGGGTATATAACCCGCCGATGCCGGATTAAGGGATCTGCGGGGTCAATCATCTTCCTCGGGTATATCGGGATCCGGCAGAGCATTTGCCTGCGACCCGTCAGACGGGACATAGACAGGCGGTTCTGCCGGTTTCTTATGTCGAAGAAGGAGTGCTTTAAACAGAGCGTTTTCCGTGAAGCAGAAAGCGCAGAGGAAGGCGGCGGCATCCGCGATGCACAGGCAGACCCGGACGATCAGCGGAATATCAAGCTGCCAGAACCAGGCGCCTATCCGGTAAGGCAGTCCGAAGAACAGCCAGACGACGATGGAAAGGAGAAAGCCGACGGGAGAGGGCGTCATGGAGCCGACGACGGTAAGAAGCGCCAGTGCGATGATCAGGCGGTAACCGTTTTCAAGCGTATGCCTGTCCTCCGGGGCGTTTTCGGGACGCAGCCTTTTCACGGCGATGCCGGTAAACAGCAGGACAAACAGAAGGTGCAGCCAGAGCGTCACCGGGGACGAGAGTCCCTTCATGCCGGCCAGACGGTTTTCCACATAGGGGGCCGTAACGCCGCCGACACACAGAAATCCTACGGAAATGCAGATGTTTTGAAGGTTGATGCCCGTTTCTTTTTCCATAGCTAGCCCAAAAAACCCGTGAATATCCAGAACAGTGAAAAAACGCCGTATTCTTCCCGACAGAGCTCTTCGGTCAGGCCGATCCAGCTCTCTACCGCATGAAAGGCAGACTGGGAAAAATACCATACGATGACGATCGATACTAACGTTGCCGGAAGACCGACGGCAAAGGCGGTGCTTATGTTCCCGGGAAAACGGCTGACAATATGCTCAAGAAGCCCCGCGGTCAGCCCTGCATAGACAAACAGCATGACCGGGAAGAGAACCAGGGAGATCATGACCGACCGAAAGCCTGCGGCGGGGCCAAAGCCGATAAAGAACAGATCGAAATATCCGAACAGGACAAACCAGAGATATACCGACAGATATAAGAGAACAATGCGTATGCTGCCGCTTCGCTCGTATGCGTCCAAAAGTGTCAGCCTCCCGAACACAAAGGCCGCGACCAGATAAAAGAAGGAAAAAACCTGATACGGACGCAGGGAAAGCTTAAACAGCAGACATACAACCGTAAAGATGAGCGTCAGCACGGTTACGGCTATGGAATTGCGGATGATCGACTTTTCCGATGATATCATTTCTGTTCTGCCTTCATTAACATATATACGACAACTCTATTTTGTCGTTCCCTATAGCATAGCATAACATATGCGGAAAAACTTGCCAAATTTCATTTTTCAATGAAAAATATGTTTGGCAAGTTTTTTTTGAATATGCTTGATGCTATAATGACATTAGTATGGACAGAACCTGACAGTTTGGCAGTTGACAGGATAAACGATAAACGCCGGATAAGGAAATGATTCGGTCTGCCGGCAGACCGAATCGGCGCAGTGATGAAAGGAGCGAAGAAAAAATGAGAAAAACGCGGATGGGGAAGAGAAGAGACTTGTTGGCAGTCATGCTTGCTTTGGCGGTCCTGTTTACCGGGATCAACCCGTTTTCGATGGTAGCCAGGGCAGAAACGGAGACGGATACGGAGGTTTCGGAGAGCGGTGCCGGGGAGGCTTACCTGAATGCGCCCACGATAGAAGGCGAAACGGATGACGGGAACTATGAGGTCACCTATGATACCATTCATTTCGGGGAATATCCCCAGTCCGAGGTCCTGACGAATGAAATGGCCAGAGAGGAGGCCGGCGCGGCAGACTGGTTTATGTATATAACCTCGGAGGTGGTCGTCGATGACGCGCTTTACGGGGAGCTTGAAACAGCGGAATACGACGGGGCGGATGAAACGGTCCTTGACGGTGTGCGGTACAGGCGTATTGCCTCCGTAACGGCTTCTTCCGAAGCGGAGTGGCGTTATTTCCGCTATGATCCTGTCTGCTGGAGAGTGCTCTGCGTCCAGGACATCGAGTACACGGACAGGACGGCGGAATGTGCGCTTCTGCTTTCCGATCAGGTACTGGATATCCTTCCCTTTGATGAAAAGGGTGAGGGGGCCTGGGAGGATTCGTCGCTGAGAAACTGGCTGAACGAAAGCTTTGTCCATACGGCTTTTACCGATGATGAATACTGGAATGACATCGCGATCGTGGAGACGGAGGCCTCGGACGGAAGCTTTGAGGCTTACGGAGACGAGAAGAATTCTGCGGATGATGCATTCGTGCTTTCCGGATCGGAGCTTTTCGGCGAGGAGTCAGAGGAATACGGGTTTATACCGAGCAGGGATAATACCTGGGCCGGTTCCGTTGAGGATATAGCAAGACAGGCAAAGGCGACCCGATTTGCGCTTGCCGCGGAGATGGGTGACAGGGGATCCTGGCAGGCCGAAACGGACAGTGCCCTGATCAGCTGGTGGACACGTTCGAGCATAAGCGATACGGAAGCGGGCATTGTGGATTATCCGGGCGAGGGCGGGTTTGCCGCTAAGGATATGACGGGAATCGGCGTCCGTCCGGCGCTGTGGATGGATCTCGAGAAGGCTTCCGAGGATTATGTTTATGAGGGCAGGCTTGCTCTTACTCCCGACGGATATGATGTATCGGATCCGCAGGAACGGAACGATGAGGAAGAGATAAAGGAGCAGGAGGAAACGGAAAAGCCGGAAGAGAGGGGAGAACCGGAAGAGAAGGCAGAACCGGAGGAGAAAGCAGATCCGGAAGAGAAGGAAGAACCGGAAAGACAGGAAACGAATAAAGAAGATACGGCTACAGAAAAGACCGGAAAGTACAGTGACGGAATCTTGTATATGTCCGCGGAATGGTTTATTAACCACCTGGATGTGGAGGATTTCAATAAAAGAGTGACAGACCGGATCGAAATCGCGGATATGGCGGAAACGCTGCCCGGCAAATGGCTGGTTTTCACACAAACGGATTTTGATAATCCTGCTAATGAATTCTATGATATGGATACGAAGGAATCCTATTATCCGCTGCTTGCCGAGCATATGAAGGCTGATGTGACTGAAACCGGCGCGGAATACCGGATGACGATCGATTCCTATGAGATGCTCGACTGCGATACCGGGGAAATATATACGGAGGATATCGGCGAAACCCTGACGGCGGACAAAGGCTCCTTATCGGATGACGGGGATGAGGCCGTAACCTTTGACGGCTCCGTTCAGATTGAAATATCCCGGATCTTTAAGCTGGATGACCGCCTTTACGCGGCCGGAAAGCTGACCTACCCGTCCGGGGAATCGCTGCTGGTCTGCATGGTCAGAGAAGACGGGGCTTATACGGCCGGTGGCGGAGAAGAAAAGGAAAATACCGGAAAAGAAGGGGAAGAAACAACAGAGAAAAAGGAAAATACCGAAAAGACGGAAAAGAAGGAGAAAGGCGCCGGAGAAGTGCACGAGCTTGACGACTATCCGATCCTGTGGACCTCGTTCAATACGGCCGGCGTAAAAAACGGCCCCTCAAAGCCGACTGTCTTTACGGTTGAGGAGGGTGAAGCCTGGCAGGTCTACTCGGTCATGACCTATCACTGGAACAACGCGGGAGGCGCGACGCCGGGAACCATCACCCTGCTAAAGGACGGAGAGAGCTTTGCAGAGTGGCAGAGCGTGGGTACGGACGGTATGTACAATGTGGCGGACGCCAACTGGATCGCTTATACGGATATTATCCTGGAACCGGGAGAGTATGAAGTGATCGATTCTGACGAGGAAACCTGGAGCTGCAATGCGGACTCGGACAATATGGGGTTTGCGGAGCTTCGCGGCGAGATCATCGAAGGAAAGGCCGGTACATCCGGAAATGATGATCCTTACGGCGATGTGTTCGACCTGAGCGAGTACGAGGATGAGTGGATCAGGGAATATGGCGGCAATCTCGAGGAAAAGCTGGCGGAACGTCTGAACACCGAAATTGAGACAGGCGAAGACGGAGACTCAACGGTGATCTGCGACGGGGCGATCGAATTCTATCCTGCCTACGACGGATCTGGATTCTTCCTCTGGGTTTACGAGCCCGTGGACCGCTTTTCCGTGTATGGTATTTCGGTCGGGATGTCGGAGGAAAACGCGATCGCAAACCTGAAAGCCAATAACCTTTCGAAACAGGACGACGGAGGGACCGGTAACTATTCCGACGATTTCGATAAGTATTATGTCAGCTATGATGCAAAGGACGGCATTGTCACGAAGATCACCTACGTGAAGATATATGGCTAAAGGGTTCTGAACAGATAAGACTGGAAAAATTGCCATCCGGAAAATTACTGCGTATAAATAAAAGGAAGTGATATACTGTCATAGGAAGTAAAGAAGGTAGCAATCCCGATCCTCCATATTTTGGATGCGGGTACAAATTTTATTTCAGGTCGACGCCGGATCGCTGCGTCTGTTGTGGGCAATATGACACAGTTATACTTGATGAATAATGACTCTCTGTTCTTGAAAAATACGGTTCTTTTTGGAGGAGATTATAATCCTGACCAATGGGACAGGGAGACGATCCAAAAGGACATGGCGCTGTTCCGGGAGGCCGGGATCAATATCCTGACCTTCCCGGTATTTGCGTGGACAAAACTCGAGCCGGTGGAAGGACGGTACTGCTTTGCGTGGCTTGATGAGATCATCGACTTGATCGAGGATAACGACTTTCATTTCTTTCTTGCGACGCCTGCCGCGGCACCTCCGGCCTGGATGTCCTTACAATATCCCGAGGTGCATCTGGTCGACGTGCAGGGAAGAAGAAAGGTTCACGGCTCAAGGACGCTGTTTTGCTTAAACAGTGAAAAGTACAGGGAGCGCGCCGCTTTGATGGCAGAGCAGCTGGCCGGACGATACGGAAAAAGAAAGGGTCTCGCCGGCTGGCATGTCGCCAATGAATACGGGCATTACTGCTACTGCGGTACCTGCCGGACGAAGTTTGCGGGGTGGCTTAAAAACAGATACGGTTCCATCGATGCGCTCAACAGGCGCCTGAATACGGCGTTCTGGAACCGGACATACACATCTTTTGACGAGATCATGGTTCCGTCGGAATTAAATGACGACAATGTCTGTGATCCTGCCGTCATGCTCGCCTATCAGCGTTTCATGACGGATTCTACCCTGGAATGCTTTCAAAACGAGGCGCGTATCTTAAAGAAGGCGACGCCTGAGCTTCCGGTCTTTACCAATTTCTCCAGTAATCTGAAACCTCTCGATCTGAGCCGCATGGCTGAGGCCATGGATGTCATCGGGTGGGACAATTATCCGGATCCCGGCTCGCCCCCGTCATTTACCGCCATGACGCATGATATCATGAGGGGTCTCAAGGACGGGCGTTCATTTTATGTTATGGAACAGTCGCCGAACCAGCAGAACTGGCAGCCTTATAATAAACTGAAGCGGCCCGGCGAGGTAAGGGAGCTTGCTTATCAGGGGTTAGGCCGCGGCGCGGACAGCTCGATGTATTTCCAGATGCGGCAGTCTGTTTCCGGGGTTGAGAAGTTCCATGGGGCGCTCATTTCACACAGCGGGAGCAGCGATACCAGAATATTCCGGGAGATGAAGCAGCTTGGCGGGGAGCTTAAGAACCTTGGAAAATACATTGTCGGGGCAGAGACCTGTTCGGAAACAGGGATCATCATGGACTGGGAGAGCTGGTGGGCTCTTGAGAACAGCTCAGGGCCTTCCGAGTCGCTTGATTATCTGGCAGAAGTACATAAATACTATGCCCCGCTTTACAGACGGAATATTCCGGTGGATTTCCTGAAGCCTGGCTCGGATCTTTCAAAATATAAAATAATCCTTCTTCCCCTGTTATATATGCTTGCCCCCGAGACAGCGGAAAGGCTTGAGCGATTTGTTGAAAACGGAGGTACCTTGATCGCAACTTATCTGACAGGATATGCGGACGAAGACGATCGCTGCGTCTATGAGGCATATCCCGGGCTTTTAAGAAAGGTCTTCGGGCTGTGGGTCGAGGAGACGGATGCGCTGCTTCCGGGAGAGAAGAATACGATACATACAGCAAAACGGGAGTATTCCTGCGATTTCCTCTGCGACAGGATCCGGCTTGAGGGCGCGGAGCCGCTTGGGTTTTACGGAGAGGATTTCTACGCGGGGGAGCCCTGTTTTACCGTGAATCATTATGGCAGAGGAAAGGCATATTATCTGGCAACGAGACCGGAGGATCCGTTCCTCGACGATCTGTCAGGGCAGATCCTCAGTGAAAATAAGATAAGGCCGCCTTTTTCCACGGAGGGAGAGGTGGAGGTTTCTGAGCGGATCAGGAACGGTGAACAGATATGGTTTGTGATCTGCCATGACCGGGACGGCGGCAGTATAGACCTTTCGGCTGCTGTTTACGAAGACCTTCTGTCGGGCAAGAAGCTGCAGGGAACGATCCGGCTTGCGGCAAGGGATGTGCTGGTGCTTAGAACCTGTATAGGGTAATGATCCGGTCTGAAAAGCAGATCGGCGCAGACTCTGTGCAATCTGTATAAAATTCCTCTAAATGTCTGTAGACAAGTTATGAAATGTGTTGTATGATTGTCAATGGCGGTCGGCGATTGACTGTCATATATGAAAATTCGATATTGAAAAGCAATGTCGAATGTATAATTAAGGAGGGAAAAAATGAAAAAGAAATTGTTGGCAACTTTGTTAGCAGCTTCGATGGCAGCAGGTATCCTGGCAGGCTGCGGCGGATCGGCAGATATTGCTCTTCCCGATACCGAACCGGCAGTGGAAGATACTGCGGATGAAGGCGAGGCTCCTGCTGATGCGGCTGATGCGGCTGATGCGGCTGATGCGGCTGAGGCAAGCGGAGAATTAGAGATCGACGGCTTAAAGGGCCCCATCTCCACCGAAGGCGCAACGAATGAGCTCGCTTATAAGGGCGAGATCAGCTACATGCATTTCTCAACTTCCGAGGAAGCTGACGGTAACGGCGGCTCCGACGGACACAGAACAGCGATCAAGGCATGGCAGGCAGGACATCCTGACATCACCTTAAACGAAGAAGTTCTGGCAAACGGCGATTACAAGGTTCAGATTGCTACCTATGCTTCTTCCGATGAGCTTCCGGACGTATTCCTGCTTCAGGGCATGAATACCATCAGCTGGGTTAACCAGGGACTTCTTGTTGATCTGACAGATTATATAACAGGCTCCCCTTATGCTGACAAGTACAATATGGACTATCTCGTACCTCATACGGTAGACGGACATTACTATGGATTCCCGATCCTTACGGGCGGAACCTGCACCGTTATTGCCTATGATTCTGACCTTTGGGCAGAGGCCGGCTACGACGAGTTCCCTGAGACCTGGGACGAAGTTGAAAAGGCTAAGGCTTATTTCGACGAGCAGGGCATTGATACGATCGGCTTTGGTAACCAGGGACAGTGGAACCTTAACTCCTGCTTCTTATCCTGTCTCGGATATCAGTATACAGGAACTGACTGGTTCGCAAGCATCATCGCAGGCGACGGCAAGGCTGCTTTCACGGATCCTGAGTTCGTGAGCGCTCTTAAGGAGACCCAGTACCTCTTCAAGGATTCCGGACTTTTCAACAGCGATTTCAACATGAAGACAAACGAAGACGCTCGTGAGCTTTACATCGCAGGCGACTGCGCTGCTTACATCGGCGGTAACTGGGATATCGACTACATCAAGGAAACCCTCAGAAATGAAGATCCTGAGAAGTATGCGGCTACCAAGTTCGCAGTTCTTCCGAAGGCAGCAGACGCTACCAAGTATGAGAAGTTCCAGAATATCGGTCTTGGCTATTCCTTCGCTATTAACGCAAAGGTTGCCGAGGATCCCGACAAGCTTGCTGCCTGCGTCGACCTCGGACAGTATCTGACGGGCCCCTCTTTTGCAGAGTATGTAGGAAAGTATTACGCTCTTGGCGGATTCTGCAAGGCTGATGTTGATCTTTCTTCACAGGATCAGTTCGTACAGGATTTCTACAACTTCTCTTATAATGATACAAAGGGCTGCGAGATTTATGACTCTTACGTAGACGGTTCCGTATGGTCTGTGCTTAACACGGAGATGCAGGAAATGGTTAACGGAGACATTGATCCCGAAAAGGTTGCTGAAGATACGCAGGCTGCTTACGAGGCATATCTTGGCCAGTAAGAATATACTGTCTGGAATCTGAAGCTTATAAAGGCTACACGCTTTGGGACAGTCTTAGGACTGTCCCAAAGCATGAATAAAAGAAAGTTTTACTATCATTGTTTGGGGGCGGAATATGCTTAATTCAATACGACCTAAAAACAAAGTCATATTCGGATATCTGGTGGTTCCGGTGGCTCTTTTTATTTTTACGGTATTTGTGCCGCTTGTGGCGGCTCTTTTCTACAGCTTCTATGATTGGAAGGTAGGTCCGAACAGGACCTTCAACGGTCTTGAAAACTATGTGAAGCTTTTGAATGATGAGGTATTCTGGGCTTCCTTCCGGCATAATATCTTCCTCGTTGTTTTCTGTATCGTGGGACAGGTAGGAATAGCGTTCATCCTTGTCATGATCGTGAGCTCGAAGCTTGTTAAGACCAAGGGGATCCACAGGACCTTCGGCTTCTTTCCGAGCACGATTTCCGCTGTCTGCATCGGTTTTATCTGGCTTATGATCTATGACCAGAGAAAGGGTCTTTTAAACTGGTTTTTAGTCCAGATCGGAAAGATCCCCAATATGAAATCGGGGCCTGTATGGCTGAATGACCCGTCCATTATCATGCTGCTCGTATCGATCCCGTTAGTCTGGCAGTATATCGGTTATTACATGGTGATAATCCTTTCTGCTGTGGCTTCTATCGATACAGAGGTTCTGGAATCGGCTGAGATCGACGGGGCGAACGGTTTCCAGAGAGCGCGCTATATCGTGCTGCCTTTGATAAAGAGTACTCTGCTTGTCTGTATTACGCTCTGCATCGCGGGTAATATGAAAGCTTTTGATAATATATTTGTTATGACCAAGGGCGGTCCCGGATATTCATCGATGGTTATGGCGATGTACGGGTACAAGACCTCCTTTGAAACCGGATACCTCGGATATGGCTCCTGCATTTCCGTTGCGATCTTTGTGCTTTCCCTCGCCGTCATAGGCGGTTCCCAGGCTCTGCTCACCCGCCTGACGACCGACGAGTATGACAGGAACGAGGCGAAGCAGGCGAAGCTGCGCGAGAAGGAGATGATCTCGGCCGCGAAGGCAAAATACGGGAAGGGAGGGCTTAAGTAATGGCTTCTGAAAGAATTCTTGAGACACAGGCGGTTAAAAAGACGACTGCCGGCGGCAAGGTCGGAAGCACTGTCCTTGGCGTTATCCTGAATATTTTCATGTGGATATTTTCCTTAAGCTGTATCTTTCCGTTAATCTGGATGGGTTATTCCTCCCTGAAGCAGAAGAGGGATTTCAACAAGGACATCTTCTCGCTGCCCAAGGAGCCGAGCCTGAGCAATTACCAGAGGATCTTATCCAATCCTGATTACAATATCGCCTCCTCCATGTGGAACAGTACGAGGACGACGATCATTTCGGTATGCCTGATCGTGTTCTTTGCTTTCATAGTCGGATATATCCTTGCCAGATGCCGGTTTAAGATGAACAGGCCTCTTTACGTGATGTTCCTGATGGGTATGCTGATCCCGGTCCACTCGCTGATGGTTCCCATCTATATCATCTTTTCGCGGGTCGGGCTTTTGAACAGGTGGTTTACGCTGCTGCTTCCGTATCTGTGCTTTAACCTGCCGGTTTCGCTGTTTTTGGTGGAGGGCTATGTGAAAGGGATACCGACCGCGCTTGAAGAGGCGGCCGCCATAGACGGATGCTCCTTCACAAGATCGATGTTTTCGATCATCCTTCCGATCTGCAAGCCGATCTTGACAACCGTTGCGATCATCAACGTATTCGGCTGCTGGAATGAGTTCTCCTTTGCTCTCATTCTGCAGAGCAAGGCTTATCAGACGGTTCCGCTTGCGTTAAAGAACTTCACGGGGCAGTTCAATTCCGACTTCCCGAAGATGATGGCGGCGATGCTGCTTACCATGTCGCCTGTTGTGATCTTCTACTTTGTTTTCAGCAAGCAGATCATCAAGGGAATGGTCGCCGGCGCGGTGAAGGGCTGATATCGCGGGTCACTGCCGGACGGACGATTGTTTCTATGGGTAATAAAATACTAAAGGGAGATGCCCGAGGGCGTCTCCTTTTTGTATATGCTTTAACAGCCATTGCCATAACAGAAGGCCTTTTCGCAGACAAAAGGGCATGGCTTGAGATTTCCATTCCGGCGATTTATAATGCAATTACAAGGATGATCGGATCAAGTATGTCTGTTTTTCAGAACGGGACATCCGTGAAAAGGGATAAGATGGAGGGTAAGATGGAAAACAAGATGTATCAGGTTTCGACACTGCAGGCACTTGCTCTGGGATACAGCCGGGCGGTGATCAGTGTTTCGGAGCTTCTTAAGGGAGGCGACACAGGACTTGGAACCTTTGAAGATGTAAACGGGGAAATGATCGTCATGGAGGGTCATTGCTACAGGGCTGACCATAGCGGATGTGTAACGGAAGTTGCCGCGGAGACCGGTGTTCCCTTTGCCGCGGTGGCAAAGCTATACGGAGAGCAGCAGTTTCCTCTTGGGAAAATGCCGAATATCGCATCAATACGAACAGAGCTGACGAAAAAGATCGAAGAAAGATTTGGCTTAAACAGTATGCATATTGTGAGGATCGATGGGGCGTTTGAAAAGGTGGATGCCAGATCCGAGGCTCCCTACCGGTCGCATCATGTGACACTGAAAGAGGTTCTTGACCGGAATCAGGAGGCATTCATTTTTGAAAATATCCGTGGCTCTCTGGTAGGCGTATATTTCCCGGATTATATGGACGGGATCAACATGCCGGGGTGGCATCTTCATTTTCTTTCTGAAGACAGATCAAAAGGGGGACATGTTTTTGATGTAAGTATACGGGAAGGAACGGCCAAAGTAGACAAGATTTCTAATATATATATTAATCTTCCCAAAGAAGCGGCTTTTGACACTTATTCCCTCAAACAGGATATGCAGGAAGAGATCAAGTCCGTAGAGTGAAGAGTCAGATAAATCTTTCCTTCTTCAGGTCTTCGTGGTCAGTATTATGAGACTGTCCGGAGGATCCTTGAAGAAGAGAAACGGGATCGTCCGTGATGTTTTTCCGCGTATCTGTTCAGAAGTCAGAGGGTTCTGAACAGATACGCTTCCGGGAGGATAGAATGTCAACAAAGGAAAGAACAAATGTTATGAGGGTTCTCGACGGGAAGAAGATTTCCTATGCGAGCCATTCCTATAAGCCGGATGCGGCCATGAGCGGGACAGAGATCGCGGGTATCCTGGGAGAGGAACCGGAGAAGGTCTTTAAGACTCTTGTCACGCAGGGAAAGTCAGGTGCATATTACGTATTCATAGTACCGGTAGAGGCAGAGCTTGATCTGAAGAAAGCGGCAAAGGCTGCCGGTGAAAAGGCGGTCAATATGATCAGGCAGAAGGAGCTATTGCCTTTGACAGGGTATGTCCATGGAGGCTGTTCTCCGATCGGCATGAAAAAGCCGTTTCATACTTTTATACACGAAACGGCAGAGAACTTTGACAAGGTGTTTGTAAGTGCCGGGAAGGTCGGACTTCAGATCGAGCTGGCACCGGGGGACCTGATCAATGTGGTCGGATGCACGGTGGCGGACATAATATAATAGGTTACCATAAAGTATCTGTGACGCGGCATTTCCTCGCATTCGATCCGGCCTTCTATAATATGCATACACAAAAGACATGATAAGAAGTTTGATTCGTGGAACCAGTATATCAATTCATATTACTCTTGTACGTGGAAATGGTTATAAACCAAACAAATACTCCGGCGCGGTACAGAACGTGATTGAGGGAGATGATTATTCACGCAATAATACATGGGTAGGCATTATCGGAAGGGAGATAGGATAATGTATGATTTTCTTATTAGACATCAGACAGATGCAATGCTTTCGCTCAGCAGCATCTGCGCTATGACGGCTTTTTTTGTCTTTCTGACTGATTCGTTGAAAAAAAACAGAAAAATCGCACTTATGATATTGGAAATCGGGGGGATGATCCTGCTCATATTCGAGATGTTTTCGTATATGTACCGAGGGGATATGAGCGAACTCGGCTACTGGATGGTTCGAGTCGGCAATTTCATGACCTTTGCGATGATGCCGGTCCTCATGGGCGGACTTACATATTATATCCATGATATTCTGAAGAACGACGTCGGATTAAAAGAGACTCCCAGGCGCTTGAACTGGATCTATGTTCTTGTCGGTATCAGTGAGATCCTTATAGTCGGCAACATCTTCGGCAAATACTATTATGTGATCGATGAGCAGAATCTGTATCATCGCTCATGGGCTTTCGCAGTCTGCTATGTTACCCCTTTGGTTGTTCTCGTAATACTTTTGACAGTAATATGCCAGTACTATAAGAAGATCAACAAAGATATCAGGATATCACTTCTTCTGTTTACGATAGCTCCTTTTGTTGGTTCTTTTATACAGTTTTTTATATATGGACTGTCCATAACCGACATTTTTATCGTCGCCACATGTATCATGCTGTATGTTTTTGTGCTGATCGATCTTAATCGCGCAAAAGTGTTAAAAGAGGAGATAGAGCAGAAGAACAGGGAGCAGATGGAGGTCATTGATGCCGAGCGGAGGGAACGCGACAAGCTCAACGAACGGATCATGTCCATCGCCGACATATTCCATACAGTACATGAACTCGATCTTTCCGCCGACACCTTCGTCGAGATCAAGAACGGTTCAAAATATGCCCAGGATATCGGCAAAGAGGCCTCACCTCATGCACAGGAAACACTCAAATCTTTAGGCAAGATCATATGTGATCCTGATATGTTTGAGGAAGTAAACAGGTTCTTTGAGTTTTCAACTTTACCGCAGAGACTCAAAGACGCTGACACGATCACATCGGAGTTTCGGAATAAGGATAATTCCTGGCTTCGCGCAAGGTTTATCGTATCTAAGCGTAACGAAGCCGGGGAACCCACAAAACTGTTGTATCTTACGGAGTACGTCACCGCTGAAAGGGAAGAACGCGAGAAACTGACCGAGCGTATCACATCCATTGCCAACATCTATATGTCCGTTCATGAGTTTGATATCGTAGAAAATACGGTGTCCATGATAAAACTCGACAACCAGTTTGTTGATGATATCGGGCAGGCGCCTCAGCCTCACGCAAAAGAAATGTTCCATAAGATTGCAGAAGATCTGGTCGATCCGGATTTTGTTGAAGAATGTAAGAAATTCTTTGATTTTTCGACGCTTTCACAACGCATGAAAAACAATAATACTATTGCTATAGAGTTTCGTGATAAAAAGAATGGCCTGTGGGGGCGCGGAAGGTTTATTGTATCAAAACGCGACGAAAACGGGAATATCACCCATGTATTGTATTTGACCGAGGATATCACGGAAGAAAAAGCGGAGCGTGACAGACTGATAGATACATCCGAGCGTGCCCTTGCCGCCAGCGAGGCAAAATCCTCATTCCTGTCCAACATGTCGCATGAGATCAGAACACCGATCAATGCGGTACTTGGAATGAACGAGATGATCCTGCGCGAATGCGATGACAAGAATATACTCGGATATTCCGAGAGTATAAGAACGGCAGGCTCAACACTTCTGGGGCTTGTTAACGACATTCTCGACTTCTCAAAGATCGAGGCGGGGAAAATGGAGATCATTCCCGTCGATTACGATCTTTCCTCCGTCATCAACGATCTCGTGAACATGATCCGGGCGAAAGCCGACGCTAAAGGACTCGAGCTTGAATTCGAGATAAGCAGGGAGGTGCCCAAACTACTTCACGGTGATGAAGTAAGGATCAAACAGATCGTCACAAATATCCTGACAAATGCAGTCAAGTATACGGAAAAAGGTATCGTCACACTCTGCGTTGATTATGAAAAGATACCAGGTGAAGAGGGCAGCATAATGCTTGATGTCGCCGTTAAGGATACCGGTATAGGAATTAAGAAGGAGGATATGAAGAAGCTCTTCTCAGAATTCGACCGGATAGAGGAGAAGCGCAACCGTAATGTCGAAGGCACCGGTCTTGGAATGAGCATAACGAAGCGTCTGCTTGAGATGATGGGATCATCGCTGCAGGTGGAGAGTATCTATGGACTTGGTTCCAAGTTCTCGTTCAGCCTTAGACAGACTGTGGTAAAATGGGAAGCACTCGGCGATTATGAGGCTGCATATAAAGCAGCTTTGGAAGGTCGCAGGAAATACCATGAAAAATTCCATGCTCCAAAAGCGGAGATACTGGTAGTTGATGACACGCCAATGAATCTTGAAGTGTTCATAAGCCTGCTCAAAAAGACAGAAATAAAGATCGAGACGGCCGCCTCAGGCGAGGAAGCCCTGTCTTTTGCGTTTAATAAAAAGTATGATGTCATATTCCTTGACCATATGATGCCGGACAAAGACGGCATTGAGACTCTTCATGAGATGCGTGCGCGCAAGGATGATCCCAATCTTGAGACACCGGTGATCTGCCTTACCGCAAATGCCATATCCGGCGCAAGAGAGAAGTATCTTGCAGAAGGATTTGACAATTATCTTACAAAACCGATCGATTCGGGAAAACTCGAAGAAATGCTGATCGATTATCTGCCCGAGGAAAAGATCATTCCGGCAGGGTCGGATGAGGATACTGAAACTGACGAGCCCGGGGATGATATGCGGATACCGGACTATATTACGGGTATCAGTGAGATAGATACTGATACAGGGATCAAAAACTGCGGCGGTATTGAAGAATACATGAAGACAGTGGAGATATACGCAAAAGCGGTAAAGGATCATGCGGATGAAACAGAACAGTTCTGGAAGTCCGGAGACATCAAAAATACGACGATCAAGATTCATGCTCTTAAGAGTTCATCGCGTATCATCGGCGCTGCCGATCTCGGGGAACTTGCCCAGGAGCTTGAAAACGCGGGAAATGAGAATGATACCAAAAAGCTTGGAGAGCACATAGATGAACTGCTTGAGAGATACAGAAAGATCGGGGAAGCGCTTTCGCCGCTTACAGGTGTTGATGAGCCTGATGAAAGCGGCCTGACGCCGATAAGCGAGGATGAACTTGGGCAGATGTACACGGCGATCAGGGAATTCATATCTGTAAGCGACTATGACAGCGTTATAGATCTGATAGATTCGCTGAAGGATTACCGGGTTCCCGATAATGAAAAAGAACGCCGTAACGCCTTGATAAAAGCGGCTGATGAAATAAGATACGAGGATATTGAGGATATAATTGAAAACGGATTAAACTAAAAAATGCGTATAAATGGGGGAAGTTGCGAATAGAACACAACTTTCCCCATTTATACGCATGTTAATTGATTATATTTGGGGAAAATTTTCAAGGAAAAAACGGGGACATCACAAGCCTTGAAAATCATGAGCTATTTCTCAAAAGGGAACACAATGCCGAACTGCTTTCGGATCTCGTCCATCTGGCGCATGATCTCGATGGTTTCGCTGTGCGGCATTTCCTCACATTCGATCCGGCCTTCTTCGATAGCCTTTTTGCAGGCTAAGACTTCGTACTCGTATCCCGTGATCTGCTCAGGGACCGTGATCTCCTTTTTGACTGTGTACTGCGTCCGATCCGGCGCATAGACGGTGATCTTCATGGGATTGTTGATATTCTGGACGCAGATAAAGCCTTCCCGTCCGCAGATCAGCCCGCGCCTGTCCGTTAAAGCGTACATGGTGGTAAACATACTGGCCATTTTGCCGTCCTCGTATTCCAGCATAACGGTATCCTGACCGTCCACACCGGTTGCGGTCGGAACCATGGAGGCTTCGATCCGTTTGATATTGTCCCCCATGATCATACTGGAAAAATTAAGGGTATACACGGTCAGATCCAGCAGACATCCGCCGGCGAGCTCCGGCTTTACCATGCGCTCATTCATATCAATCCGATATCCGAGATTGGAAGCAACGTTCATTACCTCCCCGATGTCACCGCTTGCAATGATATCGTTGATCAGCTTCCGGGACGGCATATACCGCGTCCAGATCGCTTCGGTTAACAGCAGCTTTTTCTTTTCCGCAAGCTCGATCATCTCCCGCGCCTGCTTTTCATTTGCGGCAAAAGCCTTCTCACAGAGGACATGTTTTCCTGCATTAAGCGCCTTGATCGTCCATTCATGGTGATGGGAGTGCGGCACGGCGATATAAACAAGCTCCACGTTTTCATCATTCAGCATATCCTCATAGGAACCATAAGCCTTTTCAAAGCTCCATTTATCCGCAAAGGCCTGCGCTTTTTCCATGTTCCTTGATGCGATCGCATAGCTTTCCACATCTTTCATCGGCAGGATCGTTTCCGCCATTGTCGCGGCGATACCGCCCGCTCCGAGAATTGCCATTTTCATAATCTGTTACCTCCTAATGATTGCTGTGATCGATCAGACAGTGATGCGGCTTGGCCTTGTCGTCTTTTTCGTAGGTGATCGCTACAAGAAGAGGACTTTCGCCGAGCCCTTCGATGGAAGAGGCATAGTTCCGGGAGCGGATCTGCTCCATCGCTTCCTCCGGGGTTCCGCCTGCTTTAAGTTCTATGATCAGGGCAGGGGATGGGTCGTATTTCTTCGGGATATAAGCCATATCCACGTAGCCGGTCCCGGAGGGAAGCTCCTCCAGCTTGATATAGTGATCCCGATACGTGAAAAAGGCAAGCTTTATTATGGCGCGGAGAGCCTGCTCATCGTTGTACCAGAGCGGGGCGCTTTCCTTCATATGCACCTTTTGGATATTTGCCGCTACGGCATCCGCGCGGCCTGCAATGATGTCGGAAAGAAGCTGTTCGCTCTCCCTGAGGCGGAGCATGGTTTCCCGGTGGGTAACCTTATGGATCATCCTTCCGAATTCGGTCATGATCTCATGGTTTGGAATACGGGCCGCCTGCTTTTCACTATCGTAGGTCAGATAACCGAAATGAGTGAGCAGTGTCAGGACATCATCCGCTGATTCAAAGGAGGTAAGATCGTTTCTGAAAGACTGCGTCTGAAATGATACCTCCAGACCGGCGGTCAGCTGTTCGGCAGCCTCCCCAAGTCCGTCAAAGTCCAGATTGATATAGTCGAGCGCTCCGTAAACAGCCGAGGATTGCACCCAGTAGGATTCGAAGTCCCCACTCTCCGAAGCACGGATCACCGAATTGGGATTATAGACGGAGAGCCGTTTTTTGTCCGGCGTTTCAACATTATATCCGTTGTACCACGCCTTCATTTCATCAATTGACACATGGTACGTATCGCAGATCCTCTTCACATCCTCTTCAAGAAAACCGACGAAGGGAGCGAATCTTTCCGGTTTGAGGATAGAGTATTCCCGGAATTCCGAGATGGCCGATTGCGTTCCATCCTTCTTGATCGGAAGGATACCGGTCATGTACGCGGCGGCAAAGACATCTTTCGTGATCTCACTTTTAAAAAGGGAACGGAGAAATTCCAGAAAATCCGTCTGTGTTTTCGAGGTGCTTTCCTGGTCGCGAATCGGTGCATCCCATTCATCAATAATGGCGATGAATTTCCGACCGGTCTCTGTGACAATACGGGAAAGGCATTTTCTGACCGAATCCTCCTGTGTTATCTCAGGAAATACCCGCCCGGTATCTTCTATGATCTCTTTGCTTATATAATCGGGAAGTCCGGTCAATGTTGTATCTGACATAAACCCTGTAATATCCAGATAAAGCACATGATACCGGTTCAGGTGGTTCTCATAGTCCGGATCCTTTGCGATCTCCAGGTCGTCAAAGAGAGCATGCGAATCACAGCTGCAGTCATAATAGGCTTCCAGCATGTTTGCCGCATAGGATTTCCCGAAACGTCTGGGCCTGCTTACGCAGGAAAGCCGGTTCTTCCTGCCGATCGTTTGATTGATCACCGCGATCAGTCCGCTTTTATCAATATAATCATCGTTTCGGATTTCTCTGAAGTTTCCGTTTCCCGGATTGATATAAAACCCCATGGCTTTACCCCGCGTCTTTTCTTTTATCTGATTATACCAGATATGGCGCGGCCATTCTACCATGGGTTTGAGACAGGAAGGGAATCTTGACAATAAACCCCTGTTTTCTTTATACTGTAGGGGAAATGCTTCACTTAAGAAGGTAGCAAGGCAGGGCGGATACGGGGATATGCTTTATGGAAATGGTCGCTACTTATGTCTTAAACGACAGTCATACGATCGCCGAGGATGTCATAGCTCTCGGCAGGGTGATCGTTGAGAAGGATACCAAGGTAACCCCCAAGGTTATCGAGAGATTAAATGATTACAGCATCATGGGCGTTATGTGCTACGAGCCCAGTGATTTTGCTACGAGTTATTACGAAAAGATCCGTCTTTCCAAGGAGTTTTCGAAGTGGAAGACCGATTATGAAACCATGCTTGTCGCCTATAAGGTGGCGGTTGATTCCTTTGTCATAAAAAAGATCCCCTTCCGGGAGTCTGACCTTTTAAATATATCATCGACGCTTTTCACGGACAAAATGACCGGAAAGCGGTTAATGACCTATATCAATCTCATGACGCCCAGGGAGGATGATCTTTCCTATGTCCACGGGCTCAATGTAGCCCTCATGTCAAAGCTCTTCGGCAGATGGCTGAAATGGTCTGCGCCTGACGTGGACTGGCTTACCCTGGCCGGCTTCATCTATGATGTCGGCAAGCATTTCCTGCCCCAGGATATCATCTGGAAACCCGGAAAGCTGAGCAGTATGGAATATGACCTGATCAAGACCCATGCTTTCCATGCCTATCACCTCTTATCCAAAACAAACCTGGATAAGCGTATCTTAAACTGCGTACTGCAGCATCATGAGCGCTGTGACGGCTCTGGCTATCCCCAGGGGCTTAAGGGACCTGAGATAGACGATTTTGCCAAGGTGATCGCGATCGTGGATGTGTACGAAGCCATGACGGCCCCGCGCACCTATCGTTCTCCCATGTGCCCCTTCAAGGCCATCGCCATTCTCGAGCAGGATGTATATCAGAAATACGACATCAAATACATACACACCTTTATGCAGAATCTCTCGGACGAGATGATCGGGAACCATGTCCGTTTAAATACCGGGGATGTAAGCGTTGTCATTATGACGAACCGACACTATTTCTCAAAGCCGATCATCCAGATGGAGGACGGCACCGTCATCGACCTGTCCAAGATGCCGCAGTTTACGCTGGAAGAGATAGTGTAGCTCTATAGCATGAAACAAAAATGATGATGAACATATCGGAGAGGATAGATGATCTTATATATTGACGCGTGCGCGCGGGAAAATTCAAGGACCAGAAGACTGGCGGAAGCTCTTTTAACCAGGCTTCAGGATGAGGTAAGTCATATCCGGCTTTTTAACATGAATTGGGAAGTGACGGATGAGAATTATCTCAGAAAGAGAGATGCCCTGATCGCGGAGGGCCTTTTCGATGATGATATGTTCGCGCCGGCGAGACAGTTTGCGCAGGCGGATACCGTGGTGATCGCGGCGCCGTACTGGGATCTGTCTTTTCCTGCCGTACTGAAGCAGTATATCGAAGCGATCAATGTGCTCGGGATCACATTTGAATATACGGAGGACGGCTTTCCCAGGGGCTTGTGTAAAGCGGATAAACTGTATTATGTGATGACGGCAGGCGGAAATTTTGTTCCGGAAGAGTTCGGATACGGATATATCCGGTCGCTCTCTGAGAATTTCTACGGAATAAAGGATGTCCGTCTGATCAAGGCAACGGGGCTTGATATTTACGGAGCGGATGCCGAGGCGATCCTTCAGGATGCGATAAAGGAGATTTCATGATGAAAAAAACGTTAATGATCTGCATGGTCTGTGTATTGCTCCTCTCGTTTACGGGCTGCAGTTATCCGGCTACCTACGCGGGCGCTATAAGCGGGGAAGAAGAGAATACGGGTATCCTTTCCCATGAAGGCTATACCCTTGAACAGGTTGTCGTTCTGAGCAGACATAATATCCGATCCCCTTTAAGCGGCGGAAATTCCCTGCTTGATATGATCACGCCGCATGAGTGGTTTGCGTGGTCTTCCGATCCGAGCGATCTTTCCCTGCGGGGCGGGACATTGGAGACAGAAATGGGGCAGTATTTCCGGAAATGGCTGGAAGCGGAAGGCTTCTTTCCGAAGAATTACCGGCCGGAACCGGGTGAAGTCCGCGTATATGCCAATTCCAAGCAAAGGACGATAGCAACGGCGCGGTTTTTCTCCGCGGGGCTTCTGCCGGCAGAGGACACACCGGTAGAATATCATGTTGATTTTGATACGATGGATCCGGTTTTCACGCCGCAGCTTACCATTGTGACAGAGGCGTATCAGGCGGACGCGGAAGAACAGATCAGGGACCTGTTTACGGACGAGATCGAGGATCTTTCCGATAATTACGAACTGCTTTCCGATGTGATCGACATGGAGGATTCCGAAGGCTTTGCGGATGGTACAGTCACAGCCTTTCAGACGGATGACTCGGCATTCATACTGGAAGAAAATAATGAACCCGCCGTCACGGGATCGTTAAAGACCGCCTGCTCGGTCAGCGACGCACTCGTGCTGCAGTATTATGAGGAACCGAGCAAAATAAAGGCGGGCTTCGGACACCGGCTGACACAGAACCAGTGGGAGAACATCGCGGAAATAAAGGATGTCTATGGGGATGTCCTGTTTACGGCGCCTCTTGTTGCGATAAACGTCGCGCACCCGCTGCTTGAGGAGATCGAATCGGAATTAAACAACGACGGCAGACGCTTCAGCTTTCTCTGCGGCCACGATTCCAATATCGGAAGCGTGCTGGCGGCATTATCGGCAGAAGAATATGAACTGCCGGACGCGATCGAAAAAAAGACGCCGATCGGCTCCAAGCTGGTTTTCGGACGATGGGTGAACAATAGCGGCGAGGAATTTATTTCGCTGGATCTCGTATACCAGAGCCCGGAGCAGCTAAGGAGAATGACGCTCCTTGATCTTGATAACCAGCCGAATGCTTTTTCCATTGCCTTGCAGGGAATGGACAAAAATGCGGATGGCCTGTATCCGGCCGGGGACGTCATGGACAGGATCCGGGAGGCCATAGAGGATTACGACCGTGAAGTGGAGCTGTATGAGCCGTAAGAAGCTGAAACCTGAGAAATGAGTGGGATTCTTTTGTTTGTTTTTAACAGCATACTGCTTGGCGCCGGGCTTGCCATGGATGCGTTTTCCGTTTCTCTCGCAAATGGATTGAACGAATCCGGGATGACCAGAAAGAAGACGTTTGGGATCGCCGGCGTCTTCTCTTTTTTCCAGTGGCTGATGCCGATGATCGGCTGGATCTGCGTTCATACGATCATCCGGTTCTTCAGCGCTTTTGAAAAATGGATCCCATGGATCGCGCTCATCCTGCTTCTGCTTATCGGCGGAAAGATGGTCTGGGAAGGGATCCGGGGGAAAGAAGAGGATACCGGGCAGATCGGTGTGAGTACTATGGCTTTGCTCGTTCAGGGGATAGCTACCTCCATTGACGCGCTTTCGGTCGGTTTTGCCATAGCGGAATACGACTTCTTCATGGCCTTTGCTTCGGCGATCATCATCGGGATCGTCACGTTCGTGATCTGCCTGGCCGGACTCGTGATCGGAAAGAAGGCCGGAACAAAGCTTGCCGGAAAGGCGTCGATCCTTGGCGGTATCATACTGATCGGGATCGGGATAGAAATTTTTATCAGTGGAGTGTTCTGATACAGTTCCTTAAGGGGAGCGGAAAAGGAGAGATATGAAGGATACGGATGCGGGATGGCGGGAACTGTTCACGCTTTTCATCAACTGCTATGATGTGCATGAGGTCTGCTGCGACGGGATAAAATACAGGCAGATCCTATTTGACGGAACCGCGGAAGGAGAGGCTTTTACTGGGAAGATCCTTCCGGGCGGCGTTGATACGCAGATTGAGTACCCGGATGGGACGGGAAGCCTTTCGGCGCGCTATATGCTCGAAGGAACCGACCGGGCGGGGAATTTCTGTCATATGTATATCGACAATCGCGCCGGGCTGGGCGAGGATCTGACGGAACCGCACTGTTTTTCGGACAGTAAGGAGCTTGCCTTTCTCAAGGATGCTGCCCTCAGGGGGCGCATGATCCAGGATGACAAGGGCTTAAGGATCGTCATCAGTGTCTTTTCGGAATTGTCTGCTTCTGTGTGAGATGGTACCTGGAGACAGTGGTTATTTTTGAGGACAGCTACGAGGTGGTCTTCAAGGTCGTTGAGACCGTGGAGGTCGGGATTTGAGGGAAAAAGACGGGCGGCAGTTCTGCGCCCCGGATTATATAGGCTGAGTTGGCAGCAGGCCGAGATTTTCGTTGAAATCGAGCCGGGATTTTGCTAGAATTTATATGTATAAGTATGCTATTTGGGAGGGGCCGTCCCCATTGACTCTATGGATAACCGCTGAGTCTGATGAGGGCAATCGGTACTCTTTGTCAGGTTTGGCAGGGTAGTGGGGAACCTATATTTAAAAGGAGGCCAACTATGACGGTTCAACAGGAAGCGATTCGTATGATTAACAATATGCCGGATGACACTGTTGTTATTCTTGTAGAGCTTCTGAAGCGAATGATGGAAAATGACCGTCATTCCGGTGATCTACAGACTGCAGGAGATGTGCGGGTAAAGTCGCCCAGGATAAAATTGGGAATAGCGGATGGAATGTACAGCATTCCTGACAATATAGATATTTGTAATGAGGAAATAGCGCAAATGTTTGGGGTGTATGAATGAGGCTTTTACTGGATACGCATATTGCCTTGTGGGCAATTTCTGATTCGAAACGCTTAAATGAAGCTGTGCGGGAGCTCCTTGAAAACGAAGCAAACGCGGTTTATTACAGCATGGTCTCTGTGTGGGAGGTGGCAATTAAAAGAAAAATACATCCGGAGCAGATGCCGATGGACGAAGAGGTATTTGTTTCCTTGTGCGAGGAAGCCGGGCTTGAAAAGCTTGGTATTAGACTGTCTCATATCTTTACATTGAAGGAATTGACAAGACAGGAGAATGCTCCTCACCATAACGATCCATTTGACAGGCTGCTATTGGCACAAGCGAAATCAGAAGGCTTCAGATTTATGACCCATGACAGCCTTATTGCTGACTATGATGAACCATGCGTTATGATGATCTAGTACATCGGTTCACTGAGAATGGCAAAACAAAAATCTTCCTTTCCAGATCATCATCGCTGTGAACCGGGGAGCGAAGAATACGCAGCACCTATGCCGGGCTTGTCGGGAAGCGGACGCAGTGAGGAACTTCGAAGGCAAGCTGTTTGTGCAGTTCGTAGCCTTACAGTTAATGTCATATATCAAACGACAGATGGATGTAAATGGTCTGTTCAACGATTACACCATGCAATCACTGCTCGATGAACTCGATGTCATCGAATACTACCAGCAACCAGGCAAATCGCATCATCTGTCCGAGATAACAGAGAAACAACGCGAGCTCTATGAGCTTATGGATGTATATGCCCCGACATAACCCTTGGTATAAAATGACGGGACTTTAGGCTATAATGATTACGCGAGTTACCTTGAATTCCCTATCGCATGTTGTTACTACACATAGTTTACAACATACATATGTACCTTGAAAAACCAGTAATTTAGCGGTTTTTGCTTGATTTATCATATATGATTTGCTATAATGTAGATATAACATTAAAACGTTGTTTCTACAAGGAGCATTTCATGAGAAGAATCAAATTCTATAAAAGCCGGGGTCAGCTTTATGCCAAAGTGCCTGCTACATCCTACAGAGAGGATGGAAAGGTAAAGAAACGTAACGACGGAATATATCTTGGCCGCGTTATAGATGAATCGAAAAATGTCTTCTATTCATCAGAGCGTGGAATCTTTACCTACGATCCTGCTAACAACACCTTTAGCACAGCTGACGAAACCTATGTAACAAACATCCCTGACGATCAGCGTAAGCGTCCTAAGGTTTGCCTGGACTTTGGCGATTCGTATTTCGTTTATGAACTAATCAGATCCTGTGGTTATGACAGCGTAATAAATTCA
>JAILQQ010000045.1 GCA_024698885.1 Lachnospiraceae bacterium | reverse complement strand
AGAGTCAAGGGCAGCAAACGAAGAGGAGAATAAAGGGGGAGCGCCGGTTTCCGTCCCGGGCAACCTGCTGCTTGATATGACTCCGGAAGAAAGCCTTAAAAACTACGGAAAAGAGGAACTGGTCATTCCCGATGACGTTGTATACAGCGATGAGGGAAGACCCTACAGCAAGACCTACGATTACAGGGATACGCCGGTGCTCAAAAAAATTGGAGCTATCGTTGAAAAAGAAGGCTTTGAGATCTTGGATCCGGACATGGAATACCTTGATAAAAACGGCGATGTACAGACAGGGCGGGAACTTTACACCTTAAACGCATATAAGGAAGACGGAAAGGAAACCATGCTTCTTAATTTCTACATGGTATCGGAAGACTATGCGCGCGGCAGCTTCGATGAGATCGAGGAGAAAAACGGAATATGGTATGGCGTTTTAGATGACTGGGGAGGTGAAACCGACTGGTATATCGTCCGCACCTATGATCCGAAAACAGGAGTCATGATGGATGCAAGCGGAGAATATTTGTTTGACTGGGAGGCTATGGGACTGTTCGATTAAGCACCAAACTTCCGGAAGTCAGCGGGGACGGTCTTAAGACAAAGGATCGTGCCCGCTGATCATCTGTAAAGGTGTGGAAATTATCTTAATAAGCCGTGCTGCAATTGGAGAAATGATATGAGATATCAGAAGATAGAGTTGGGAGATCCCGGGGAGATCATCGCCGGATATACTGCCGAGTGTAACGGAAATTGGGGAAATAATGAGCCGGAAGATCTGAAGAATTATGAGCTTCTGGGGGATGAGCTGGGGATAGATACAGACAGGATGATCCGTATAAGGCAGAAGCATACGGATAATATAGCCTGTGTCACAGCCGCTGACGGAGGCGCCGGTATCATAAGGGAAAGCCTTGAGGGTTTTTATGATGCGATGATAACCCGTGAGTCCGGATTGCTGCTGTGCGTTGTTACGGCAGACTGTACTCCGGTATGGCTGTACGATCCCGTAAAAAGAGCCCTGGCCCTCATACACAGCGGAAGAGAAGGAACAAAGCTTAAGATCGCGGCAAAGGCCTTAAGACTTATGCAGGACAGGTACGGTACCAAAGCGCAGGACATAAAAGCAGCGATGGGGCCTGCTTTGAGTAAAAAGCACCATGAGGTGCAGGAGAAGGATCTTGAGGGCTTTGATGAGTATTTTTCGAAAGAGGAGCAGGCGCGGTTTATCAGCACAAACGAAAGAGGACGCTTTAATATCGATATGGAGACTGCGATCCGGATCTCCCTTGAAAGAGCGGGAGTTGAAGGCAGAAACATTCATGCCGGCGGGATCTGCACATACGAAAGCAAGGATCTATATTCATGGCGGCGGGATCATGACCCTCGGAAAAGAATATTGTCCTTTGGGGCTTTGGGCTGAATTGTAACATGGTAAGAACGAGACGTTACAATTCAGCGGCCTGCCGGCTTGATTCATCGCGCATATAATGCTATATTAGAAAAGTAAATCAAAGAAACAAAGGCGTTTCATCCATTTCGGGTGGGGCGCCTTTTTTATTGTAAAGGGGGCATTGATATGGCTGCATTTGAAAGAGTAAAAAGCGGTATTCCGGAAATGGATGCTGCACTTGACAATATAAGGCTTGGAGATAATGTGGTCTGGCGGGTGGCAGAGCTGTCTCAGTTTAAACTGTTTATGGAACCATATATCAGACAGGCTATCGAAGATAAACGCCACATCATTTACTTCAGATTTGCAAGCCATGAACCGCTTCTTGCAGACTGTCCTGAGATCAAAAAGGTAACTGTTCCGCTTTCTCACAGATTTGAGAACTTCACTGTGAATATTCATAACGTAATAGAAGAGGAGGGTAAGGATGCCTTTTATGTTTTTGACTGTCTGTCCGAACTTCAGACAGCGTGGGCCACGGACCTGATGATGGGGAATTTCTTTCGTGTTACCTGTCCGTTCCTGTTTATCCTTGATACTGTAGCATTTTTCCCGATCATAAGGGGAAAGCATTCCGTTCAGGCAGTAAATAAGATACTCAACACCACCCAGCTCTTTTTTGATGTGTATTCGGATAAGAATAATATATATGTACGCCCGGAGAAAGTATGGAACAGAAATTCGGAAACGATGTTTCTGCCTCACACATATGATCCGGAAAGCGGTGAGTTTCGTCCGATCCTGGATGGGGTAAAGTCAAGCAGATTCTACCAGACGCTTGGACAGGCCCAGCGATCCGCCGAGGAGCAGTATTCCGATTCGTGGGACAGGTATTTCAACCGGGTAAAGCTGCTTGCGGAAAGCGGGATCGATATAACACAAGACTGTTCCCAGATGTGCGATATAATGATGACCCGCGATGATAAAATGAGGCAGATGGTCAAGAAAAACTTCACTCCGGAGGATTATTTCGCGGTCAGGGATCATATGGTGGGAACCGGCATGATAGGAGGCAAGGCCTGTGGAATGCTTCTGGCACGGGCCATTATCAGGAATAAGGAACCTGATATAAGCGAGATCCTGGAACCGCATGATTCTTTTTATGTTGGATCGGATCTTTATTATACTTATATCGTTGATAATAACCTGTGGGACGCAAGGATCAGACAAAGGACGGAGGAAGGGTATTTTGAGCTTGCTGAAGAATTTGCAGACAAGATCATGGGAGGAACCTTTACGGAGGCCATGCGCGAACAGTTCGTCAGGATCATCGAATACTATGGGCAGGATCCGTATATCATCCGGTCAAGCAGCATTCTGGAGGATGGATTCGGAAACGCCTTTGCAGGAAAATATGAATCGGTCTTTTGCGTAAACAGGGGAAGCCTTCAGGAGAGGCTTGAAGAATTCGAATATGCGATAAAGGTTGTGTATGCAAGCACAATGAGCCTTTCAGCACTTGATTACCGTAAAAGGCGGGGGCTGGATAAAAGGGATGAGCAGATGGCACTCCTTATTCAGCGGGTATCCGGGTCGTATTATGGCTCAAATTATATGCCCTGCGCTGCAGGTGTGGGATATTCCTACAGTCCCTACAGAGTCATGAAAGACTCTGATCCGACAGCAGGGATGCTGAGGCTTGTTATGGGACTTGGAACCTCGGCAGTAGACAGGACTGAAGGCTCGTATCCCAGGATAGTCAATCTTGATATGCCGGAGAAGACATCATATTCGTCATCCGCTGACAAGCATAAGTTCTCTCAGGGCAAGGCAGAAGTAATAGACATGGCAAGCAGATCGCTTAAAAAGCTTTCTCTTTACGAGCTGGAACCGGTCATGCCGAAATATCTGGACCGTCTTTTGCTGGAGCATGATTTTGATGCTGAAATGAGGCTCCGCGAGACGGGAAGAGACAGGGATGTGAAGTTTATTTCCTGTAAAGGGCTTGTGGCAAACAAGACACTGATGGAACAGATGAAGAGAATGCTGCGCTGCATTCAGGATGAATATGAATATCCGGTAGATACGGAATTTACCATAAACATATCGGAAAGCGGAGAGTATTCCGTAGATCTGCTCCAATGCCGTCCTCTTCAGGTGCAGAAGGGAAAGTCGGGAACCGTTATCCCGCCTGATATTCCGGAAGAAAATATACTGCTTGAAAGCAAGGGCTCATCCATGGGGATGTGTAAGGCGATCAGTCTTGATATGATAGTATATGTTGATCCTGTTAAGTACTACAACATGCCTTATAAGGAAAAGGACCTCGTGGCAAAGCTGATCGGAAAGATAAACTGGCATTACCGCGATCTGGGCAGGCATATGATGCTGATCGTACCGGGAAGGATAGGAACAACATCGCCGGAGCTTGGAGTTCCTACAGCATTTTCAGATATCAGCGCTTATGAGATAATATGCGAGACAGAAGAGAGGAAGGCGGGCTACAATCCCGAGCTTTCATATGGAAGCCATATATTTCAGGATCTGGTTGAGGCTGAGATCCTCTACACTGCGGTTTTTCATAATGATAAAACGATCCATTTCAGTCCGGAGAGGCTCAGCCCGGCAAGGGATATAGTTGCGGAATTCGAGCAGAGCCCGGAACTTAAGGACATAGTCCATGTATATGATGTCAGCGACAGGAAATGCGAAGTGTATAATGATGTTGCAAATGAGCATCTGCTCATCACCTGTTAGAGGAGAATAAATATGTCGAAGCCTGTTATTGGCGTAATGCCGCTATGGGATGATGAAAAAGACAGCATCTGGATGCTGCCGGGATATTTTGACGGGATCAGTCAGGCCGGTGGTATACCGGCTATGCTTCCCTTTACTGTGGACGGACAGGACATTGATCAGCTTTTTGATATGTTTGATGGTTTTCTGTTCACGGGCGGTCATGATGTCTCGCCTGAGTTATATGATGAAGAGCCAATGGAGGGTCTTATCAGCAGCTGTAAAAAACGTGATCTGATGGAATCGGCCTTTCTGAAAAAAGCGATAGATAACGACAAACCCGTGCTCGGCATCTGCCGCGGTATCCAGTTTATAAATGCCGCTCTCGGGGGAACCCTGTATCAGGATATCCCGACGCAGCATCCGACGGATACTGAACACCACCAACAGCCCCCTTATGATGTTCCCATCCATTCGGTCACCGTGGTCGCTGATTCTCCGTTATATGAATGCTTAAAAACAGAAAACATTCTTGTAAACAGCTACCACCATCAGGCTGTAAAGGAAGCTGCTTCATG
>JAILQQ010000022.1 GCA_024698885.1 Lachnospiraceae bacterium | reverse complement strand
TATTAAGGCGTAACAGTTATCTCACAGGTATCGTACGGAAGGAAGGAATCGTTGACATAGAGCTCCACTGTGGTGCTTCCCTCGGCGTTTCCGCAGATCTTTCCGTTTTCATCCACGGAAGCGATATCGGGATCCTCCGATACGAAGGTCAATTCCACGCTGCTGTGCTTGTTCTGCAGGGTAAGCTTTTTCGTTTTTCCTTCCTTTACCTTCAGAGTATTCTGCTTGATACCCGGAAGGCGTACCTTATAGGCGGTCGTAAGCTTTGTCCCTTCAAAGAAGGTGGTGAGCTTTGCCGATCCGTTTTTGAGCACCGTAACCTCTCCGGTTTCCTCGTCGATCGCGAGGACTTCGGAATTCGAAGAGGCATAGCCTGTCGGCGCGACCATATTTAAACCTGTAATGCGCTCCGGCAGGATAAAGCCGTCATTGGTCCGCAAGGTCTTGCTTCCGGAGACCACCGGCTTTTCGACATAGATCTTAAAGGTCTTCCGATCGGGGTTCGATCCCGCGGAAACGGCCGTGATCGTCACATAGGAGTCGCCCGTTGCTTTTTTTGCCGTAACCTTTCCGTTTTTATTCACCGAAGCAAGCTTGGAGCCGCTTGTTTTCCATTTCTTCGGCGTAAATTCCGTCACGAGCTCCTTCAGCTTTACGCTGCCGTTGACCGGCAGGTAAAAGGTTTCGCCGACGATGGGCTCCTTCGGCGTTTCCGGCTCTTTTTTCGGGTTCATTTCATAGTTTTTGTATTTCGGATAGAAATTATTTTTCGCGGAATTTCCCCGCGTTTTGGAGCGGTTTTCCTTATCACTGGGACGTTCGAAATTGTAGCAGAAATCATATCCGGCCTGATAGGCGCCGTTTGCGTCGTTCGAAGCGCTTTTCAATTTTGCCAGTACGGAATTCTTATAAGTACCCGAAAGCTCGTAATTCAAATACGCAAGCTGGCCCTCTAATGTCTGATAGTCAAGGGACATGGAGTTGCAGTAATTGATCAGCGCCGTATAACGCGAGGCATGCCACTGGCAGATCCCGAAGCTTGTACCGTTATCCCCGACCGCTCCCGGACGGAAGCCCGATTCCGCCTGGATATTCGCCAGAACGCCGCAGGCCGCCGCCTTATTTAAGCCCATGGGTGACAGAAGATAGCGGAAGATGGTCTCCTCGTTCGAGTAGGAGGTAGCGTCTGCCGACATCATAGTGCCATCGAATCCCCCATCGCCGGAAAGGGTGCTCTCCACCATCACGCCGATCCAGGGAACGGTATCCGGATCCACCGCCCGGGAAAGCGTATAGGATGCTTCATCCCAAACCGGATCAAACTGGAAATAATAATCGTCCGAGCTTTCATAATCATCGGCACAGACCGCCCAGTTTACCGGAAGGCTCTCCGTCCCGGCGCCGTCTTCAAACGAAACGGTCAGAGAAGAGGGAAGGGCAGCGAGGATCTCCGAAAGAGAAGGCCGGCCCTCAAAGGTATAAAGGGTTTCCGCCTCCGAAAGAGGGCTAAAGCCCGTGATGACCCGGCTGGCTGCTTCGACATTGACTGCTTCGGCATTGGCTGCTTCGGCATTGGCTGTTTCGACATTGGCTGCTTCAGCATTGACTGCTTCGATGCCGGCTGCTTCGATAACGGTATTTTCCGGCTCTGCCGCGTAAATCACACCGGAAGGCAGCAGGGCCATGCACAAAGCAGCCGCAAGAAGCTTTCTTCCGAAACCTTTTAATCGCATCATCTTATTAATCATTTTCCCCACCTCATTTCAGTTTACATAAAATATTTTATGTAAATTATCATAACAATTGTAAACGGATATAGACCATCAAAGCGCCGACAGCGCAACGGCTGTTTTTGCTGCTAAAGCAGCATTATTATAGACTAACTGGATATTGCTGTCCAGACTGTCGCCGCCCGTGATATCCTTGATCCTTGCTAAAAGAAACGGCGTGGTCTCCTTGCCGTGGATGCCTTTTTCCTCTGCTTCGCGGATCGCCTGGTCGATGGCTTTGTCGATCACCTCGCGGTCCATGGAGTATTCCTCCGGGATCGGATTGGAGACGAGAATACCGCCCTGCAGTCCCAGTTCACGCTTAACGAAAATCGCCCGGGCCAGATCCTCAGGGGAATCCACCTGATAATCCACCTTTAAGCCGCTGTGCCTCGAATAAAAGGCGGCTAACTCGTCCGTCTGATATCCTAATACCGGGACGCCCTTTGTTTCCAGATATTCAAGCGTAAGCGGCAGGTCGAGGATCGCCTTGGCGCCCGCGCAGACCACCGTTACCGGCGTCATCGCAAGCTCTTCGAGATCCGCGGAGATATCGAAGGTCTGCTGCGCGCCTCTGTGAACGCCGCCGATCCCGCCGGTGGCAAAGATCGGGATCCCCGCCATAGCAGCGATGATCATGGTGGTGGCAACCGTGGTGGCGCCATCCATCCCTCTGGCGACGATGAGCGGCAGATCCCTTCTGGAAACCTTGGTGACCGCCTGCCCGGTTTTGCCGAGATATTCGATCTGATCCTTGCTTAAGCCCGCCTTCAGACGTCCGCCGATGATGGCGATCGTTGCCGGGACCGCGCCGTTGTCCCGGATGACCTGCTCTACGTTCAGAGCAGTTTCCACATTCTGGGGATAGGGCATGCCGTGTGAGATGATGGTAGACTCAAGCGCAACGACGGGGTTTCCGTTTTTGACGGCCTCCGCCACCTCCGGTGCGATATCCAGATATTTTTCATAATTCATATGGTTTGACCTCCTGTCTGTTTTGACTATATTTCCACGCCGATCTGCTGCCTGCAGAACAGACGGGGCATTTCCTGTTTCTGTGCCGATCTGCTTGCAGATCGTGCGCTTAGGCATGAACCAAGGTTCATGCCGATTCGGTCAACCCTGCAGATCGAATCATTTCCGATTATAACCCGGCTCTTTTTTTTGCTGCTTCAAAGCTCAGGGCGGGATTATTTGTCTGCGACGTTTCCAATGTGATACTGGCGGCTGCCATCCCAAGCATCATCGCGTCCGCAAAGGAAAAGCCCTTTACGGTTCCCGTGATGAGGCCGGAGAGGAGGGCATCCCCGGCGCCGTTACCGTTGATCATTTCAGCGGGGATCGGGGGCAGCAGCCCGTCCGAATTTCCGTCCGCATAGTAGGCGCCTCTTGCGGAAAGCGTGATGACGACTCTCTTTGCGCCGTCTGCAAGCAGGACATCCGCGGCCGCCCGAAGGCTCCCCTGATCTTCGGGATCGATCGTTCTTCCGGAAAGCACCTCGGCCTCCAGATAATTCCCCGTGACCGTAAAAACATAGGGCAGGACCTTTCGCAGCTTCACCGCCTTTTTGCAGGAAACGCTTTCTGCGATCACGGGACATTTACTCTCGCGACAGATGGTCTCGAGGGTATCCTCCGGCAGATTAGCGTCTGCCACCACAAGACTGCTGTGATCGAGCACCTCCCTTTTTTCTCTGATAAAGGCAGGCGTCAGATGCCTGTAGATATCCATATCATTGACCGCAAGCTCCATATTGCCGTCTGCCTCCGTGATATAGAGATAGGAGGAGGTGGGCTCGTCGCGGGAGAGGAAGCTTTCTTCGGTCTCAACCCCCGCTTTGTGCAGGCTGTCCCGTATTAGCGACGCATATACATCGTCCCCGAAGGCACTGATAAATTTCACATGATTCCCGAGAAGACTCAGATTATGCGCGATATTGCGGCCAACGCCCCCCGGCGCGGCACGGACCTGCCCGGGGTTTGAGTCCTTTGCGATCAGTTTCTCATACGGTTTGCCGCCGATATCGATATTGGCGGCGCCAAAAACCGTGATATATCCGTCATTTTTCATGGAACCGGTTCCTCTCTGCACCGATCTGCCCGCCAATCATTTCCATTTCCTTATTCCTCGACTTCCTCAGCCGGGATGGGCTCCTCATGCGCCGTGCTGACCTTTTCGTAAGCTTCGCGGATCCTTTTCCGAAGCGCCTTCACCTTTTCCGTATCCTCACTCTTTTCAGCCATGTCCTTAAACAGGGAAAGCTTACTTTCGACGTTCTTCACCGAAGGATGGTCGGAGGTAAAGGAGATCCCCTCGGGCACCAGTTTCAGGCTTTCCACTGCCATATCCGCGCACAGCGTTAAGAGCTGGTCGGAGATTTCTGTCTCCTCCAGGGAAGCGTCCATTCCGATCGATAAAAGCTGCGGCACAAAGCCCAGGGTGGCAGCCGTATACCAGCCGCCGTTAAACTTATTGGGATTTGCGGCAAAATCGGTGATCCTTGAGTTGATCTTATTGGTCAGGTAGGCGATGACGAGCTGCCTGTCGGGATCGATCATTACGATGGTTCCCGTCCAGCCCTGATGGCCTATGGTATTGGAGCCGGCCTGGGTCCCGAAGTACCAGACTCTCTGCGAATCGCCCTGCCTCCACCAGCCGAGTCCCCAGTTCCCCGCGTCCTCCCGCTTCGGCGCCATGAACTGATTCATCACGTTGCGGGAGAAGAAGCGGTATTCTCCGTAACCGCCGGAAAGCATGACGGAAGCGAGCTTCGCCAGATCCGTGGCATTTGAAAACAGTCCCGCATGGCCGGAAATGCCTTCCATGCTGTAAAATGCCTTCTCGTCGTGTACCTCGCCCTGCAGGGTATAGGTTCTGTAGCCGGAAAAGTCGAGATATCCGTCTCTTGTATTGCCGTTTAATTCGGTTGCCGCGCAGTCAGAGGCCTCGAAGCCCTGCTGCAGCGGATTATAGGTGATATGCGTAAGGCCCATGGGTTCCCAGAAGGTTTCCTTCAGATAACTGTTCAGATCCTTCCCGGTCACCTTTTCCACCACTAACCCAAGGATCATATAATCAAGATCGGAGTAGACCGTTTTGGTCCCGGGCTCGTAGTTAAGGGGCGTTTTGCCGATCATTTCGATAGTGGCGATCTTCGTTTCCTCATCCGCGCCGTTTCCGGCAAAAAGCGGATTTTCCGGATAGACGTCGGTATCCTCCTTATAGAGGAGAGGAGAGGGGTATTTGGGATCCGCCGGGAAACCGCCCTGATGCCTTAAGAGATCCCGGATCGTCAGAGCTGCCTTCCATTCCTTCATGGTCTCGGGATCAATCCCGGGGTCGTCCCCTGTATCGGTCAGGATCGGATCCTCCGTATAAAAGCTCTCTCCGAGGTAGGAGGCGATCGTATCGTCAAGCTTCACCTCGCCGTCCGTCACGAGCTTCTGCAGGGCGTAATTCACGGAAAACATCTTGGTCACGGAAGCCAGATCGTAAAGCGTATCCGTCGTTACGAGAGGGCTTTCTTCATCGGGCGTTCCGTCCGGATGATAGGAATTGGTCCTTCCCCAGGCATTTTCATAAACGAGCCTGCCGTTTCGGATCACCGCAAGGGACGCGCTGGTAAAGCCGTTTGCCACGTCATTTTCGATCAGGTCGGAGATCATCGCAAGGGTCTGTTCGGAGATGCCTTCCTCTTCAGGCTCTCCCGGCAGGACCGTCGGATAGGGGACCGATACCTTAACGGCTTCCTTCAGGTCAAAGGGCGTGATCCCCGATACCTGGAGGGTATTTTCCCCGTTCCTTGTATATTCCGAAATATCGAGCGTATACTGTCCGCCGCCCGCAAACTCTGCGGTATCGACCGCAATGCCGTTTATATACAGCTCAAAGCCTGTCACTTCTTCACTGACTGTGATCTCAAGAGACCCCTGTCCGTGATATCCCAAAAAGCTGATCATACTGTTCATCGCAAGGGTATCGTCCGTATAGCCCTTCCAGTCGGGGAAGCTCACGTTTATCTGATATCCCTTTCCCTGCCCCGGTACCGCGACCATGCGGGGATACAGTATTTCCTCCGAAAAACCGTACTGATCATCAAGCTTTGGAATATTTATCGGAAGGGAACCGGTAAATTCATATTCTCCGAAAACGCCGCAGATCGCTGCGGGGATATTAACGCTGTAGCCCTCTTTTTCCTTCGGCAGCTCCTTCATGGCAGAAGAGCCGTAGGAAAGAACGATCGCGTCCGCTTCCTGATATCTGGCCGCGTCATAGGGCAGATAACCGCTGATCAGGATAAAGGGCTTTCCACCCTCGTGCACCGCGTCGATCACGCTGTCGAGCCAGGCCGAGAAAGCACCGGATTCCGTTTCCGGATCCAGGCTGTCAAGGTTAAAGGCCGTGGAAACGGTAATGACCAGATCCGCCTCTTTGGCCGCCTTCAGGCAGTCATCCTTCGTTTCATCACTGTAAACCATCGTTTCAAAAACGGTATCCTCAGGAACCAGTTCTTCCTCAACCAGGCGGTTCTTCGCAAATTCGGCGGAGGCGGCCCTGCTTGTTCCGGAATACAGGAAAAGGATCTTTTCGTCTGCCTTTGCGTGGTAGGGAAGCAGTCCCCCTTCGTTCTTTAAAAGCGTCACGGATTTCTGCATCATTTCCCATTCCGCCTTGTGGCTCTCGGGGCTTCCCACCTGCGAAAGCGTATCGGCAGCCTCCTCTGCAGGCTCTTCCGATACAGCATCTGCTGATACAGCGTCTTCTGTTATCTCGTCCGTCTCCGCGGGAAGAAGACCGTGCTTTTCCTTCAGCGTCAGGATCCGCCTGACCGAATCATTGATCAGCGCTTCGTCGATCTCCCCGGCCTCTACCTGTTCACAGAGATAGGCGATAAAGCCTTCCAGTTTGTCAAGCGATTCCTGATCGGTAACGGGAACCGGCATTAAGAACATATTGATCCCGGCTTCTATGGCCAGCTTCGCCGTATCCTCAAGCGCGAAATTGTCGGCGATCGCCGCCATGTTCAGCGCGTCGGAAACAATAACGCCCTCAAAGCCCATATCCTTACGCAGGATATCCTGCAGGATCACGGAAGAGAGGGTCGCCGGCAGGAAGACCTCTTCGCCGGTCGAGACCGAGGTATAGGTTCTTTCCTCGATCTGCGGGTACTGGATATGAGCGGTCATCACCATCTCCGCGCCGGCATCGATCGCCGCCTGGAAGGGGATCAGCTCGCAGGCCTTCAGCTCCTCGTAGGATTTATCAAGAATGGGAAATCCGGTATGGCTGTCCGTTGCCACGTCTCCATGCCCCGGAAAATGCTTGAGGGAGGAAATGGTCCCGCTTTCCTTAAGCCCCTGCAGATAGCTCAGAACATATGCCGCGACGATATCCGGATCATCCGAGAAGGACCGGCAGCCGATCACGGGATTTGCCGGATTGTTGTTCACGTCGATCACCGGCGCGAAATCTGTATTGATAGAGAGCGCGGAAAGCTCCTGCCCGATGTTTAAAGCTGCTTCCCTTGCGTTTTCGGGATCTCCCGTAGCCGTAAGCGCCATGTTCCCGATCCACCTGGTCCCCTGCCCGAGACGGGCAACGATCCCGCCTTCTTCATCTATCGCGATAAGGAGCGGAACGGCGGTTTTACTGTCCGTATCAAGATTTGCCTCCTGTAGCGACTGTACAAGCGAAAGCGTCTGCTCATTTTCCGGACAGTTTTCGGCAAATAGAATAATCCCGCCGAAGCGGTCCTTCGCAACTGCTTCTTTGACTTCCTTGCGGAGCTCCGTCATGGGAACCGCTTCGGAATCTTCGTCTTCCGGGTTTTCGTTCCAGTTTCGGAAGTCGGCCATGATCATCTGGCCCACCTTTTCCTCGATCGTCATGCCGGATAAGATTTCCTCCACCCGGTCTGTTTCTGTTTCAAACGCCTGCGACTTAACAGGCAGGCACAGAGAAAATTCCGCGCAGGTCACTGCCATGGCCAGAGCAAACGATGCCGCCTTCTTCATATCTTTCCGTATACGCATGTATCCCATCCTTTCCGATCCGTATCTGTATCTGTATCTGTCAATTCCTGTGATCTCCGACTAAAAAGCTGATAAAGAAATCCCCTTATGACCTTTCTTATTATAAATACTATATCATTCTTTCCCATGACGCAATACAAGTTGGAAAAAAACAGTTGTGAATTGGCAATCTGCCCTTGAAGCAGTATAATGAGGAAAGACTTTTGGTGCATTGATCATATCATGACAGATCCTAAGAAAGCTTGACGAATATGAACCAGATCAGGCAACAGTTAATACGTTATCCCGAACGCCTTTTTTATCTGCTGTCCGCAGCAGGCACGATTGGTTTTGTGCTTATCTGCCTGCTAAAGGGCGACGGCTTTGACTGGATCTCAATGGGCAACACGTCGGATTGGGGCCTTACGGACTTTTCCCGTCATATCTACTTTGCCGCCGACCTTGGTACTACCTACAAAGTGGGCGGAAGTACGGCATGTTTTCCGCCGTTTGTATATCTTCTGTTTCACCTTCTGTACCGGATCATCCCCACGCCGCTTACGGATTACGACTGGCTGTCTTATAAGGATTCCCCCTACATCATCATCGCGTATGTCATGCTGATGATCTTTATGTCGCTTTATTTTCTGCTTATTGTCCAGAAGATCATCGTAAGGACGACAAAGGAATGCGTGCTGCTTTGCAGCCTTCTCCTTTGCAGCCTGCCTTTTTTCATGGGAGCGATAGAACGCGGGAATCCTGTCCTTCTGACGCTTCTTCTGATCCTTACCGGCCTTTACCTGAAGGACAGTCCCTCCGCTGTAAAACGGGAGTGCGCCCTCCTTCTTCTCGCGATCGCCGTCAATTTCAAATTGTATCCCGCCGTCCTCGGACTGCTGTTTTTAAAGGAGAAGAGGTGGAAGGAGGCGCTTCGCTTTTCCCTTTACAGTATCGTACTCTTTTTTGTTCCCTTTATCTGGGTCGGCGGAACAGAGGGGTTTATGCTCTATTTTGACGGCCTGTTCAGCCTGACGTCTTTGCTTGTGACAGAGTATTCGTCCTTTAAACATATCACCTTCGCGATCCTGACGGCATTTCACGTAAACAGCGAGACCGCCGCTTTCGCCGGGATGATCACCGGACATATCTGTTTTATCCTGCTTCTTATTCTGGCCTGGATCACCCGCGTGCGGTGGAAGGAGCTTCTGTATCTGAGCCTGATCATGTCCTATTACCTTCCCGGAAATTACCGGTATACGGTTGTTTTTATGACGATCCCGCTCTTCTTTTTCATACGGGACAGAAGCCTGAGTCCGG
>JAILQQ010000017.1 GCA_024698885.1 Lachnospiraceae bacterium | reverse complement strand
AATCGTGCGCTTAGGCATGAACCTGTTCATGCCGATTCGGTCGGTTTTCCGACCGAATCATTTCCTTGCCTGCAGTGAATGAAGGCGCCAAAAGTTTCCTGTGACTTTTGACGCCTCAACCCTCTCAATATTTAATAGTTCTTCGCTTCGATCTCAAAATAAGCCTGGGGATGCGCGCATACCGGACAGACCTCCGGCGCTTCGGTGCCGACCACGATATGACCGCAGTTACGGCATTCCCATACCTTGACCTCGCTCTTTTTAAAGACCTCCTGCATTTCCACGTTATGAAGCAGGGCACGGTATCTTTCCTCATGCGTTTTCTCGATGGCCGCTACGCCGCGGAACTTCTCCGCAAGCTCCGGGAAGCCTTCTTCCTCCGCGGTCTTCGCGAACTTCTCATACATATCGGTCCACTCGAAATTCTCGCCTTCCGCGGCTGCCTTCAGGTTTTCCGCTGTAGTCCCGATCCCTTCCAGCTCCTTGAACCAGAGCTTGGCATGCTCCTTCTCGTTTTCCGCCGTTTTTAAAAACAGCGCCGCGATCTGCTCAAAGCCTTCCTTCTTAGCCTTGGAGGCGAAATAGGTATATTTATTCCGCGCCTGCGATTCTCCGGCAAAGGCTGCCTCCAGGTTTTTCTCCGTTCTGGTTCCTGCGTATTTTGTACTCATGCTTTCTTCTCCTTTCTGCGCCTTACTTTGTTTTATTCCTCCGGCAGAGCATATTTCTGCTCTACCATATGCTTTTCACTGTAGCAGTCAAATACCGCTTCAACGTCCTTTTCCCTCATCTTCGGCGTGCAGAGGCTGACAACGGGAACGATCACAAGGCCCGCGATCATCGCGGCAGCACCGGCATTAATGGGGCTCTGGATAAATTTCGTTGCGGGAAACATATTTAATACGGTGATCAGGATCGCGCAGATAAAGCTGGCCCAGACCGAAGCTCTGGTAACGCCTTTCCAGTAGAGGCCGTATAAGAACGGCGCAAGGAAGGCACCGGCTAACGCGCCCCAGGAAATACCCATTAACTGCGCGATAAAGGTCGGCGGGTTCACGGCCATGATCACGGAAAGGATGATAAAGAAGAGAAGGAAGGAACGCAGGATAACGATCTGCTTCTTTTCCTTTTCCGCTTCGCTCATGGGAGCCGCATCCTTTTTTTTTAGCATAAACGGCATGATCAGATCAAGCGTTAAGGTCGAGCTGGAGGTCAGCACGAGAGAGGCTAACGTGGACATGGAAGCCGAAAGCACCAGCATGATCACGACGCCGATCAAAAGATCCGGCAGCGTCGAGAGCATGGAAGGAATGATCGCGTCAAAGGCAATGCTGCCGTCATCCTTGTGAATCGCAGCCGTATCAAACAGACGTCCGAAGCCGCCGAGAAAATAGCAGCCGCAGGCAACGATCACCGCGAATACCGTGGAAATGACGGTACCGGTCTGCACCGCTTTTTCATCCCGGATCGCGTAGAATTTTTGTACCATCTGCGGCAGTCCCCAGGTTCCGAGGGAGGTTAGGATCACAACGCCTAACAGATTGATCGGATCCGGTCCTAAGAACGAGGTAAAGGCGCCCTGCTGTCCCTGCGTTACCGCAACATCCGACGGGAGCTCCGCGAGCTTGAATACCGCCGCGTTAAAGCCGCCCTGGCCGTTTAAGATCGAGGCGATGACCGCGATGATACCGATGATCATGATGATACCCTGAATGAAATCATTGATCGCGGTAGCCATATAGCCGCCCAGAACCACATATACGCAGGTCAGAGCCGCCATCACGATGACGCAGGCCGTATAGGGTACGTGGAAGGCCATTTCAAAGAGCCTTGACAGACCGTTATAGACCGATGAGGTATACGGGATCAGGAACACAAAGGAAATGACCGCCGCCACCAGCCTGAGGTTCTGGCTGTGATAACGCTTGCCGAAGAAATCCGGCATGGTCTTTGCTTCCAGATACTTTGTCATGATACGGGTTCTTCTGCCAAGCACCACCCAGGCGAGGAGGGATCCGAGAAAGGCGTTTCCGATCCCGATCCAGGTTGCCGCCATACCGTATTTATATCCGAACTGCCCGGCATACCCGACAAAGACCACCGCCGAAAAATAGGACGTGCCATAAGCAAAGGCCGTCAGCCACGGTCCGACCTTTCTCCCGCCCAGTACAAAATCGTTCACATTTCTAGTAGATTTGCGCGAGTACAATCCCACCCCGATCATAATCGCGAAAAACAGAATCAGTAAAATAATCTTTACAGCCATAGCCCAAAACCTCCCTGAATCCTCATTCTTTCCTAAATCCTCCTCTGCAGGGAAACCACCTGATTTTTCCCGTGCTTTTTGCCGTAATACATCTTGTTATCCGCTTCGGCAATCGTTTCATCTATGCTGTGAATACCGTAATGCGCCGACACACCGATCGTAACCGTTACATGCAGTGTTTTCTGGTAGAACGGAATATAATTGTCCGCGATGCACTTCCTGACCTGCTCCGAAAGCTCCGTTGCCTTGGCCTTTGAAGCATCGATAAACAATATCAGGATCTCTTCGCCGCCCCAACGGCAGACCGGACTTCCTTCGGGAATGATCTCCTGAACGATCCGCGCGACCTCAAGGAGCACGAGATCCCCCGCCTCATGGCCGTAGGAATCGTTTACGTTCTTAAAATCATCAATATCAAGCATCGCAACCGCAAAGTCACGTCCGCTCTCAAAAACCTTGATCAGATGCTCCTGCATGCTGCGGCGGTTTAACAGATTCGTCAGAGGGTCCACCGAAGCCTTATAATCCAGGATCGCGTTCTGATCCCTGAGCTTTTGCTCCATTTCGCTGATCGTATAGGTATAGAGGATCAGAAACAGTAACAGAAAGGCGAAGGTCACCACGGAATTCACGACAAAGGCGAAATCCACCGTCTGATGCGAGAGCGTATAAGGCGGCGTCAGCATATGAGAAAGCTGTCTCGTGGATGCGTACAGGATCCCCACCAACGTCCCGAGCAGAAACGGGATCACAAAACGTTTGCTCCCCTCCGTCAGTTCGAGGCAGGCAAAAAAACCTAAAGGCACCACGACGAACAGATACTGTGCAAAGCCCGTATTCCATCCGACGCAATAGGTCGCCGCTATTCCGTGGAGTACGATCTCGAGATAGGCCAGCATGATCGCCAGCATCTCTTTCCCGCGCTTTATCAGAAGAAGCGTGGAAAAATACATCGTCGTGCTCACGATATTAAAGATCATCATCGGCCAGACCTGATAATACAGGAAGAACAGGCAGAACAAAAAATGGATCGTGCCCGTAAAGCTCATCATGGCATAATACTTCCGCACTACCAGAAACCGCCATATCCGTCTGATCTGTGAAATTAACTGATTTGCCATAAAACGAATTATACTCTTTTCACGGTATTAATACAAGTTTTGATTTGCCCCGACCCGTTTATCTTCCGATCGCGGCGGCTGCTTTTGCGAGCCGTTCCCTGACGGTCTTTTCCCCCATGACCTGCATGATCTGATAGAGATCCGGGGTATTGCGGCGCCCGGTCAGCGCTACCCGCAGCACCATGCAGACATCCCCCACATGGCCGGGCCAGGCTTCCTTATCCTTGCGCCAGAGCTTTACTTCTCGCGCGTAACCGATCTCCTCCGAGAGATCCTTTACTTTTTCAAACCACTGTCCGGCGTCATCCTGAACAGCATAGTATTTTTCAAGATACAGGGGCAGGAGCCTTGCGATCGTTTCTTTTTCGAAATTCTCCGGATAATCGTAACTGAGCCCGGGCGCGTAAAACAGTTCATCGTAAAGATAGGAGATATAGTCCTTTACCTCCGACCATTTTCCGATATCCTTCCGCTTTTTCTTCATTTCCGGACCCCGCTCGATCCCGAAGAATTTTACCGCCGTGCTCTTATCCTTCAGGAGCCCGGCAAGCGTTTCATCGTAGCGGGCGGCCCAGCAGCTCACGTCATCCACGAGCTTTTCCGCCGGGAAACCGGAGATCACGTTGCGGGAAACGTCCATGAGCTTATCCATATCAAACAGAGCCCCCTCCGTGGTGCTCATTTTCTTTAAGGAGAAGGGGAAATCATAGAGATCCGCGGCCGGATTCTGCTCCCGCCAGGCTTCAAAGTCGGAGTTGGCGATTGTCATCAGATATTCCTTCACCGATTCGGAGGGAATTCCTTCCTTATAATAATAATCAACCGCAGCCTCGGGATCCTTCCTTTTGCTGATCTTGCGCTTGAAGGTGGCTTCGCTTCCGTCCTCGTTAAGGACCGGCGTCCCGTCCTCCGTACGCTTTACGTCTAGCTTTAGCATCGGCGCGTAATGACAGTATTTCGGCACCTTGAAGCCGAGGGTCTTAAAGAGCTCCAGATGCAGCGGCAGAGAGGGCGCCCATTCCGAGGAACGGATCACGTGGGTCGTCCGCATCAGATGATCGTCCACGGCGTGGGCGAAATGATAGGTCGGAAGCCCGTCACCCTTGATGATGACGATATCCAGCATATTCTGGGGCATTTCGATCTGCCCCTTGATCATATCCTTGCAGGTGATCCGGCCGTCAGGCTTTCCCATGGACTTGAAACGGATCACGTAGGGCTCTCCCTTTTTAATACGCGCGGCGGCTTCCTCCGGCGCAAGCTCCCGGTACAGCGCCCATTCCCCGTAATAACCGATATTGTCAAGGCCCTGCGCTTCCTGTCTCTTCCTGAGATCCTCAAGCTCCTCGGGGGTTGCGAAGCAGGGATACGCTCTTTCTATGGAGATCAGGTATTTCGCGAAGGCCTGATAGATCTCCCGGCGCTGTGACTGGATATACGGACCGTACGCTCCCTTTGAGGTCTGCTCGTCCGTCATTCCCTCGTCAAAGGTGATATCGAAGTCCTTCAGGGAATCGATGATCCCCTTCACGCCGTTTTCCACCTTGCGCTTCTGATCCGTATCCTCGATCCGGAGCATCAGTACGCCGCCCTTGTTTTTGATGAGGGCTGTTTCGACGATACACTGCTCTAACGCTCCGATATGCACCGAGCCTGTGGGGCTTGGGGCGAATCTGGTCACGATCGCGCCCTCCGGCAGGTCTCTCTCCGGGTATTTTTCTTCATAATAACTGATATCCCTGGCGTCAGGGAAGATCAGGTCGGCCAGCTCCTTAAAAGTCATGGCTTTTCTTATCTCCTTTTTTATTATAATCCGTTGCCGGATCCGCTACGTAAATTGATGAATCCGAATCGGTCGGTTTTTTCGGCCGGATCATTTCCTTTTTTGATTGGATCAATAGCCGGGTCCGTTGCGCAAATTGATGAATCCGACTCGGCCCGCTTGCGCGCCTGCGCCGACTTGCTTAGCAAGTCGTGCGCTTAGGCATGAACTTCAGTTCATGCCGATCCGGTCGGCTTTTTCGACCGGATCATTTCCTTTTTTATTCAGTCGCCTCGTTCGGATTGATCAATTTGCGCAACTCACTCAATGAATATGTAAAAATCCTTAGCTTTTGATTCTAACCCCTAAACATTTATATGAAAATATGGGAGCTTTGTCAAGATGGGAAAATGCCACAGGAGAAGATGAAAAATGCCTGTGGAAGGAGTGAAAACTGATATGGAATAGCTTTGAAGAAGAAAAAAACCCCCATAAAAAGGGAGGTGCCCGGCAGGTTTTTGACCTCCGGGCATTTTTATGAAAAAGATTTAAGCATATCAAAAAAACTATCGGCAACAGTTCACGAATGAATGAAATGCTCTACGCTATTATAATAGAAAACATTTGTGAAAAAAAAACATTTTTGAGGTTAACAGTTTGTAGAAAAATTATGAACAAAATGTTAATACGATTTTTGTATAGATTCACTATTGACTTTTAGAGAAACGCATATTTGCGCAGAATATAGGGAAGAAGAGAATGGGTTAGCCGTTTGCCGGTCTTTCACAACTACGGTATAATAATGATGCGGTCTGTCTGCAAATCGTGCGCTTAGGAATGAATGTCATTTCCTTGGTGAAGAGTGGAGTGGGGCAGAACGGAAAGAGAAAAAGGTGAAGGAGGATCGAGATGCGAAAAATTAGAGGAATCAGTCTCATACTGGCGGGTCTGCTGTTTCTGCAGGCCATGCTTCCGACAGAGGTCTTTGCGGCCAACCCGGAAAGGGATTACAGCATATACCGTGCGGAGCCGGTGCTTGTGAGCAGCACGGCGGAGCTGATCGCGGCCCTTGAGGATAATACGACGTTAGTGCTTGCACCCGGTACCTATAATATCACGGAATATATTGAAACTTTGAGGCATCCTGCTGTCTGGGATTATTTTCTGGAGCAGGAGCAGGGCGTTTACATCGCGGATGAGTTCGACGGTCCGGAGCTGGTCATATGCGGCTATCATAATATCTCGATGATCTCCGCCGACAGCAAAAAGCCCGCGGA
>JAILQQ010000260.1 GCA_024698885.1 Lachnospiraceae bacterium | reverse complement strand
ATAGACCCGGTCCTCCAGACGTACGGTATCCACCACGTATTTGGAGACCCTGATCAGGGTTTTCTCATACTGTTCCTGCGTCAGCGCCCGTTTTAACTCCGCCGGATATTTCAGCTTAATGACCATTAAGGAGATCGGCTGGTTATTTCTTTCCGCAAAGGAAACCTGCGTCTGCATATCCATGAACATACTGCGCAGATTATACAGATTTGTCAGCGGGTCGATCATGACAAGCTCCTCTACCTGACGTTTTAACAGCGCGTTCTCCGTCTGCAGCTTTTTCTGTCCCTTCACATAAAGAACACCGCCCACCACAACGAGTCCCGGCAGAACCAGCCATAAAAAGCAGGACGGTTCAATACTGTTTCCCGCGGAGACAAGCAGGAAGAGCTTGATACCGATATAGGTCACGGATGCAACACTGGCCAAAACGATCGCTAATGTCACAAACTGCAGATAGGCTAGCAGTGCCGTGATAAACGCGGCAATGGACATCACAAGATTTTCGGTGAACAGCTCGTCGTCCGTGAGCGCTAACATCAGGGCGCACGCAAACAGCACCGCTAACGTAATGCTGATGCCGATATCATGAAGTAATTTTCCTTCGTAACCGTCTTTATTCATTCGTCAGCCTTTTTTCTATGATATACCGCGGCCGTTCCTTTACCTCAAGGTAGATCTTTCCGATATACTGCCCAACTAATCCCAGAGAAAACATTAACATCCCGCCGATAAACCAGAGGGACAGGATCAGGGTCGTCCAGCCTCTGACCACATCGCCGACCAGATAGGAATGCAGGCTGTAAATGGCCGCAAGCAGCGCGATCACGATCATAATAAGACCGATATCCATGATAAAGGTCATCGGCTTCGTGCTGAAGGAGGTGATACCGTCAAAGGCGAAGGACATCATCTTTCTGACCGGATATTTGGATTCTCCGGCCATCCGTTCCTTCCGCTCATAATAAACGCAGCCGGTCTTAAATCCGATCATCGGAATAATGCCGCGCAAAAAGAGATTCCGCTCCTTATATTCCGACAGGGCTTCTATGGCCCGTCTGCTCATAAGCCGGAAATCCGCGTGATTGTATACACTTTTTGCCCCCATCAGATGCATGACCCTGTAAAAGCCCTGGGCCGTCGCACGCTTAAAGAAGGTATCGGTTTTACGGCCGGAACGGACACCGTAAACGATATCGGTTCCACCGATAAACTGATCCACCATTTCCTCGATCACGGCGATATCATCCTGCAGATCGGCATCGATCGATACGGCAGCATCAATCCCGCTGTCGAGCACTGTGAGCAGGCCGGCAAGCAACGCGTTCTGATGCCCCACGTTGCCGGCAAGCTTCAGTCCGTCCACAAGGGGTTTCTCGTCATGAAAGCGCTCGATCAGTTTCCAGGTATCGTCCCGGCTTCCGTCATCCACATATATGACAAAGCTGTCCGGCGTTAATTTCTTTTTACCGATCAGATCCTGTAACAGTCCGTCCAGCTTTTCCACCGTAACCGGCAGGACCGCTTCTTCATTATAACAGGGAACTACGATAGCACATTTTATCATTTTGATCAAAATTCAGGGATTCTGTTCTGACACCGGATCATTTCCTTTGTCTCTGACCTGATTTTCGTTCTTATTATAACTGTAATTATCTGTTTCGTCCATAAAAAGAAGCCGATGCTTCCATCGGCCTCTCAGCAGCATTTCCAAACTGCGCCGATCCGGTCTGCGCTTCAGACCGCATCGTTTCCGCACCGCGCCGAAGCGATCTGCGCTTCAGACCGCATCATTTCCGCACCGCGCCGATCCGGTCTGCGGATCGTGCGCTTAGGCATGAACCTGTTCATGCCGATGCGGTCTGCATTTCAGACCGCATCATTTCCGCTTAAATATTCAGCGATCGCAGCTACCGCTGCCTCCTCGTCTTCGCCCTCCGCCGAAACAGTCACCTTGTCTCCGGCCGCTAACACAAGCGTCATCATTCCCATGATGCTCTTTGCGTTGACGCGCTTCTCTCCGGACTGGATATAGATCCTGCTGTCATACTGGGTAGCGACCTGAACAAGCAGCGCGATCGGTCTGGCCTCCAGACCATTTTTCAGCTTGATTTCCACATCCTGCAATTTCATAATGCTCCTCCATATCTGCGCCATTTTGCGAAGCAAAGTGTGCGCTTAGGCGCGATCCTCAGTCCGCTTCGATCTGCCTGCTAATTCTGAGAGCCGGTCTCCGCCAGCTCCATAATTCTCCGTAATCTATGATTGACGCCCGATTTTCCCACCTTCGGGTCGCACATTTCTCCCAACTCCTTCAGGGATACATCCGGAAACTGCAGCCTGAGTCTTGCCACCTCCCTGACGGGCTCCGGCAGCTCTTCATAGGCCGGCAGCTTCACCGCGTATTCGATGGCTTCCCGCTGCTTTACCGCGGCGGAGATCGTCTTGCTCAGATTCGCGGTTTCGCAGTTCACCTGCCGGTTGATCGTATTGGCTACGTTTTTGTAGATCCGCGTATTTTCAAAGGCCATTAACGCCACAGGCGCTTCCATGACGTTCAGCGCGTCCGCGATCTTCTCGCCGTCCTTGATATAGACAAGATGGCTGTGCTTGCGGAGCGTGATCTTGGCCGGGATCTCAAAGGTATCAAACAGCTCTGTCAGAACGAAAGCTTCCGCTTTCTCCGCCGCTGCTATCTCGAAATGATAGGATTTCTGCGGATCGCTGACCGATCCCGCCGCGATAAAGGCGCCTCTCAGATACGCTCTTTTGCAGCAGGCCCGCTCAAGCAGTACACTGCTTCGCAGGGATTCCCTGATCTTTCCGGAAGGATCCGGGATCCCGATCAGGTCATGGCGGCCGCCCTGTCCGTCAGAAACATACCCTGTTATCTTAAAGGTTTTTTCAAGCAATGTAAAGCATTTTCTGACAAACATTTCATTTTCGGCAGGAACCGCCATGCGCTTAAGCCCTCCCGAAAAGGTGAGTAACGCTGACAGCTCCGCCAGCTGGCAGTGCCTGGCCGGACTGATCTGCTTATACAGTTCTTCTTTTACTTTATGGGAAAAGGATAACCTATCTGTTGACATCTCTATGCTCGATCCGGAAGCCGTAATCCGTATTCTCCGCCATTTTTTCATAGAAGGCGTTCGCTAACGTAACGCTTCTGTGCTTGCCGCCTGTACAGCCGATGGCGATCACTAACTGGCTCTTTCCTTCAATGATATACCGGGGCAGCAGAAAATCGATCATATCCGAAAGCTTTTCCAGAAAAACCGGCGCCTCCTGAAAGCTCATGACATAATCCCGCACCGGATCGTCATTGCCGGTCAGGCTGCGCAGTTCATCCAGATAATAGGGATTCGGCAGAAAGCGGACGTCAAAGACCAGATCCGCATCCTGGGGGATCCCGTATTTAAAGCCGAAGGATACCACCGTAACAAAAAGACTCTTGTAATTCTCATTATTGACAAAGATCCGCTCCAGCTCCTGCCTGAGCTCTCTGGTCAAGAGGGAGCTGGTATCGATAATGAAATGCGCTGACTTTTTGATCGCCGAAAGCTTCTTCCGCTCTCTCGCGATGCCGGCATCCACCCGGTCGGCGCCGGCGAGAGGATGCACCCTTCTTGTTTCCTTATAGCGTTTGATCAGGATATCGTCGTTTGCTTCCAAAAAAATAACATCGTAATCTATCCCGGTCTCCTTCATCCGCTTCAGCACATTGACAAGATCGGAAAAGGCGCTGGTCGTCCTGGCATCTACCCCGATAGCCGCCTTCTCTATCTCGCTCGAGGGAGCCGTGATCAGCTCCGCAAACATCGGGATGAGCGGTACCGGCAGATTATCGACGCAGTAATAGCCGAAATCCTCCAGCATTTTTAACGTCGTACTCTTTCCGGCTCCCGACATGCCGGTCACGATAACGATTCTCATAGGATCAGTACCTCCGGTTCCAAAAGAACGCCCTGTTTTTCCAGAACGATCCGCTGTACCTCATGGATCAGGGTAATAAGCTCTGAAGCAGTCGCGTGATCTCTGTTGATCACAAAGCCCGCGTGCTTTTCGGAAACAGACGCGCCGCCCACGGAAAATCCCTTAAGACCGGCGTCTTCGATCAGCTTTCCCGCAAAATACCCCTCCGGTCTCTTAAAGGTACTGCCGGCACTGGGATATTCGAGAGGCTGTTTTTCCCGCCGTTTTTCGGACAGCTCCGCCATGGTTTCCCGGATCTTCTCCGGATCTCCTGCCTGAAGACGGAGCCTTACCCGCAGGACAACCGCCGGTTCCCGTTTAAGAAGGCTTTCCCGGTAGCCAAATTGCATCTCGGCACCGGTTTTTTTCATGATCTCGCCGGTTTCCTCGTTAAGCAGCGTAACCTCTTCCACGATATGCTTCATTTCCCCGCCATAGGCCCCGGCGTTCATAACAACGGCGCCGCCTATGGTCCCGGGGATCCCCGCCGCAAATTCCATGCCGGTCAGCGAAGCTGCCGCTGCCTGCCCGGCCGCCGTAGAAAGCGCTGCGCCGCCCTCTGCTTCCAGGATCCCGGTATCCGGATCTACGGTGATCCGGTTAAGAGCCTTCATCGATATCACAACGCCCGAAAAGCCCTCATCCCGGAAAAGAACATTGCTGCCGTTTCCGAGAATAAAGAAAGGCTCCTTTTCCGCTGCCAGAAGCCGTAAAAGCTCTTTTAACGCGTCCGGCTCCTCCGGCACGGCAAAAAGCTTTGCGGGACCGCCCGCCTGAAACGTGGTATGTCCCGAAAGCTTTTCATTCTGACTGATCCGGGAGATTCCCGCTATTTTTCCGATCTTTTCCGCTAATGCTTCAGTTTTCACCCGATAAAAGCCTCGCTGCACCGTATATGCCCGCGTCATTTCCGAGACGGGCCAGACGGAAGTCAACGTCCCGGTTTATATGAAACGCGTACTGTCCGTAATACTTTTTGATATAAGAAAGGAGGATATCGCCGGCCTTTGAAACCCCGCCGCCGATGATAAACGCCTGCGGATCCACGACCGCCGCGATCATCGCAAGTCCCTTCCCCAGATACCTGCCGTATTCCTCCGCGATCTCCATGGCGAGGGGATCCTGCTCTTTCACCGCGTCGAAAACCGCCTTGGCCGTTACCTCAGTTTTGCGCAAAGCAGAGTCGGCCTTAGATTCGCTTAACTTCTTTTTGGCAAGTCTAACGAGGCCCGTCGCCGAACCGTACTGCTCAAAGCAGCCCTTGTTTCCGCAGCCGCAGCACTCGGTCTCATCATCGTTTATATGCATATGCCCGATCTCCGCGCCGCCGCCCTTTGAGCCGTAAAGCAGCTGTCCGCCGGTCACGATGCCGCCGCCGATGCCGGTACCGAGGGTCACGAGCACCACATCCTGATATCCTTCCATCCCGCCGGCATAAAGCTCTCCGAGAGCCGCCACCGTCGCGTCATTTCCGGCTTTGACCTTTAGTCCGGTCAGCGCCGTAAGCGTCTCCTCGAGATTAAATTCCTCCCAGTTTAAATTCACGGCCCGGTGGATAAAGCCGTTCTTCTCGACCGGTCCCGGCGTATCCAGGCCGATCCCGATCAGATCCTCCTTCTTAAGTTGCTTTTCCGAAATCTTTTCTTCTATGGAAGCCGCGATGTCCGGCAGAATATGACTGCCCTGATCCTCTGTCCTTGTGGGGATCTCCCACTTTTCCAAAAGCCTGTCGGTTCCCTCAAAAAGACCGAGCTTTACCGTCGTACCGCCGATATCGATCCCAAAACAATATTTTCCCATGTTACTCTGCCTCCTCGGTATGTTTTCTCATGGATTCCTGCACCCGCTTATAAAGCTCCTGCGCGGCGTTATAGCCCATCTTCTTCTGCCGGAAGTTCACTGCGGCGGCCTCGCAGATGATCGCCAGATTCCGGCCGGGCCGGATCGGAATATTGTGGCAGACCACCTTATTGCCCAGATACTCCGTATATTCCTCCTCCAGGCCGATCCTGTCGTAATCCTTATCCTTATCCCATTCCTCGAGCCGGATCACCAGATCGATATTCTGCGTATCCCTGACGCTCGAAACACCGAACATCGTTTTCACATCGACGATGCCGATACCCCTGAGCTCGATCAGATGCTTGGTAACGTCAGGCGCGGAGCCGATCAGCGTATCATTGCTGACCTTGCGGATCTCCACCACATCGTCGGTCACCAGTCTGTGGCCTCTTTTGATCAGCTCAAGAGCCGCCTCGGATTTACCGATACCGCTTTCGCCGGTGATCAGCACGCCTTCGCCGAAAATATCCACTAAAACGCCATGGACCGAAATGCAGGGGGCTAATTTCACGTTCAGCCATTTAATAACCTCCGCCATCAGCGCCGAGGTCTCCATCTCGGTGATCAAAACCGGCACGCCCCGCTCGTTTGCCATCTGCAGCATGATCTCGCCGGGCATGAGGCTCCGGGCATAGATGAAGGCCGGCGTCTTTTCCGTGATGACCTTGTCATAACGCTTTCTTCGTTCTTCCGGATCTAAAGACAGCAGATAGGAATATTCCACATATCCGATGATCTGTACACGGGTCGCGTCGTAATTCTCCAGAAAACCCGCCAGCTGGATCGCGGGCCTGTTGATATCCGGGAGCTTGATCTTTACCTTTTTCACGTCAATCTCCGGCGTCAGGTTTTTCAGTTTGAATTTTTCGATCAGTTGACTGACTGCTACTGTGGTTTCCACGCTCATGATTCAGACTCCTTATGAAAAAAATGATAAACCGCTTCCGCGGACGGCCCGTTCATGGACGGAACCTCTGCCAGCAAACGGATATCCGCGTTTTTTATATCCTCTATGGATTCAAAATAATGCATCAACGCCTTGCGTCTTTTTTCCCCAATACCCGGGATATCATCGAGGATCGAATGTACCTGTCCCTTGCTCCGCAGGCTTCTGTGGAAGGTGATCGCAAACCGGTGCGCCTCGTCCTGGATCCGCGTGATCAGCTTAAAACCCTCGGAATTCTTATCGATCGGGATTTCCTGATCCTGATAGTAAAGCCCTCTGGTGCGGTGATTGTCATCCTTTACCATGCCGCAGATCGGGATCTGAAGATTTAAGGATTTCAGTACCTCTTGCGCGATATGCACCTGCCCTCTGCCGCCGTCCATCATGATCAGGTCGGGGAATCTCGTAAAGCTGTTCAGTGCCTGTTCCGTCATATCCCTGAGGCCGTGCTCGAACCGTCTCGAAAGCACCTCCTGCATCGAAGCGTAATCGTTCGGGCCCTCCACGGTTTTTATCCTGAATTTCCGGTAATCGTTCCGCTTCGGCCTGCCGTTTTCATATACGACCATGGAGCCCACCGAATCATAGCCGCTGATATTGGAGATATCATAGGCCTCCATCCGCTCGATGCCTTCTAAGGAGAGCAGTTCCTCTAATTCCCGCACGGCGCCTGTGGTACGGGCTTCTTCGCTCTTTACTTTTTCAATATCCTGACGTAAAACGATCGCCGCGTTTTTCTCCGCCAGTTCAACCAGCTTTTCCTTTTTTCCCTTTTTCGGGGCCGTAAGGCTCAGCCTGCTGCCCCGCTTATTTGAAAGCCATTCCTCTAAAAGCTCTTTTTCTTCGATTTCAACGGGGATCAACAGTTCCTTCGGGATATAGGGCGTTCCCGCGTAAAACTGGACGATAAAATCCCGGATGATCTCCGCGTCGGTGGAGTCCGCCGCGTTCTTCATATAATGATGCTCTCTGCCGATGATCTTGCCGCCCCGGATATAGAAAACCTGAATGATCACGGATTCCTTGTCCCGTGCCATCGCGAGGACATCCCTGTCATCGGAAGAGCTGTCGGTGATCCGCTGCTTCTGGGCGACCTGCCTCACATTTTCGAGAAGCTCCCGGTATTCGATCGCCTTCTCATAATCCATCGCTTCGGAAGCTTCTGTCATACGGTCGCTCAACTCCTTTAAAAGCGGCCGGTAATTCCCATTTAAAAAACTCAGCGCGCCTGACAGCTCCTCCCGGTAATCGTCCTTTGAGACAAGACCCGCGCAGGGCGCTAAACATCTGCCGATATGATAGTAAAGGCAGGTCTCGTCCGGGTCGCTCTCCCCTGACCGGAGCCTCTTCTGGCAGCTTCTGATATGATACAGCTTCCTTAACAGCTCGATGGTATCATTGACCGCATTCGCCGAGGTAAAGGGACCGTAATACTTCGCGTTATCCTTCTTTACCTGCCTGGTCGAAAAGATGCGGGGGAAATCCTCATTTACCGTTACCTTGATATACGGATAGGTCTTATCGTCCTTTAACAGCGTATTATACTTCGGAAGATGCTCCTTGATCAGATTGTTTTCAAGAACAAGGGCCTCAAGCTCCGAATCCGTCACCACATACTCAAACCAGGAAATATGCGTGACCATCTGTCTTATCTTTAAGGATTTCGTCGTGCTCTCCCGGAAATAGGAACGCACACGATTTCTCAGGATGATCGCCTTGCCGACATAGATGATCTCGTCGTTCTGGTCATGCATGATATATACGCCGGGTTTGGCAGGAAGCTTCTTCAGTTCCTCCTCGATATCAAAATCCGTCATGAAGTCTCTTTCCCGTCTGCGTCGATCTGCCCGGTCGGTTTCTCCCCGGAAGGGTCCGTCGCTTCTTCCCGGTTTTCCGGCGTTTCAGCTTCTTCCCTCTTCTCCGGCGTTTCAACAAGCGTAAAATTCGGCATATTTTCCGTTTCCACAGGATCTGCCTGATCATTTCCTGTTTCCGAAAAGACTGCCTGGCCGGGTTCCGTCTCCAAAACCTCCGCTTCCATGAAAGATTCCGCTTCCGCAGAAACCGCCTGACCGGATTCCGGCTCTGAAACCTCCGCTTCCGTGACAGCTCCTTCCGTTTCGGGAAGCTTCGGCGCTTTCTCCGTCTCCGGATTTTCCGAATTTTCCAGATTTTCTTCGTCCTCCGGCTCCTCGCCCCGGTATTCCCGGAAGATCTTCATGAATTCCTTGCCGGTGATGCTTTCCTTCTCAAGCAGATACTGCGCCAGTTCCTCCATCAGCTCTCTGTTTTCGTTCAATAAGCGCTTGGCTTCCTCATAGGAATACGCGATGATCCGCATGACCTCTTCATCGACCCTGGCTGCCGTCTCGTCCGAGCAGTTTAAGACCTGTCTGCCGCTTAAATACTGATCCTCCACGGTAACAAGCTGGATCAGACCGAATTTTTCGGACATACCGTACTGCGTCACCATGGCCCGCGCCAGATTCGTGGCCTGCTCGATATCGTTGGAAGCGCCTGTGGTCACGGAATTGAAAACGATCTCCTCCGCCGCGCGTCCCGCAAGCGCCGTAATAATACGCTCCTCAAGCTCCTTCTGCGACCGCAGATGCTTTTCCTCGTCCGGCACGTACCAGGCATAGCCAAGCGCGCCCATGGTACGGGGAACGATCGTGATCTTCTGGATCGGATCGGTATTTTTCTGCAGGGCGCTTGCCAGCGCGTGTCCGGTCTCGTGGTAGGAAACGATCCGGCGCTCCTCCTTGCTCATGATATGATCCTTTTTCTCCTTGCCCATCATGACCACTTCGATGGCTTCCAGCAGATCCTTCTGATTAACGGCCGATCTTCTGTGCTTCACGGCATTGATCGCCGCCTCGTTTACCATATTGGCCAGATCCGACCCAACCGCGCCCGCCGTCGCCAGGCCGATCTCCTCAAGATCCACGGTATCGTCGAGATGAACGTCCCGGGAGTGCACCTTTAACGTATCGATACGGCCCTTGAGATCCGGCTTGTCGACGATGATACGCCGGTCAAAGCGGCCGGGCCTGAGCAGTGCCTTGTCAAGAATCTCCGGCCGGTTCGTCGCCGCGAGGATAAAAATACCCTTGGAGGTATCAAAGCCGTCCATTTCGGAAAGCAGCTGATTCAGCGTCTGTTCCCGTTCATCATTGCCGCCGTAGCGGGAGTCCCTGCTTTTTCCGATAGCATCGACTTCATCGATGAAAATGATACAAGGAGCGTTTTTCGTCGCGTCCTTAAACAGATCCCTTACCCGGGATGCGCCGACGCCGACATACATTTCCACAAAATCGGAGCCCGCCAGGGAAAAGAAGGGCACATGCGCTTCTCCGGCTACCGCCTTGGCAAGCAGCGTTTTTCCGGTTCCGGGAGGGCCGACCAGCAGCGCGCCCTTGGGGAGCTTCGCGCCGATCTCGATATACTTGCCGGGATTATGCAGGAAATCCACGACCTCCTGCAGAGATTCCTTGGCTTCCTCCTGACCCGCGACATCCTTAAAGGTCACGCCGGTTTCCTTCTGTACGTAAACCTTGGCGTTTGACTTTCCGACGCCCATGATCCCGCCGCCCTTGCTCATGCGGTTCATCAAAAAGCTGAGCAGGACCCATACCAGTACGATGGGCAGGATATAAGAGACGATCATGTAGATGATCGTATCCGAGGAGCTGGTCTCCTCCTGCTCAAAATGCACGCCTGCTTCTAACAGCCGGTTCGGCAGCGTCAGATCCTCCACCCTTACCGTATAATAAGTCTGCGTGACATAGGGATTTGCCTGAACCTTCGGCGTGATCGTAATGATATCGCTTGAGATCTTTACGCTCTCCACGTCGCCGCTCATCACCATCTCTATAAATTCGTCATAGGAGATCTTCTGATTTGAAGCCGTATTGACGACTCCTCTCAGATATGACAAAAACAGCAGCGTGATCAGCGCCGCCACTAAAAGGATCATGATCGTCTGCCGGTTCTTCGGCATCTTCGGCCCGTCGCCGTTATTGTTCCGATTTGAATTATTATCGCTCATACATACTTACTCCGTTTAATATCCGTGGTCCTATCTGCGTAACTATTCAGGACAGCCCCGTTGATCGCTGCGCGATCAGGGGTTACGCACCCGGATCACTTGTTACTGAGGGCTGTTTTGAACAGTTACATCCCTACAACATTATATGTATACAAATCCTTTTAATCAATACGGTCTTTCTTAAAAAAGTCTGAATTAACCATTCAGTCCGGCAAATTGACAGCCGCTCTCAAATCATTGTATACTTATGAGAAACGACCACAAAGAGCAGTCGTTCACTCTAATGCCGCAGACGGCCAAAAATCGAGGTCGGAAATGCTTTTTAATTCCTTTATTTTCGTACTGCTGTTTCTTCCAATAACGATAGTTATTTATTTTTTGATCAACCGCGCCGGCAGATATACGGCCGCGAAGGTTTTTCTGCTTGCCATGTCCCTCTGGTTCTACTGCTACAGCGAGCCATGGAATGTGATCGTTCTGATCGCAAGCATCCTTGTAAACTACGCGATCGCTGTCTTTGGCTTTATCCGGGTCAAAAAGCCGGCCGGCCGGAAAGCGCTGTTAATTCTCGGCATCTCCCTGAATCTTCTCAGCCTGTTCTATTTTAAATACATCGGGTTTTTCTTCCGTACGCTGAATCATCTTTTTCAAACCACCTTCACGTTTGAATCGCTTATCCTGCCGCTTGGCATCAGCTTTTTTACCTTCGGACAGATCGCCTTTTTAGTTGACAGCTACCGCGACCCCGAAACCAGGTACGGTTTCCTCGATTATGCCCTGTTTACCGCTTTTTTCCCGAAAATATCGGTTGGTCCCATTGCTTTTGCCAAAGAAATGATCCCGGATTTTTCGGACGATCTGAAAAAGCAGGCAGATTTCGAAAACATCGCAAAGGGTCTGGTGCTGTTTTCCTTCGGCCTGGCAAAAAAAGCGATCCTGGCGGACAGTCTGGCTGCCTGCGTGGACTGGGGCTACAATAACCTGCCCTCGGCGGATTCCGCCATCGCCATTCTCATGGTGGTGGGCTATTCCCTGCAGATCTATTTTGATTTTTCCGGCTACTGCGATATGGCGATGGGGATCTGTCAGATGTTAAACCTCTCCCTGCCGCTCAATTTTGACTCACCCTACCGGGCCCTGTCCATCAATGATTTCTGGAAGCGCTGGCATATCACGCTGACCCGCTTTTTCAGACAGTATGTCTATTTTCCCTTGGGCGGCAGCCGAAAGGGCAAGGTGCGGACCTACTTAAACATCATGATCATTTTTCTGTTAAGCGGTCTCTGGCATGGTGCGAATTATACCTTTGTTTTCTGGGGATTTCTGCATGGCGTGGGGATATGCCTGAGCAAGGCCTTCGGAAAATATACGCAAAAGCTTCCGAAAGTGATCCGGGCCATCTTTATGTTCTTCTATGTCAATCTGACCTGGGTCTTTTTCCGTTCTGCCACGATCGAGCAGGCCTTTTATGTGATCAAAAAACTCTTTGCCTTTCATTTTACGCCGATCAGCGATAAAGCGGTCTACGTCGCCGCTGCCTCGCCGGCGGAATTCGGACTCCTTGAATGGCTGCTTTCCTTAAGCGACCCCGATCTGCCGGTTTATGTCGGACTGGTCCTGCTTTATGTCCTGCTTATCATCGGCATACTCTGCGCAACCCTGATGAAAACGCCCGTGGAACGGATCCGGCAATTTCAGCCGACGAAAAAGCTCCTGGCAGCTACCGTTTTGCTGCTTGTCTGGTCCATTATCTCGCTTTCCGACATTTCAACCTTTATCTACACGAACTTCTGATATTGCGCCGATTTGCTTGCAAATCGTGCGCTTAGGAATGAACTTCAGTTCATGCCGATTCGGTCTGCTCGCAGACCGAATCATTTCCTTCTTGCGCCGATTTGCTTGCAAATCGTGCGCTTAGGCATGAAGTTTAGTGAAAGCACTGCTCGTAATTGTAATCCCTGGCAAAATAGAACATATCAAGCAGCGTATCGTAGTAATTCTCCGGCGTCAGCTCCCATTCCCCGTCCCGCATGGCCTCATACATAAAGCGGTTTACACCCTGGTCGTAATGGGAATAATCCCTGTAATGGTCAAGATCCGTGATCAGATCATAGTCATTCTGAAAATAGAAAAGCCGCACGTTATCATGGGACAGAAGCTCCTTATACAGCCGCTCCAACGCGCAGATCTCAGACGTCAGCGTCCCCTCCCGCACGCAGACGTCCCAAAACAGGATACTGTAGGGCGGGGCATATAAATAGAAGGTAACATCCGGCCGCTTTTCGACAAAATAGTTTAACTGCTCGATCAGCTTATCCGCCTTATCAAACAGTCTGTCAAAGGGCTTGTCCGGCAACGTATCCATGCGGCGTTTCGGGAGATATTCGGCCCGGGCCGCGTATTTGGAATACTCGTAGCGGTCCGCCCAGACATAGGCATTATCGTCACTGAAGCCTTCCCGCACATTGTTGATCAGATACATCGGCAGATACAAAAGCAGCGTGGATTTATTCAGAATATAGTATATATCGGTAATGGAAGGCTCCTTGACAAAATAGTCGGGAATACTGATGGAGTTCGTCGTCTCCATCTGGTCGATCAGATAATTATCCAGGCAGAAAACCAGGTTTTTCAGGTTCGGCTGGTCGGTCAGTTCCTCGAGAAGCGGCTCGTAATCCACCATAAAGCCGCCCTGCAGCGGCGCCTTCAGGCAGTGCTCCCCGAAAACCCCGTCCTCAAACCAGCTGTCTATGAAATTTTCGGACATGGAGGATCCCACTAACGCCGTATCATAATCAAGATTTCTCGCCATGCCGATCACCGCGGAGCGTTCCTCCGTCTCTACCGGCGCCAGGCCGAACCATGGCTTATGATAGCGCACGAAGGGGTCTATGATAATGACCGCCGCGGTAAAAAACAACAATACCGCGACGGTATACAAAACGGCTTTCTGTGTAAACTGCTTACTATTCATAGGTAAAGCTTTTACTCCCATAAGATCTCCGGATAAACACCGGCTTCCTTTAATTTCCGGACCGAGTCCGTCACGAAGGGCTTATCCTCCTTGTAGGTCACGCCGAACCAGCGCGCGTCGGTTTTTAAAACAGTCACCGAGGCCTTGTTCTCCCGGATCAGCCTGTCTACAACGGTAGGCAGGAAGAATTCGGCCTTCAGGGGGTTCGCCTTTGCTTCGTTTTCCAGAAAATCCCTGAAAAACCGTTTCGCCTCCGGAAAATAATCCTCTGTAAAGCCCCAGATATTCATCGAGACCACGGCGTCCTCCGAAACCGGTATATAGTGCGAACCGTCCTCGGTATAGGCCGGTTCCCCCTTCACCCGTTCGATCTTCGTGCGCTCCACGATATCCGAAAGCTCTCCGTCAGGAGATACCTCGCAGATACCCCGGGAGACATAGCCGTTTTCGGTCAGCGTATTTTTCAGCGCATAGCCCACCATCGCAAAAAGATATTTTCCGCTGTCCTTTCCGACTTCGGGCCGCATCAGGAATGCATGGATCTTTTCAAAGGCATCCCGTCCGTAAAAATCGTCCGCGTTGATGACGGCAAAGGGCGCGTCGATCTCCTCTTGCGCGCAGAGTACGGCATGCGCCGTTCCCCAGGGCTTTTCCCTGCCCGCCGGGACCGTATAGCCCTCCGGCAGCATCGCGGTATCCTGAAAAACATAGGCTACCTCAATAAATCTTTCAACGGCATCGCCGACGGCCTCTTTGAAATCCTGCAGGTTTTCCCGCTTTATGATAAAGACGACCTTGCGAAAGCCCGCCTTTACCGCGTCATAAACAGAAAAATCAATGATCTTATGGCCTTTATCGTCTACCGGATCGATCTGCTTGAGTCCGCCGTAGCGGGAACCCATGCCCGCCGCTAAGATCACTAATATCGGCTGCTTCTCTTTCATATTTTCCTCCTGTGCCGATCCACTGGCGGACTGAATTATTCCGCCTGCGGTGCCTTTTTGATGGGTTCGCTGGTCAGGTCGACCCCTAACCGCTTAAAGGTATGGATATCCACCTGGGAAAGCATGACCGAGGTATGCACCGGACAGCCCGAGAGCTTCGGCATCTGGTCAAGCGCCTTTCTCGCGTTCTCATCCGTTTTTGCCGAGATCGCCAGGGCGATCAGCACCTCGTCCGTATGAAGCCTCGGGTTTTTGCTGCCAAGATACTCCACCTTGAGCTTCTGGATCGGCTCGATGGCCTCCGGTGAGATCACATGCTGCTTGTGGGCGACACCGGCTAACGCCTTTAACGCGTTTAACAGAAGCGCTGCCGAAGCGCCGAGCAGATCCGTGGTTTTGGAGGTAATGATCTCCCCGTCCGGCAGCTCGATAGCCGCCGTCGGTACGCCAAGCTTCTTTGCCCGGTCATTGGCCGCCACCGTGACCCTCCGGTCGTCCGTCGTGATCTTTGCCTGCTTCATCAAAAGCTCCAGCTTATAGATCTCGTTCTCCTCGGCCTTATCGTTCATATAGGCATTTCTCGTAATATAATACCGGCGGATGATCTCCTGCTTTGAGGCCTCGCAGACCACGTCGTCATCGATGATGCAGTTGCCCGCCATATTGACGCCCATATCCGTCGGGGATTTATAAGGGCATTCTCCGTATATTCCTTCAAAGATCGCGTTCAGAACGGGGAAGATCTCAATGTCACGATTGTAATTGACCGTCGTCTCCCCGTAGGCGTCTAAATGGAACGGATCGATCATATTCACGTCGTTCAGGTCGGCGGTCGCCGCCTCATACGCCAGATTGATCGGATGCTTTAACGGGATATTCCAGACCGGGAAGGTCTCGAATTTCGCATAGCCCGCCTTGATGCCCCGTTTATTCTCATGATAAAGCTGCGAAAGGCAGGTCGCCATCTTGCCGCTGCCCGGTCCCGGCGCGGTCACGACCACAAGCGGTCTGGAGGTCTCGATATAGTCGTTCCGGCCAAAGCCCTCGTCACTGACGATCAGCGGGATATTCGAGGGATATCCCTCGATCAGATAATGCTGGTATACCTTCACGCCCCGCTTCTCCATTTTGGCCCGGAAAACGTCTGCCGCGCCCTGCCCCGTGTAATGAGTCATTACAACGCTGCCCACATAGAGCCCGCGGCTTTCAAATTCCCGCATCAGACGCTTCACGTCCTCGTCGTAGGTGATCCCCAGATCGCCTCGGATCTTATTCTTTTCGATATCGCCGGCATTGATCACGATGACGATCTCCGCCTGCTCCGAAAGCTGCATTAACATCCGCAGCTTGGAATCCGGTTCAAACCCCGGAAGGACCCTCGAAGCATGATAGTCGTCAAACAGCTTTCCGCCGAATTCCAGATAGAGTTTATTCCCGAATTTTCTGATCCGCTCTCTGATATGCTCCGACTGCATCGTCAGATATTTTTGATTGTCAAAACCGGGCTTTTTTCCGCTCATATCCTTTGCGCCTCTTTTTTCTTATTATTAGTTATAAAATGCCAGAGCAATGTTTATCAGATACATTATACCGCTTTTTCCTTATTATTCAATCTGGGAAATAACTTGACGGGAGCAGGATAAGGTAGTAATCTGTATTTGTACTCTTATTCAGAGTGGTGGAGATACATAGGATCGATGAAGCCACGGCAACCCCGCGACCGGTTTCCGGTAGGAAGGTGCCAACCTGAGCGAGCGGTTCCGGATCCGTCCGGAATTGAAAGTATTCGAACAATAAGAGGACTTGATGCGCTGAAATACAGGGTCGGTCCGCTTATTGCGAACCGACTGATTTTTTATATGATGACATGAACCGAAGTTCATGCCTAAGCGCACGATCCGAGGGCGGATCGGCGCAGAAAGGAGACAGCATGGAAAAGTATTTATTCACTTCAGAATCTGTAACAGAGGGACATCCCGATAAGGTTTGCGACGCGATCTCCGACGCGGTGCTCGATGCCTGCATGGAGGCGGATCCCAACAGCCGCGTGGCCTGCGAGACCGCTACCTGCACCGGCTTTGTGCTGGTGACCGGTGAGATCACGACGAGCGCTTACGTGGATATCCAGAAGATCGTCAGGGATACGGTCAAGGAGATCGGCTATACCAAATCAGAGTATGGCTTTGACGGAAATACCTGCGCGGTACTTGTGGCGATCGACGAGCAGTCAAGCGATATCGCCATGGGCGTGGACAAAGCGCTTGAAGCAAAGGAAAACAAGATGTCCGATGAAGAGATCGAGGCGATCGGCGCCGGCGATCAGGGCATGATGTTCGGCTACGCGACCAATGAGACCGAGGAATATATGCCTTATTCCATCTCTTTGGCACATAAACTGGCCAGAAAGCTGACCGAGGTGCGTAAGAACGGCACCCTGACCTATCTTCGTCCCGACGGCAAGAGCCAGGTTTCGGTGGAATACGATAAGGACGGCAAGCCGGTAAGGCTTGAGGCGGTCGTGCTCTCGACACAGCATGATGAAGACGTGACGCAGGAGCAGATCCACGCGGATATCAGAAAATACGTATTTGATCCGGTTCTCCCGAAGGAGCTGATCGATGACAGGACCAAATTCTTTATCAATCCCACCGGACGCTTCGTGATCGGCGGACCGCACGGGGATGCGGGCTTAACCGGCCGCAAGATCATCGTGGATACCTACGGCGGATACGCAAGACACGGGGGCGGCGCTTTTTCCGGCAAGGACTGCACGAAGGTGGACCGTTCCGGCGCTTACGCGGCGCGTTATGTTGCGAAGAACATCGTGGCGGCAGGCATTGCCGATAAATGCGAGATCCAGCTTTCCTATGCCATCGGCGTGGCGCAGCCTACTTCCATTATGGTGGATACCTTCGGCACCGGGAAGCTTCCCGAGGAGAGGATCGTAGAAATCATCCGTGAGAATTTCGATCTGAGACCCGCCGGCATTATCAAGATGTTAGATCTGCGCCGTCCGATCTACAAGCAGACCGCAGCCTACGGGCATTTTGGCCGCAATGACCTGAATCTGCCCTGGGAAGCGTTAAATAAAGTGGATGACCTGAAGAAATATCTTTGAAACAGTTCCTTAAGGAAAGGGATGCCCTATGTCCTTTGTTCACCTTCATACGCATACGGAATACAGCCTTCTTGACGGCTCCAACAAAATCACGGAATATGTGAAGCGCGTGAAGGAGCTTGGCATGAACGCCGCGGCCATTACGGACCACGGCGTCATGTATGGTGTCATCAATTTCTATCGTGAAGCAAGGGCACAGGGTATCAATCCCATCCTCGGCTGTGAGGTCTACGTGGCGCCCGGATCGCGGTTTGACAGAGAACCGGCTTTAAAGGGCGATGAAACGGACCGGTATTATCATCTGATCCTGCTTGCCGAAAACAACCGGGGCTATGCCAACCTGATGCGGATCGTCAGCCGCGGCTTCACCGAGGGCTTTTATTATAAGCCGCGGGTAGATATGGAAACGCTTGAGGAGTTCCATGAGGGTCTGATCTGCCTGTCCGCCTGTCTGGCGGGACAGGTGCAGCGGGAGATAGCCCGGGGCGATCTGGAAGCCGCGAAGGAAGCGGCTCTGCGTTACCGGGACTGCTTCGGGGAGAATAATTACTTCTTAGAGCTGCAGGATCACGGTATTCCGGTGCAGAAAAAGGTAAATCAGGCGCTGCTTAAGCTGAGCAGTGAACTGAATATTCCTCTGGTGGCGACAAATGACTGCCATTATACCTATAAAGAGGACTATGAGGCGCATGATATCCTGCTCTGCCTGCAGACCGGGAAGAAGCTGCAGGATGAGGACAGACTGCGGTATGAAGGCGGGCAGTATTTTGTTAAATCCGAGGAGGAGATGCGTTCCCTCTTTCCTTATGCCCCGGAGGCGATCGAGAACACGCAGAAGATCGCGGACCGCTGTCATGTGGAGATTGAATTCGGAAAGAGCAAGCTCCCGCATTTTGAAGTTCCGGAAGGATTCACCTCATTTTCCTATCTGCAGAAGCTCTGTAACGACGGACTTACGGCGCGTTATCCGGCCGATCAAGCGGCAGGACTTACGGACCGCCTTTCCTATGAATTAAAAACGATACAGGATATGGGCTTTGTTGACTATTTCCTGATCGTCTGGGACTTTATCCATTACGCGAAGCAGAACGGGATCGCCGTAGGGCCGGGCCGCGGCTCCGCGGCCGGTTCGATCGTATCCTATTGTCTCGGTATTACGAATATCGATCCGATCCGTTATGATCTCCTGTTTGAACGGTTCCTGAATCCCGAAAGAGTAACCATGCCGGATATCGATATCGACTTCTGCTATGAAAGGCGGCAGGAGGTCATCGATTATGTGGTAAAAAAATACGGCAAGGAAAAGGTCGTACAAATCGTCACCTTCGGGACGCTTGCGGCCAGAGGCGTGATCCGGGACGTGGGAAGGGTCATGGATCTGCCCTATTCTTATTGCGATGCCATCGCGAAGATGGTGCCGGAAGAGCTCAACATTACGCTGAAAGCGGCGATGGAAAACGAGGATTTCCGGAAGATGTACCGGGAAGACGAGGTCATGCACAAGCTCATTGATATGTGCTTTAAGTTAGAGGGGCTTCCCCGCCATACCTCCATGCACGCGGCCGGCGTTGTGATCTGTCCCGAAGCGGCGGATGAATTTGTCCCGCTCTCCCGCGGCTCGGACGGCAGTATCGTGACCCAGTTTGAAAAGGATCCCCTCGAGGAGCTCGGTCTGTTAAAGATGGATTTCCTGGGACTCAGAACGCTGACGGTGATCCAGAACGCTGCGAAAATGGCGTCCTCTTCCGACGGAAAACCGATTGATATCGATATGATCTCCTATGATGACAAGGCCGTTTACGATGCCATCGGGACAGGGCATACGGAGGGCGTTTTCCAGTTGGAGAGCGCGGGAATGAAGGCCTTCATGAAAGAACTGAAGCCCCATTCCATGGAAGATATCATCGCGGGTATTTCCCTCTACCGGCCGGGTCCGATGGACTTTATCCCGAAATATATCCGGGGGAAAAACGCGGAGGGCGAGATCAAATATGACTGTCCGCAGTTAGAGCCGATCCTTAAAGCCACCTACGGCTGTATCGTCTATCAGGAGCAGGTGATGCAGATCGTCCGGGATCTGGGCGGTTACACCCTTGGCCGCAGCGACCTGGTCAGACGGGCCATGTCTAAGAAAAAAGAATCCGTCATGATCAAGGAACGTCAGAATTTTGTTTACGGAAATAAGGAAGAGGGCGTTCCCGGCTGCGTGGCAAACGGAATCGACGAAAAAACCGCCAATAAGATCTATGACGAGATGATGGATTTCGCGCGGTATGCCTTCAATAAATCCCACGCGGCGGCATACGCGGTGGTGGCGTACCAGACGGCCTGGTTAAAATACTACTATCCCGTGGAATTCATGGCCGCCTTAATGACCTCTGTCATTGACAATATCAAAAAAGTAACGTTTTATATCTATACCTGCCGCAGTATGGGCATTGAGGTGCTGCCGCCGGATGTCAACGAAAGCTTCGCGGGCTTTTCCGTGAGCGGCCGCCGGATCCGGTACGGGCTTGCCTGCGTCAAGAGCGTAGGCCGGGGCGTGACACAGGCTCTGGTCGAGGAGCGGAACGCCGGCGGGAAATTTAAGAATATCCGTGATTTTATCGAGCGGATGGCGGATAAGAACTTAAACAGCAAAACCGTGGAATCCCTGATCAAATCCGGGGCCTTTGACTGTCTCGGCGGAACGCGCAAGCAGTATATGAACGTGTATACAGGGCTTTTAAAGGATGCGGCAAAACAGCAGAAGGACAGGATGTCCGGACAGATGTCTCTTTTTGACATGGGAGAGAACTCGATCGAGTCAGGCGAGGACGAGCTGCCTCCCGTCGGAGAATTTGACCAGAATACGAAGCTGCAGTTTGAAAAGTTCTTTCTCGGGGTTTATGTAAGCGGACATCCGCTCGATGCCTGGAAGGATCTCTGGAAAAGGACTATTACCCGCTATGCGGCGGATTTTATGTTAGATGAGGAGACGGGGGCCGTCAGGGTTTCCGACCGGGAAAAGGTAACGGTCGGCGGGATCGTAAGCACCGTCAGGGTATTGTATACAAAGAACGGCAAGACCATGGCCCGGATCGTCCTTGAGGATATGTCGGGAGAAACAGAGGTGATCGTCTGGCCGGATGATTATGAAAAAAATGTTTCGTTCCTGCATGAGGACAATCTGGTCTTTATTGAGGGAAGAGCCTCGTTAAATGAGGACAGGGACGCGCAGGTGATCTGTTCCCGGGTCATTCCCTTTGAGGACGCACCAAAGAGGCTCTGGGTGCGGTTTGCGACACTGAAGGATTTTGAATCTCATAAATCGGAGCTGCTTGAGGATATCAGAATGTCCGACGGCAACGATACGGTAGTGATCTATGACGCTTCCACCAAAAAGATGAAGATACTGCCCGATCATCTGCGGGTGAAGGCGGACGGAGAGCTGATCATGAAGCTTAAGGACCGGTTCGGGCAGGAGAATGTGGCACTGGTATAGAGGAAATAGGAGAGGCTGTTATGGGTAAAGAAGTGAAAACAATCGGTATTTTAACGAGCGGCGGCGACGCACCGGGCATGAACGCCGCGATCCGTGCCGTGGTCAGAAGGGCGATCGCAAACGGGAAGAAGGTCAAGGGGATCTTAAAGGGCTATCAGGGACTGATCAACGATGAGATCATAGATATGTCGGCCCGGGACGTTTCGGATATCATCCAGAAGGGCGGAACGATCTTAAGAACCGCCCGCTGTGAGGAATTCAAGACCGACGAAGGCCAGACCCTGGGGGCAAAGATCTGTAAAAAGCACGGGATCGACGGTCTGATCGTGATCGGCGGCGACGGTTCCTACCGGGGCGCGCAGGCGCTTTCCAAGCACGGGATCAATACGGTAGGACTGCCGGGGACCATCGATCTGGATATCGCCTGCACGGACTATACCATCGGTTTCGATACCGCGATCAATACCGCGATGCAGGCTATCGATAAGATCCGGGATACCTCCTCCTCCCACGAGCGTTGCTCGATCGTGGAGGTAATGGGCCGCAACGCGGGTTATATCGCTCTCTGGTGCGGCGTCAGCAACGGCGCGGAGGATATCCTCCTGCCGGAAAAATATCAGTATAACGAACAGGATATCATCAATCATATCATCGATAACCGGAAAAAGGGGAAAACCTTCCATCTGATCGTCAACGCGGAAGGGATCGGACATTCCACCTCCATGGCCAGAAGGATCGAGGCGGCGACAGGGATCGAGACCCGGGCGACGATCTTAGGCTACATGCAGCGGGGCGGCTCTCCTACCTGTAAGGATCGTTTCTATGCGTCGATGATGGGCGCTTACGCAGTGGATCTTCTCTGCGAAGGGAAGACAAACCGGGTCGTGGGCCAGAAAAACGGGGAGTGGAAGGATTTCGATATCGATGAAGCGTTAGCGATGAACAAGGAGATCTCCGAGTTTGAGTATGGCGTCAGCCGGTCGCTGTCGATATGATCCAGAGTACGTCCAACGAAAAGATCAAACAGGTGAGGCAGCTCCTTTCGTCCGCGAAGGCCCGCAGGGAGCAGGGGCTTTTCGTGATCGAGGGGGAAAAGCTGTTCTGCGAGGCGCCTTCCTCTGCGATCGAGGCTGTTTATATCACGGAGGATTTTCAAGGGAAGGCCTCCCCGGAAGCGCGGGAAAAGCTTTCTCTTTTCGGACGTTTCGATACCGTTTCGGATCATGTTTTTCAGAAGATCACGGATACCGTTACGCCGCAGGGGATCGTATGCGTTTTGAAGAGCGGTTCTGCGCCTTTTGAGGAAGCACTTAAGAAAACGGCAGAAAATCACTGCCGTTTTCTTATATTGGAAGGGATCCAGGATCCGGGCAATCTCGGAACGATGTTACGGACCGCGGAAGCGGCCGGGTATCAATGGGTCATCGCAGATGGTAAGACCGCGGACCTTTATAATCCCAAGGTGATCCGCTCTACCATGGGCGCCATTTTCCGGGTCGGATTTTCCTCTGTCGGCTCGCTCTCCGCGGCAGTGGAGCGACTGAAGGAAAGGGGCGTATGCCTTTACGCGGCGCATCTGAAAGGAAAAGAAAACTATGATGCCATCCGTTACGCGGATAAAACGGCACTGCTGATCGGAAATGAAAGCCGGGGATTAAGCGATGAGATCAGCTCTTTCGCCGATGTCCTCGTAAAGATCCCCATGCAGGGAAAGACCGAATCCCTGAATGCCGCGGTCGCAGCGGCGATCTTAATGTATCAGAGCAGGTAGCAAAAATATTAGAAAAAGGAGAAGATTCATGAAGCTTGGAATTATCGGACTTGGCAATATGGGCAGCGCGATGCTGACCGGCATTCTGAAAAAAGGTCTTGTAAAGCCCGAAGAGGTGCTCGGCGCGGAACCCGATGAAAAGAGGCGGCAGGAGATCGAAAAGAGCCTGTCGATCCGCGTCACCGGTGAAAATAAAGAGGTGGCGGCCTATGCGGATATCCTGATCCTGGCGGTAAAACCCCAGGTCTATGAAACGGTGCTGAAAGATATCCGGAAAACCCTGCCGAAGGAAACCGTCGTGATCTCCATAGCGCCCGGGAAAACGCTCGCCTGGCTCACAAAGGAGCTCGGGGGAGAGATTAAGCTTGTCCGCTGTATGCCGAATACGCCGGCGCTCGTCATGGAGGGCTGTACCGGCGTCTGCCGAAACAGCGCGGTCTCCGATGAAGAATTTACCCGCGTACTGGAGCTCTTAAACTGCTTCGGAAAAGCCTATGAGGTGTCTGAAAAAATGATGGATGCGGTGGTCGCGGTCAGCGGCAGCTCTCCTGCCTATGTTTTCATGCTGATCGAAGCGATGGCGGATGCCGCGGTCGCGGAAGGAATGCCGCGCCAGAGCGCCTATTCCTTTGCCGCGCAGGCCGTCTACGGCAGCGCGAAAATGGTCCTCGAGACCGGAAAGCATCCGGGAGAACTTAAGGATATGGTCTGCTCCCCGGGAGGTACGACCATCGAAGCGGTACAGGTTCTGGAGGAATGCGGCTTCCGCTCTGCCATCATCGAAGCGATGCGCGCCTGCGCGGCCCGCTCGCGGGAGCTGTAAAATCCTTTTGTTTTATTTCCGGAGTATGTGCTAAAATGTATTACAAGGAGAAAAAAATGATTTAATTTCGTTTACTGAAACCTATACATAGGAGGGGTAGCATCATGAAAAAATTCGGTATCAAGGAGATTGTGACAATCGGGATCGGTACCGTCCTGTTTGTTGTGCTAACAGATGTAAGTATACCCATTATGGATATTCCCAATATCAATATATGTCTGGAACCGCGAAGGGCTGTTCTTGCCATTTTAGCCGCTGTCTTCGGCCCCATTGTCGGCGGTGTGATTGGTTTACTGGGATATCTCGTGGGCTCTAAATGGATTTACGGCGATATCTGGTGGAGTTATGTCATTCCGGAGGCCATCGTCGGTGTTTCCATCGGATTGTTCGCGCGGAAATTCGCGGTGCAGGAGGGCGGTTTCAATAAAAGCAACTGTATCCTGTTCAACGTCGTGCAGGTCATCGGAAACGCCATCGCCTGGATCGGTCTCGGGCCGGTGCTTGACATCGTATTCTATGAAGAGACTGCGGATAAGGTTTTCATACAGGGTGTCGGTACGTTTCTCGGGAATATCCTGGTCATTGGTATTCTCGGGACAATACTCCTTGCCGTATATTCCAATATTTCCGGGAAATCATCGAGTTGTAAAAAAGAGGATTGATCTCACGGTTGCGGTATCTACGGCAGCCGTTCAGATCTTCTTCATCTGTTTGGAGGCTATACGCTGACGAAGGAACAGCTTTTTTATGAATTCAACGTCATGATCAAGTATTTTACCGTGATCCCGGCGGCCTTCATCTTTCTGACCACAACGGATCCAAGTGAACTCGCCGCTTCTGTCAACAGGGTCGGGGTACCCTATACCATTGCCTATTCCCTTGCGCTGGCTCTTCGCTATATCCCCGATATCCAGGATGATTTTCACCGCATTAAAAACGCCGAGGAAGCCAGAGGGATCGAAATGAGCGCAAAAGCCAGCTTAATGACACGGATCCGGCGTACCGCGACCATCATTTTCCCGCTCCTTTTTTCCTCCATGGAACGGATCAGTGTCGTGAGCAATGCCATGGAGCTGCGCGGATTCGGCAAAAAGAAAAGAAGAAGCTGGTATTCGGCCAGACCTCTTGTCAAAGCGGATTATCTGGTGATCGCCTTCATCTTGCTCTTTACCCTTGGCACCATACTTCTTACGATCATAAGGGGGAGCCGCTTCTATAATCCCTTCCTGTTATCCGTCTCCCTTCAGTGAAGGGAGATCACATGGGTGATCTCATTATCCTCCACGTCAAACTGCCAGAGGTTATGCTCGGGCAGCCTGTGCTCCGTCAGATAATAATGTCCGTCCGCATGACCGATAAAATAAGGGGTCCCACCGCCGGCAAAATATCCGTAGATATCCTCATACCGGTTCTCGCTCAGATCCGAAAGCTCCTTCACGCGGATCATGGTCGCGTATTCCTGGTTGAAATCCGCGTCCGTAGAGATCGTGATATAATAGAAATCCTCTATCTTTTCAAGCTGCACCATACCGCTGATCTCCCGGCTCACCGGATACCGCCTGAGGATCTTCAGATCCGAAAGCCTCGCCTCTATGATCATCTGGTTTCCCGAGACAAAATAAACCTCTTCTCCCTCAATCGTAAAGGAACGGACATAACAGCCGTTTAATTCCGGGACAGACAAAATCTTTTCAAGGACAACCCGTCCGGAAGCGCTCTCCTCTCCGGTTTTGTCGTCTTCCGCACGAATATGGCGAAATACATATAATTCACCGGTCATGGAGCTCAGAACATAGAAACGGTCGCTTGGCGCATCATACACAACATAATGCGGAAGAATTCCGATATCATTAAATATCCCGCTTAATACAAAGCCATTATCCTGCTCAACAAAGACCAGTACCCTGTTGTTCTCTGTGTCATCGGCAAGATATACCTGACCGTCCGTATCGACCGTATGGCCGTGGGCGATCTCCCGGGTCATCACCTTCCATTCCTCCGGGGGTGCCTCAAGCGTATCGCTGTAAAGAATCTGGTTATGATAGCAGTCCACCAGGAACCATCGGTCGTCAAACTTTCTTAAGCAGGTCAGGATATTGAAATCATGAAAGGTATTTTCCTCTGAAAGCGGGGCAGAGGACGGGCCTGGGGATTCCGCTTCTTTAAGGATCGTATCTTTACGGCCGCAGCCCGGAAAAAAGCTTAAGGAAACGCATAAAAACAGGAAAAGAAAACGAAAGGATGTGCTTTTTTTGATCTTTTGTTTTTTCATTCTTTCAGTGTAATGTATAAATCGTTTTTTTTCTATATATAATTCTTTGAAATCCGTATCTGTTCAGAACCCTCTGGCTTCTGAACAGATACGCGGCCCGTCATGGAAAGTTTTGCTTCGCAAAAGGACGGGCCGCATCGCAAAACTCACATTTTGGTACGCCCTCAGCAGCAAGTGCTTCGGGCTGTCCTGAACAGTTACGGAAATCCCGCAATATTTTGACATTCTTGTGTCTTTATGCTAAACTGGTATACTAGATGTTGTATGTGAAAGAGGAAATGATCCGGTCTGAAAGACAGACCGGATCGGCATGATCTGAAGATCATGCCTAAGCGCACGATTTGCGAGCAAATCGGCGCAGTGAGGAAATGTGACTGAGTGGGGAGATTAGTCAGTGGATAAGTATGAATATCAGGTCTGTGCTGACCAGATCAAAAATCTGATAGCCGAACGAAAGTACGCAGAAGCGGCGGAGATCGCCGATACCATTAACTGGCGGCGGGTGAAGAGCGTTTCCATGCTCTGCACCGTCAGTGAGATCTATAAGATCAATAAGCGTTATGAAGAGAGCAGGGATATCCTGCTTCTTGCGTATGACCGTTATCCGAATGGCAGGATGATCGTTTATGCTTTATGCGAGCTTGCCATAAAGATGAATGATGTTGTACAGGCGATAGAATACTATAAAGAGTTTGTTCGCGTGGCTCCCGGTGATACCGGAAGCTATATTTTGTTGTACAAAATCTATGAAGCGCAGGATGTCTCGATCGAAGAGAGGATCAAGGTATTAGAGGAGTTCAAAAAACGGGATTATCGGGAAAGATGGGCCTATGAGCTGGCTCTGCTCTACCATAAGACCGGACAGGAGGCTCTCTGTATCGATGCCTGCGATGAGCTGATCCTTTGGTTTGGGGAAGGAAAATACGTGAAAAAGGCCATGGAGCTGAAAATGCAGCACGCAAACCTTACCTCTGATCAGCAGACAAAATATAACGGCAGTTACTACGGATCCGATCAGGCTCCTGCCATGGGAGAGCAGCCGGGAAAATCTTCCGAAAATACCGGCTCCTCCGAAAATGCGGACCGCTTCAGCACCCAGAATCTGCAGAACGAGCTGGAGCAGAGCATGGAGAAATATCTGGGACAGGATTCTCAGACCGGTGAGCAGGCGCTTTTCCAGGAAGAACAGTTACAAAGCGGCAGCTCTGAAGAAGCTCAGTTACCCGAAAATGATACAGAACATCCGGGTATGGTTGTACAACAGATGGAAGGAGCTTCTCCAGCAAAAACACAGGAATTCGTTCTGGACCCCGAAAACAGTTTTGTACAACAATTTTACAACAGCCTGCAGAGCGTTGTTCAGGAAAACACCTCCGGGTCCGTGATAAAACCCGCCGAAGCACCTGCCGACCATATCCCGCAAGCAGGTCCTGACATGGGGATCCCCGAAAAAACAGAGATTAATGTTCCCGGAGAAGAGGCAGAAAACGAGGCAGAGGATAATATCGAAAATGACGGCAGCGAGGCAGAGGAAGCAGCTGCACAGACAGCCGAAAAAGAAGCGGAAGATACGGAGACTGCAAGCAGACTGACGGAGAATAATCTGGCAAGGCCTGCCGGCGCTTCCCGGGATAAAATGAATGAGATCTCCCGCAGATATGATAACATGCTCAGGCAGGATTACGACGGGCAGTTTCACTTCAGCCTTCCCGATACCGATATGGTTGAGCGGCAGATCACGGGACAGCTTAATCTCGAAGAGGTTTTGAAGAACTACGAAGAGCGGCAGAGAAGGCTTGGCAATACCGATGATTTCTTCGCGCAGTTAAGCACCGTTATCCCGCAGGCGGCGGAGAGCAATTCCTCTGTTAAGACCCTCGAGGAAAGCAAGCCGAGGCTGCAGCAGGTACATGCGTCCCAGACGACTGTCTCCCTGATGGAAGAAGAGGAAGAAGAAAAGACCGAAACAGGCGCGGAAGTTACTGGGGAAGAGACTTCCGGGACAGAAACGCCCGAAATGCCGCAGGAAGAAGCAAAAGAGGCAGAAACCGCCGTTCAGGAAGAGACCGGCGTTAGCGAAGAAACAGACGCCGAAGAAGAGACCGGGGAAAAGCAGGAAGAAGCAGAAGAGGAAACCGAAGAGAAAGAAGAAACCGGGGAATCGGCAGAAGAAGCGGAAGAAACTGACGAAGCAGTATCCGAAGAAGAAGCTGACGAAGAGAAAACAGACGAAGAGGAACAGGAGGATGAGCCGCCCCGTTTCTATGAGTTAGATGATTACGGAGAGGTAGAGGAGATCGAGGATATCGAGCAGCCGGACGAGGTGGACGATATCATCAAGACCAGCAATCTTCCGATCGAAGAGATCGCGGAATACAACGCGTTGGTAGAAATGGCGATGAATCCGGAGCCGAAAGAGCCGGAGCCTTTACCGTCCAATTATGATGAATTCGGCCGGATGAAACATCCGAGCTATATGGTCCTTGAGGAATCGCGGACGGCAAGACGTAATTTCGAGAAAAATGAATATAAGCTGTTCGGACGCTATGACGGGATAGAGGATATAAAGGCACAGCTGGTTGACGTGCTCGATGATATGAGTATGGACGCCGGCCATGGAAACGTTGTTCTGATGGGCGATGAAGTTTCCTGCCGCAAAACGCTTTCCATCGATATCGTAAAGGCCATGCAGTCCATGGATTCGACCTTTAAGGGAAAGGTGGCCAAGATCTCGGGCGAAGCGCTGAATAAAAAGAACATACCGGCCACGTTAAGAAAGCTTGATAACGGCGCCCTGATCATCGAGGAAGCCGGCGGCCTTTCGGCAGCGGCGCTTACCATTATCGCCCAGAGCCTGCTAAATGATGTGGAATCTGTTCTGATCGTGTTGGAGGGCTCCCGGGAATCGCTGCTTCCGCTTCTCGAAAGCGATCCCCGCCTGTTTGGTGCGGTATTTGACACAAGGGTCGATATCAGCCCCTTCACCAATGACGATCTGGTGGCCTACGCGAAGGGTTATGCCAAGGAGCAGGAGCACAGTATCGATGAAATGGGAACATTGGCCTTGTATACAAGGATCGGTGAGCTGCAGACCCTCGATCATCAGGTAACGGTGGAGGATATCAAGGATCTGATCGATACGGCCATCGCGCATGTTGACAAAATGACCTTCTCGCATCTGATGGATGTTTTGGTCGCGAAGCGCTACGACGACGATGATTTTATCATCATTCGGGAAAAGGATTTCCTGTTGAACGGAAAAAAACAGCAGAAGCTCAAAAAAAAGCAGAAAAAATCAAAATCAAACGGGGGTAAGTAATGGCAGCGGCAAAGAAGAAAAAGAAGGAAGAGAATACTCCTTTCATCACCGAAATGGATATGTATTATTTCGGGCAGGGGACGCATTACGAAATCTATAAAAAGCTCGGTGCGCATCCGGCGGAGAAGGACGGAAAGAAGGGATATTATTTTGCGGTCTGGGCGCCGAACGCCAGAGAGGTCTTTTTAATAGGAAGCTTTAATAACTGGAACGAGCAGGATATCCCTATGAAACGGCAGGAGCCTTTAGGGATTTACGATTGTTTTATCCCGGAGCTTTCACAGGGCGCTCTCTATAAATATCTGATCATCGGCGCGGACGGCGAACGGCATTACAAAGCGGATCCCTTTGCCAACTATTGCGAACTGCGTCCGGGAACCGCCTCGGTCACCACAGATATTTCCGGTCTGAACTGGAGTGATGCCGCATGGATGAAGGAGCGAAGCGAAACAGATATCGAAAAAGCGCCGATCGCGATCTATGAATGCCATATCGGATCCTGGATGCGCCACCCCGGACGGGAAGACGAGGGTTTCTACAGTTACCGGGAATTTGCGGACCGCATCACGGATTATCTGTTGGATATGCACTATACGCATATCGAGCTGATCGGGATCGCCGAGCATCCCTTCGACGGATCCTGGGGCTATCAGGTTACGGGATATTACGCGCCGACCTCCCGCTACGGAACGCCGGAAGACTTTATGTATATGGTCAATAAGCTCCACGAGAACCACATCGGCGTGATCCTTGACTGGGTACCGGCTCATTTCCCCAAGGACGCGCATGGACTGGCGGACTTTGACGGAAGTGCGCTTTTTGAGTATGCCGATCCCCGGAAGGGCGAGCATCCGGACTGGGGTACCAAGATATTCGATTACGGCAAGAGTGAGGTCAAAAATTTCCTGATCGCCAACGCGATCTTCTGGCTGAAGGAATTTCATATTGACGGGCTGCGGGTTGACGCGGTAGCCTCCATGCTGTATCTGGATTACGGCAAACGGGACGGACAGTGGATCCCGAATAAATACGGCGAAAATAAAAATCTTGAGGCGATCGAATTCTTCAAGCATCTTAACTCCTATATCAGGGGCGTTTTCCCGGGTGCCATGATGATCGCCGAAGAGTCCACGGCCTGGCCGAAGGTAACGGATCTTCCGGAAAATGACGGCCTCGGCTTTACCTTCAAATGGAACATGGGCTGGATGCATGATTTCTGCGATTATATGAAGCTCGATCCGATCTTCAGACGGGACAATCATTACAAGATGACCTTTGCCATGAGCTATAATTACGCGGAGCGATATATCCTGGTATTGTCCCACGATGAGGTCGTGCATCTGAAATGCTCGATGTTGAATAAAATGCCCGGTTACTATATCGATAAGTTTGCTAATCTCCGTGTTGGGTATACCTTCATGATGGGACATGCCGGGAAAAAGCTTCTATTCATGGGACAGGAATTTGCGCAGGATTCCGAATGGAGCGAGGAGCGCGAACTGGATTGGGCACTGCTCTCCGATGACCTTCATGCGGGGATGCAGTCATACGTAAGAGAGCTGTTGGGTATATACCGGAAATACCCCTGCATGTATGAGCTGGACAACGCGCAGGAAGGATTCAGCTGGATCAACGCGGATGATACCTATAAAAGCATCTACAGCTTTTACCGCCAGAGCGCTGACAGGAAAAACAGCCTTCTGTTTGTCATGAACTTTACCCCGATCGCCAGAGATGATTACCGGGTCGGCGTTCCGAAGAAAAAACGCTACAAGCTGCTCTTAAACAGTGACGAAAAGCGGTTTGGCGGATCGGGCCTTACGCCGAAAAAATCGTTGTATACGGCGGAAGCGAAGTCATGGGACGGACAGCCTTATTCCATCGCTTATCCGCTGCCGGCTTACGGCGCCGCGGTTTTCCTGTTTTAGGAACTCTGTACATAATTGTTAAAAAGCGTTATTCGCGTTATAATAACGCTCAAGGGAATTGAATTCCCCATAAAAGAAATATGAAGGAGGGTTACGAAGTATGAGAAGTAAGCAACTGGCAGCGGTACTGGCAGCAGTCATGTCCGCTGCCCTGGTAGCCGGCTGCGGCCCAAACGGCGATATGCAGCAGATTACCGAAACCTATCAGGGGGCAGTGGTCCGCGGTGTTCTGGAGGGGCTGGAGGCATCCGGTCTGTTCGGGATCGGCGGGGTTACCTACGATATCATCGATGCCGAAAGAGGCGCAGACATGAAGGTTGCCAACACGGCGTATTATGATGGGATGTCACAGATAAATCTGGACTACCGGGTCGGAAAGAAAGGCGCGACCAAGGAGGAGCTTATCGCTCTCGCACGGGATCAGGTAATGGATATGACGCCTGAGGATGTGGAATATCTCGACGCCTGCGTAGCCAAAGTCAGCAATCGTTTTAACGAGCTTGGGTTTTTGTTCCCGGCTACGGAAACGATTTCCTTTATCAAGACCGGAACAGCAGATGAAAGCGGAAGCGCTGCTTATACCCACGGTGATGAGATCTATCTGAGCGATTTCTTTTTCGAGCTTCTGAAAAGCGGAGAACCGAAAAAGGTGCATTATTGTGATCAGACAATGGCACATGAGCTGTTCCATGTGCTGACCAGAAACCATCCGGAATTCAAGGAGAACATGTATCGTCTGATCGGCTTTACGGTAGATGAAAAGGAGCCTGCTTTCACGGAGGAGGTCAGGGCGCAGATATGCAGTAATCCCGATGTGGAGAGCTATAACAATCACGGCACCTTTATCGTGAAGGGCGAGCCGGTGGAAGCTACGATCGTGACAGTCTTTGACGGTGAATACCAATCCGGTGATGTCATGCTGGAGCATGTGGTACCCGCCCTGGTGCCGATCGACAGCCCGGATCACATCATCCCGCTTGAGGACGTGGATAATTTCTATGAAGTTGTCGGAAGCAACACGAAATATGTTATCGCAGCGGAGGAGTGCCTCGCGGATAACTTCAGTTTCGCGATCGCAAACGGTCTGGATGAAGATTACGCGACGCCGGCGATCCCTGCGGCCATGATCGACTACCTGAGCACCGGTGAGGAAACCGTTCCGGTGACCGGTGAAGCGGCGGCGGAAGCGGCCGAAGAAGTGATCGAAGAAGCGGAAGAGATCGAAACGGAAATAGAGACTGAAGAAGCCGAAGAAGCTGAGGAAACCGAAGCAACGGCCGAAGGCGATAAATCCGTAGACGAGATCGCGCACGAAGTCGTCAGAGGTCTCTGGGGAGACGGTGTGGATCGTGTGGAAGCTCTGGAAGAAGCCGGTTATGATCCGGTTGCCGTACAGGAAAGAGTTAATGAGCTGATGATGTAAGTGTTTAGAACAGGTTCATGCCTAAGCGCACGATTTGCAGGCAAATCGGCGCAGGCGAGGAAATGATTCGATCAGCAAGCTGACCGAATCGGCATGAACAGGTTCATGCCTAAGCGCACGATTTGCAGGCAAATCGGCGCAGGCGCAGACAAAGACTGCCGCGTGATCGAAACGCGGCAGTCTTTGTCAGGAAATGATCCGGTCAGCCGGCTGACCAGATCGGCATGAAAAAAACGCCGACCCCATAGCTAAAGCTACAAAATCGACGTCTCCTGCGCGATCAGGGGCTCGAACCCTGGACACCCTGATTAAGAGTCAGGTGCTCTACCAACTGAGCTAAGCGCGCATTCGCTTTTTACAGCAAACAGAATTATATCAGTACTTTTTTTGCTTGTCAATACTATAGTCAGCGAAATTATTCCAAAAAATTGGCCAAAATATTCAAAACGACAAATAAAAAACACACAACTTCTTTTGACGGCTCCCTTATTTAATTGTATACTATAGTACATGAAATATTTGATCATTGGTGCGGGGCCGGCGGGACTCTCTTTTGCCTGCAGGCTTCTTGCGCATGGAGAAAAGGATTTTCTCGTACTGGAAAAGGAAGACGAAGCCGGCGGTCTCTGCCGAAGCGCCCTGACAGGAGGCGCACCGCTTGATATCGGCGGAGGACATTTTCTGGATGTCAAAAAGCAGCCTGTTTTGGATTTTCTTTTCGGTTTTATGAAGGAGGAGGAATGGGACCTTTATGAAAGGGATTCCCGCATCTTCATAAACGATACGATGATCGGCAGTCCCATCGAGGCCAATATCTGGCAGATGAAGCTTTCGGATCAGGTGGCGTATTTAAAGGCGATCGCCATCGCCGGCTGTAATCTGGAGGTGCCGATGCCGAAGCGGTTCGTGGACTGGATCTACTGGAAGCTCGGAAAAAGGATCGCCGAGGATTATATGATCCCGTATAACCGTAAAATGTTCGGGGAGAATCTTGACGAGCTCGGAACCTACTGGCTGGAAAAGCTTCCGAACGTGTCCTTTGAGGAAACGCTTTTAAGCTGCCTTGAAAAAAAGGCCTACGGAAAGCAGCCGGCCCATGCCCGCTTCTATTATCCGAAGCATTTTGGCTACGGCGAGGTCTGGCGCCGGATGGCGCAAGCGCTTGAAAACCGTCTGCAGCTTAACGTAACGGCAGAAACGCTTGACCTTGACAGAAAGACGGTGAACGGGACTTACGAAGCGGAGACGATCATTACCACCGTACCATGGACCGGGTTTTCCGAGATCATAGGGCTTCCGGAAACGTTTAAACGAAGCATCGGCTTCTTAAAATACAGCTCGATCGTCGTCGACTACAAAGCAGAAAATCTGGATACAAAGGCCCACTGGATCTATTACCCGGATCCGGCGCTCTCCTATCACAGGATCCTAGTCAGGCATAATTTCTGCCCCGGCGCATCAGGTTACTGGACGGAAACGAATCTGACGCGTTTTGATGAGAGTACCGCCGAAAAAGGACAGTATTTCATCAACCCCTATGCCTATCCCTTAAATACCATCGGCAAGAACGAAGCCATGGAGGAGCTGCTTTCGTTTACGCGGCAAAAAGGGGTATACGGACTCGGGCGGTGGGGCGAATGGCAGCATTATAATTCCGACGTGGTCGTGGAACGGAGCATGGCGCTCGCAGACAAACTGATAAAAAAACAAAAAGCATGAAAAAAACCATCATCGTTATGCCGGTGGCCAACGAAGAAGCCACCATGGAAGCCGTACTGTCAGAGATTCTCGCGCTTCCGTACGATAACTTATATATTTACCCGGTGATCGATGCGTATTCGAAGGACCGCACGCAGGAGATCATTGAGAAAAAAGCCGCGGAAGATCCCCATGTCAAGCTGATCTATCACAAAGAATCGAAGGGTGTCATTACCTGTTATCTTTACGGCTTTAAGCGGGCCCTTGAGGACGGCGCGGAACGGATCATAGAGATGGACGGCGGCGGCAGTCACCTGCCCTCTGAGATCCCCCGCTTCATCGAAAAGCTGGACGAAGGCTACGACTGTGTTTTCGGCTCCCGCTTTATCGAAGGGGGAGGGATCCAGAACCAGCCGCTTTACAGACGGTTTTTAAGCGCGGGCGGCACCGTGCTTTCGAATCTGGTGCTCGGAACAAAGCTTAAGGATATGACCTCCGGCTTTGAAGGTTTTCAGCGGAAGGTCCTCGAAAATATGAATCTGGACGCCTTTTTGTCACGCGGCCATATTTACCAGACGGAAATGCGCTACTACTGCCGGAATCTGCGAACCGTAGAGGTCCCGATCTCCTATGTGGGCTCCAAGTCGAGCCTGAAGTTCAAGTCGGTGACGGAGGCCTTCTATGTTTTGTTTCATCTGAAGCAGAACGAAGCAAAAGTGTAGTTGTTCAGGACAGCCAAAGGGTTCTGAACAAATACGCAAAAGTCATGGAATAACAGAATGAAACTAAAGATAAAAATCGCCGATTACTTCAGTGATCGCCTGAATCGTTACCGGTTTTTCTCGCTCCTTTGCTTTATCCTGATCATCACCGCGGTGGCCTGGCAGAGCGACGATGCCTATCATGCCTATGTCATGGCAAAGCATCTCGTAGAGGGAAACGGTTTCGTCTATAATATCGGGGAGCGGGCAAGCGCCTCCTCCTGTCCGTTGTTTACGCTGGTCATCGCCTGCGGATATTTTGTCGTGCGGAACATGTTTTTTATTTCGCTGTTTATCTGCATCGCTTTTTCGGCGGCGGCCTACGGGATCATCTGCAGGCATTTCTGTCATAATATCAGGCAGGTGCTGTTTCTGTTTCTTGCGATGATCACTTCGGTTTCCTTTATGAGCTATACCACCAGCGGCCTTGAAAACAGCCTGCTCTTTTTTCTGGCGGCCCTGTTTTTTAAAAACTATTACGCGTATGAGGATTTCGACGGCAGGCAGCTTTTTTATATGGGGCTTCTCATTTCCCTGATCGCCCTGACAAGAATGGACGCGGTGTTAATGTTCGTACCCGCCGTAGTCTATATTTATATAGGAAGAAGAAAGCTCGTTTCCTTCGGCAGGGCGGTTCTGATCGGCTTCCTAAGCCTGCTGCCTTTTTTTCTGTGGGAGCTGTTTTCGCTTTTTTATTACGGCTTTCCGTTTCCGAATACGGCCTATGTCAAGCTCGGGACGGATATCGCCCTTCGGGAATACCTCTACAGAGGCCTTCAGTATCTGCTGACCTCCGCCCTCTGCGATCCGGTCCTGATCGTATTCATTGCTTTTGTGATCGTGACGGCCTTTCTGCTGAAAAAGGGAAGGCTCATCTTCACGGCTCTCGGGCTTTTGCTCTATTTGATCTATCTTTTCTATATCGGCGGAGATTTTATGCTGGGGCGACATTTCACCACGGCATTCCTGATCTCATTGATAACAGTGTTATATATCAATGAAAACGGCTTCGAGGCGGATTATAAGAACAGACGGTTCCGTTTTACGGTAGCAGGGCTTCTGCTCGGCTGTATGGTTTTTTCCGCCACGATGGGACTGATCACGAGCCAGTTTTTATACGGCCATGAAAACAGCTCCCCGATCGCCGATGAGCGGGCCGGCTATTTTCGTTATACGAGCCTTTACAATAACATACTCTCTCTGATCCGCACCGGCGATCTCTGTATCCGGGATGCCTGGAATGAACAGGGGATCGAGGAATACCGCGCCTGCGGCCTAAAAGGCGGTATTTTACCGATGGTTCCCGGTATTTCGATCTATTATAATTCCGATATGTATTTAAACGACTGGTACGCTCTCGGTGATCCGTTTCTGTCAAAGCTGCCGGCGGAAAAAGAAGAAAACTGGCGGATCGGGCATATGTATCGGAAACCGCCCGAGGGCTATGAGGATACCGCCGCTTTCGGGGAAAATGTCATCGAAAACGAAGCGCTTCATGAGTATTATGATGTCATCCGTCTGATCACGCGGGGAGAGCTGTTTGATCCGGTACGGATCCGGGCTGTGATCGATATCAATCTCGGAAAATACGATCATCTGATCGACGAATATGAAAGCACATTGAAATAAAAGCCTAAGTGCACGATCCGCAAGCGAATCGGCGCAGAGACAGGAGGTAAACGGTTATGGGAATTTTTAACAGAAAAAGTGAAAGAACCCTTGACGAAGAAGCAAAACGGCAGGTCTTTCTGGAAAAGAAGGTCAAACGTAACGTCTATATTTTCTCCATTTCCTTCGTGGTCATGGGCCTTATTATGATCCTCTTTCCGCAGTTCACGCTGGAAACGATCTGCTATCTGTTTGCTGCCGTTCTCGGGATACTCGGCATTTTCAATCTGATCATCTACTTTACCCGGGATATCCTGAAGGATGTTTACCGCTATGACTTCGTCAGCGGCGTAATGATGATCCTCGTGGCGATCCTCTTTATCTGGCGGAGCCAGCTCTTTATCAATCTGATCCCCATTATCATGGGCGTGCTCGTTTTCGGAAACGGCGTCACCAAGCTCCAGCGCTCGATCGATCTGGTACGGACCGGCTACAACGGCTGGGTTTTCGTCCTGCTGTTTGCGCTGATGAGCATGGCGGTCGGCGTTTTTATCATACTGCAGCCGGATTTCATCGCCCAGGCGGTCATCGTGATCATCGGCATCAGTCTGGTCTTCGGCGGCGTGACGGATATCATTACCCTGATCCTTCTCGGAAGACAGGTCAAGGAGATCAAAAAACGGCTGCCTATTGATGTGCCGGGAGAATATCTTCCCGAGGATAAGATCGTCGATGAGGACCGTCCGGCGGAGGATAAGCAGTACCTGACCGATGACGTGATAAGCAGATAATGGGAAGGATCTATTATATCTTCGGAAAAAGTGCCAGCGGAAAGGATACGCTCTACCATCTCCTCATGGAGGATCCCTCCCTGTCCTTAAAAAGCATCATCCTGTATACCACCAGACCGATGCGGGAGGGCGAGCAAGACGGGGATCCCTACCGGTTTAAAACGGAGGAGGAATTTCAGGCGTTAAAACGCGGAGGGCTTGTCATCGAGGACAGGGCCTATGAAACGATCCACGGCCTCTGGCGGTATTTTATGGTAAAGGATGAGCATCTTTCCATAGACCGGTATGATTATCTGGTCACGGGGGGCGTCTTAAGCTCCTATCTTGCAGTCAGGGACTATTTCGGAAAAGAGCGGGTACTGCCGGTCTATATCGAGCTTGACGACGGGCTTCGGCTTACGCGGGCGCTTGCGCGGGAAATGCAGCCGGAAAACAGACGCTTTAAGGAAATGTGCCGGCGTTTTCTGGCAGATGATGAGGATTTCAGTGAAGAAAAGCTTAAGAAAGCCGGTATAGAAAGGCGCTTTGTCAACGAGGACTTAAACAGCTGCCTTTCCGAGATCCGGGAATATATCAGATCGACGCAGAAATGATTCCGTCAGGCAGATCGACGCAGGAGGCGCTATGGATTTAAAGATCAATCAGATGACGCAGACAGCGCAGACCGGCGAACAGGTACGGGAAAACCAGCCGGCAGACGACAATTTTCGCTTTACGTTAATGAGCCGTCTGGAGGACGAGGGCCTTTCGGAACGGCTGAATCTGATGTTCCAGGATATCACGATGCAGGGAAATAAAATTGCCAAGCATGCGGATATCCGGGATATGAAAAAATACCGGGCGCTGATCAAGGATTTCATGAATGAGATCGCGAACCGCTCCCATAAATTCTCCCGTGAGAATTTTCTCGACAGGCGGGGCCGTCACAGAGTCTACGGCATTATTCGAAGGATCGATGAAGCCCTTGACGCGCTGGCGGAGGAATTAATGAAGGACGAAAAGGATAACCTGGAGATACTTTCAAAGGTAGATGAGATCCGGGGAATGATCCTGGATATTTTCACATGACATTTTCGCAGATCAAAGGGCAGGATAAGATCATAGAAAGGCTCGAAACCGCCATCCGGCAGGGAAATATCAGCCACGCCTATATTCTGGAGGGAGAGGACAGTCATACGGCGGCGCTTTTAGCAGCGGCCTTTTCGACGGCGCTGCAATGCGAAAAAGGAGGACTTCCCCCGTGTCACGATTGTCTCCCCTGCCGGCAGGCGGAAACCGGGAACAACCCCGATACGATCCGGGTAACCCATGAAAAGCCAGGCGTCATTTCCGTTGACAATATCCGTGAACAGGTGGTCAATGATATCCTGATCAAACCCTTTTATTCCCGCCATAAGATCTATGTGGTGCCGGAAGCGGAAAAAATGAATCCGCAGGCGCAGAACGCGCTGCTTAAGACCCTGGAGGAGCCGCCGGAATACGCGGTCGTACTGTTGTTAACAAAAAACGCGGAAAGCCTGCTGCCCACGATCCTTTCTCGCTGCCAGATCTTAAGACTTGCGGAAACGGAGGAAGAGCTCTCCTCTCTCCGGGCGGAAGCGGTACGGCTTTTGAAAACCACGGGGGACCCGCGGATGAGCCTCGTCACCGATACGATCCGCGTCCTAAAGGAAGAAAAGGAAAATATTCCGGCGTTCTTAAATCTGATGACCCTCTGGTACCGGGACCTGCTGTTGTTAAAATCCGCGGAGCTAAAGGAGGAGCTGTACTTTCGGGACGAGCTCGCCTTCCTGCAAAAGGAAGCGGAGGGATCAGGCTATGAGGCGCTTTCTGAGAAGCTTTCCGCGATCGAAAAGGCGAAGGAACAGATAAACGCCAATGTCAGTCTTGAGACGGTCATGGAGCTTTTATATTTCAATATCAGTCAATAAAGGAGTCAGAGCATGATAAATGTAATAGGAGTCAGATTTCGTACCGCGGGGAAGGTCTATTATTTTGACCCGAAGAATCTGGAGATCTCCCGGGGAGACCATGTCATCGTCGAAACGGCCCGGGGCGTAGAGTACGGTACCGTTGTACTGCCGCCGACGCTTGTGGAGGACGAGAAGGTGGTCCTTCCTTTAAAAGAGGTGATCCGAAAGGCCAATAACCGGGATGACGAGGTGGAAGCGAATAACCGGAAGCGGGAAAAAGAGGCCTTTAAGATCTGTCTGGAGAAGATCGAAAAGCACGGGCTTGAAATGAAGCTGATCGAGGCGGAATATACCTTTGACAATAACAAGCTGCTGTTTTATTTTACCGCGGACGGCCGGATCGATTTCCGGGAGCTGGTGAAGGATCTGGCATCGGTCTTTAAAACGAGGATCGAGCTGCGTCAGATCGGCGTAAGGGATGAAACGAAGATCCTCGGCGGTATCGGCTTCTGCGGACGGCCGCTATGCTGTCATACCTTCCTGTCCGACTTCGCGCCGGTTTCCATCAAGATGGCCAAGGAACAGAATCTTTCCTTAAACCCCACGAAGATCTCGGGCATCTGCGGACGGCTCATGTGCTGTCTGAAGAATGAAGAGGATACCTACGAATATCTGAATCGGAAAATGCCGAATGTCGGCGACAGCGTTACGACAAACGATGGCTTCAGGGGCGAGGTGAGCAGCGTCAATATTCTGCGCCAGCTCGTCAAGGTCGTGATCGAGGAAGGCGACGAAAAGGAGATCCGGGAATACAAGGTGGAACAGCTTAAGTTTAAGCCGCATCACCGCAAGGATCGCAAAAAGGATGATAACGAGGAAGAGTTAAAGGAGCTTGAGCGTCTGGAGAAGAGCGATGGCAAATCAAAGCTCACCGAAGACTGAGTTGCAAACGCCGCTTCGGGAGGCGGAGCGCATCGACGATCTGCAGATCGGCGGCTACCGTATCATCCAGAACCGGCATAAATTCTGCTTTGGTATCGATGCCGTGCTCTTAAGCGATTTCGCGCGGGTCAGGCGGGGCGAAAACGTACTCGATATCGGAACCGGCACCGGCGTGATCCCGATCCTTCTTGCGGCAAAAACAGAGGGCCGTCATTTTACGGGACTTGAAATACAGGAAGAAAGCGTGGAAATGGCAGGAAGGAGCGTTGCCTTAAACGGCCTCGGTGAAAAGATCGATATCCTTAAAGGCGATATCCGAAACGCAAAAGAGCTTTTTCCGAATGAATCCTTTGACGTGATCGTCTCAAACCCGCCTTATATGGCCGCGGGCCACGGCCTGAAGAATGAAAGTCCCGAAATGGCCATCGCAAAGCATGAGATCCTCTGCCGTTTTACGGATATCGCAGGGGAGAGCGCGCGGATGCTGAAGGAAAGCGGCAGACTTTATCTGATCCACAGGCCCTTCCGGTTAGCGGAGGTGATGGTTGCTCTGTGCGCGGTGCATCTTGAGCCGAAAAAGCTTCGTTTTGTACAGCCTTACGCGGACAGGGAACCGAACATGGTGCTGATCGAGGCCATAAAAGGCGCAAAGCCGCGGGTAACCGTTGAAAAGCCGCTTATCATATATCAGGGCAAAAACGTGTATACACAAGAGATCATCGATATATACGGGGGGAACCTTTAATTGGGGGGCATGCTGTTTCTTTGCGCAACACCCATCGGAAATCTGTCGGATATTTCCGAGCGGGTCATCACGACATTACGGGAGGCGGATCTGATCGCCTGCGAGGATACGCGCAACAGCCGGAAGCTGTTCACGCATTTTGCGATCAACACCCCTTTTACGAGTTATCACGAGTATAATAAATTTGAAAAGGCGGAGGAGCTGATCGGTAAAATGGAGGCAGGCGCCCATATCGCGCTCGTGACCGATGCCGGAACGCCGGCCATTTCCGATCCCGGCGAGGTGTTGGTCAGGCGCTGCCACGAGCAGGGCATTCCCGTGACCTCACTCCCCGGCCCCTGCGCGCTGATCACGGCATTAAGCGCCTGCGGGCTGCCGGCAAGACGCTTCTGCTTCGAAGGCTTTCTGCCGGCGGATAAGAAAGAGAGGCGGGAAATACTGGAGGCGCTTTCCTCGGAAACCCGGACGATCATTCTCTATGAAGCGCCGCATCATCTGGTCAAAACGTTAGAAGCGTTATATACTGTCCTCGGAGACAGAAGGCTTTCCCTCTGCCGGGAATTAACGAAAAAGCATGAGGAGATCTGCCTGACAAGCATAAAGGAAGCGCTGGACGCTTTCGAAACAAAGGAACCGCGGGGAGAATATGTCCTCGTCATCGAGGGAAAAAGCCTCTCGGAAATAAAAAAGAAGGAGACAGAAGCTTTCCGCTCCCTCTCCTTAAAGGAACATATGGCTCTTTACGAAGCACAGGGCCTTGATCAAAAGGAATGCATGAAGCGCGTCGCGAAGGACCTGGGGGTCAGTAAGCGGGATATTTACAGCGCGCTGTTATCTAAGGAGGAACCGTAAACATGAGCAGTAACAGTAAAGGTAAGTATTATCTGACAACAGCCATCACCTATACCTCGGGCAAGCCGCATATCGGCAATACCTATGAGGCCGTGATGGCAGACAGTATCGTGCGGTTTAAAAGGCTGCAGGGATATGACGTATATTTTCAGACCGGCACCGACGAGCACGGACAGAAGATCGAGGCAAAGGCAAAGGCAAAGGATGTCACGCCCAAGGCTTATGTGGACGAGATCTCGGGAACGGTAAAAAGTATCTGGGATCTGATGAATACCTCCTATGACCGTTTTATCCGCACCACAGACGAGGATCATGAGAAACAGGTACAGAAGATCTTTACAAAGCTTTATGAACAGGGCGATATCTACAAGGGTGCCTATGAGGGCATGTACTGTACCGAGTGCGAAGCCTTCTGGACAAATGCGCAGCTCATTGACGGCAAATGCCCGGACTGCGGCCGTGACGTGACCAAGGCCAAGGAAGAGGCCTACTTCTTAAAGTTAAGTAAATACGCGGACCGGCTGATCGAGCATATCAACACGCATCCCGAATTCATCCAGCCGGTTTCCCGCAAGAACGAGATGATGAATAACTTTTTACTGCCGGGATTACAGGATCTCTGCGTCTCCCGCTCCTCCTTCAAATGGGGCATTCCGGTGGAATTTGACGAAAAGCACGTGGTCTACGTCTGGATCGATGCGCTTTCCAACTATATCACCGGTATCGGCTACGACGCGGAGGGAAACAGCAGTGAAAAATATAAGAAATACTGGCCGGCGGATCTTCATCTGATCGGGAAGGATATTGTCCGCTTCCATACGATCTACTGGCCGATCATCCTGATGGCGCTCGGAGAGCCGCTGCCGAAGCAGGTCTTCGGACATCCCTGGCTTTTACAGGGCGGCGAAAAGATGAGCAAGTCCCGCGGAAACGTGGTTTACGCCGATGATCTCGTAAGGCTCTTCGGCGTTGACGCGGTCCGCTACTTCGTGCTCCATGAGATGCCTTACGAAAACGACGGCATTATCACCTGGGAGCTGGTCATCGAGCGCTTTAACAGCGATCTGGCCAATGTGCTCGGGAATCTGGTGAACCGTACGGTTTCCATGAGCAATAAGTATTTTGACGGGATCGTTGAAAAAACAGGTGTTACCGAACCGGTCGACGAGGAGCTGAAACAGCTCGTAACGGGGACCGCAGGGCAGGTGGAGGAAAAGATGGAGGAGCTTCGGATCGCGGACGCGATCTCCTTAGTCTTTACGCTGTTTCGCCGCTGCAACAAATATATCGATGAAACGGAGCCCTGGGTACTGGCCAGAGATGAGCAAAAGCACGCCAGGTTAAAGGAGGTTCTGTATAATCTGACCGAGGCCATCAGCATCGGCAGTACGCTGTTAGCCCCGTTCATGCCGGTCACGGCCGAAAAGATCATGGCACAGCTGCAGACAAAGGCACGGGACTTTGAAACGCTTTCTTCCTTTGGCCTGACACCGTCCGGCACGAAGGTCACGGACAAGCCGGAGATCCTCTTTGCGAGGCTCGATGCGGCGGAGATCCTGGCACAGGTTTCCGAGATCCAGAAAAAGCAGAAAGCAGAGTACGAAAAGGAAAACGGCATAACCGAAACCGCGCCGGCGAAAGAGGAAGCACCGTCTCAGGTCGAAAAAAAGCCTGAGATCAGCTATGATGATTTCGCAAAACTGCAGTTTCAGGTAGGTGAGATCATCGCCTGCGAAGAAGTGCCGAAGTCAAAGAAGCTGCTCTGCTCGAAGGTAAAGATCGGCAATGAGGTAAAACAGATCCTTTCCGGTATCAAGGCATTTTACACGCCGGAGGAAATGGTCGGAAAGAAGGTCATGGTCTTAGTGAACTTAAAGCCTGCCAAAATGGCGGGACTTATGTCGGAAGGGATGCTGCTTTGCGCGGAAGACGCGGAAGGGAAGCTTGCCCTGATGACGCCGGAAAGCGAAATGCCCTCCGGTGCGGAGATCTGTTAAAGCGCACACTCCACAAGCGGATCGGCACTGCGCCGATTCGCAAAGCGAATCGTGCGCTTAGGCATGAACTTGTTCATGCCGATTCGGTCTGATAAACAGACCGAATCATTTCCTAAGAGAAAGGAGAGTATAAGTATGAAGGGAAAAAGAAGCATTGCACTATTGTTAGCCTGCGTCATGACGCTTGGGAATCTCATTCCCGTAAGCGCGTCCGATGCCGGTACGATCACGGTGGAAAACGCGTCCCAGGGCACGGTTTCCGGAAATGAAATAAGCTCTGAGAAACCGGCAGACACCAAAGCGGCGGTTGCCTATGACAAAGCCTATCTCGCGCTCGGCGCCGATCTTTCGGGAGAGCAGCTGAACACGGTCTTAACGCTCATGGGCATCAATCCGGCCGATCTGGAAAAATATCATGTGGTCTACGTCACAAACGCGGAGGAGCACGCGAATCTGGATACCTATATCTCACCGGCCGTGATCGGTACGAAATCGCTTTCCTCCGTTCTGGTACGGCCGGCGGTAGAGGGCTACGGCGTCGTCGTCCATACGCATAATATCAATTACTGTACCGAAAATATGTACCGAAACGCCCTGATCACGGCGGGCGTCCAGAACGCGGATATCACGGTGGCAGCCCCTTCCTCCGTATCCGGAACGGCAGCCCTGATCGGCGCGCTGAAGGCTTATGAGGATATGTCCGGCAAGGACGTTCCCGATAATACATTAGATGTCGCGTTAAATGAGTTAGTCACTACCAGTGAGCTCTCGGCGACCCTCGATTCCAGCACCGAAGCGGAGGAACTGATCTCTTATATCAAGGCACAGATCGCGGCCAACGATCTTGAAACGCCGGAGGAGATTGAGGCGGCGATCCGCAAGGGCATGAAGGAATTCAATACGGAGCTTTCCGAGGAGGATATCAAGAGTATCGTTAATCTGATGATGCGGATCAAGGATATGGGGATCAGCTTTGATGTACTGGCGGACCAGGCAGAAGATATCTACGCGAAATACAAGGATCAGATCGATGCCGGCACCTTCGATATCAAGGATGTAAAGCTCGAGGATCTGGGTCTTGGCAAGCTTGTAGTCAACGCGGCGGGAAATTTCTTCAAAAACGTGACGACGACGGTGAAGGACTTTTTCAGCGGATTGTTTTCCCGGAAAAAGAAGTAAGCGTGATGGATATCCATGATTTTGAAATCCGAAGCTTAGGGCGGAAGGACTGGGAGGACGCGATCCAGCTGGCATGGGATACCTTTCTGATCTTTGAGGCGCCGGATTACGGCAAGGCCGGCATCAAAAGCTTCAAAAGCTTTATCAGGGATCCGATGTTAAAGCGGATGTTCATCATGGGAGAATATATCGCCTACGGTGCCTTTTTACGGGATACCGGCGACATCATCGGGGTGCTGGGCGTCCGGGGGATCACCCACGTATCCCTCCTCTTTGTGCAGGCGGACTTCCACCACCGCGGGATCGCCAGCGCCATGATGTACCGTTTTTTCTCCGACGCCAAAAGGAAACGGGTACGGGGCGTGACCGTAAATTCCTCCCCTTTTGCCGTAGGCTTTTATCATAAGATCGGTTTTGAGGATACGGACCACGAGATAGAAACAGACGGTATCCGCTATACACCAATGGAGTATCTATTCTGCTATGGGTAAATTTTTTAATCTGGACAGTCCCTTTGTCCAATTCATGAACCGGGTCGCTGATCTGATGATCCTGAATCTGCTGTTTATTGTCTGCTGTCTTCCGGTCATCACCATCGGACCGGCTGTAACAGCGCTTTACTATGTTACGCTGAAGATGACCCGCAATGAGGAATCCTATATCGTAAGGAGTTATTTCCATTCCTTTAAGCAGAATTTCAGACAGGGGCTTATCATGTGGCTCCTCGATCTGATGGTCCTCGGCATTATGGTCCTGGATTTTTCGGTACTGAACGGGAAGGTTCCCGGGATAAGCGACCCGGGAACTCCCGTTTTTACGGTAGTCCGGGTTGTGATCATGGTCGTCTCTCTCCTGTTTTTATTTACCGTCACCTTTTCTTTCCCGGTCCTCGCGAAATTTGACAATACGATCAAAAATACCTATCGCAACTCCTTTTTAATGAGCTGCCGGCATTTGCTGACAACGGTCACGGCAGTGATTTGCTGGGCTGTCGTGTTTCTGTCGGGTTATCTGTTCCCGAGGCTTTTGATCCTGCATATCCTGATCCTTTTCTCGCTGGCAGCCTTCGGCGCCTCGTTTTTGTTCGTAAAGGCCTTTGACAATTATATCCCGAAGGAAGAGGAAGAGTCATCGGAAGGGTCTTTGGAAGGATCATCGGAAGAGCTTACGGAAAAACCGGCGGAAGGAGTTTTGGAAAAAGCACCGGAGGAGCTTACGGGGAAACCGGCGGAAGCAGGAAATGATCCGGCCGGAAAACCGACCGAAACGGTATGAACCATTCAGGGTAACAGGGGCAGAAAGGCCCGGAAGGCGCTAGGCAGCGCATAGCTTTCCGTTAACGACGCCTTGTCCGTAAAAACCCAGCTTTCCGGATCCGGTAAGGTATCCGCAGCTGTTTCCGCAATATATAACCGCATATGCCATTCGAGATGCGTAAAGATATGACGCGCTTCTATGCTCTTTGTCAGCGAGATGACGGAAAAACCCCATTCTTTCGGTAAAACAGGCTCCTCTCCCTCTATTCCCGGCAGCTCCCAGAGTCCCGCCAAAAGTCCTTTTTTCTCCCGTTTATGCAGAACAAAACGATCGCCGTTTCGGATCAGGAATACCACCCTTTTCTCAATCCGTCTCGTTTTTTTTGCCGTCCGCACCGGCAGGCTGCTCTCCCGCCCTTCTTTACAGGCGAGGCAATCGTTTCTGAGCGGGCATTCCTGACAAAGCGGTATGCCGTTTGGCAGGCAGACGGTTTCCCCAAGCTCCATGAGCGCTTCATTAAAGATACCGGGCTCCTTTTTCGGCATGATCTCAAGAAGCTCCCCCGTTACCGCCTTTTTGGTCTCCGGAAGCAGAACATCCCTTTCATCGCAGAGCAGCCTGCTCAGGACCCGTAAAACGTTTCCGTCGACAGCCGGCACCGGGATCCCGAACGCAATGGAGGCAATGGCGCCTGCGGTATACTCGCCGATCCCGGCGAGCTTTTTTATTTTTTCATAGGAATCGGGAAATACGCCGCCATGCTCTGTCATGATCTGCCCTGCTGCCCGGTGGAGATTTCTCGCGCGGCTGTAATAGCCGAGTCCCTGCCAGAGCTTTAACACACTGTCCTCTTCGGCCGCCGCTAGAGAAGCGATATCCGGAAAAGCAGAGAGAAAGCGGTGATAATAGGGAATCACCGCCTCGATCCTCGTCTGCTGCAGCATGATCTCGGAAAGCCAGACATGATACGGCGATGGCGCCTCACGCCAGGGCAGCGGTCTTGCGTTTATGCTGTACCAGCCTGTCAGAGGCCCTATGATCTCTTGAAGTATTTCTGTTCTTGTCATAATGTTTATTATTCCTTACTGCGCCGATCTGCTCGCAGATCGTGCGCTTAGGCATGAACCTTCGTTCATGCCGATCCGGTCTGCAGGCAGACCGGATCATTTCCTTATAGCGCCGTCACTCTATCCCGCAACGATCAAGAAAAGAGAAAACCGCCCGGATATAACTGTCCGGATCCATATAATAAGCATCGCCGTGGCCGGCGCCCTCCGCCACAAACAGATCCTTTTCCGTGGGGCAGGCCTCATACAACTTCATCACCATATCCGTATGCACAAAATTATCCCGGTCTCCATGGATAAAGAATACAGGACATTTCACTTTTTTGATCTGGTCAAGCGAAGAAGCCTCCTGAAAGGTATAACCAGCCTGGAGTCCGGAGAGGAAGCTTGCGGTATAAAGCAGCGGAAACGCCGGAATATGAAACAGATATTTCGCTTCGTCCGAAAACATATCCCAGACCGAGGAATAGCCGCAGTCCTCCACGACGGCCTTCACATTCCCGGGAAGCGGCTCCCCTGCCGTCATCATAACGGCGGCGCCTCCCATGGAGACCCCGTGCAGAACGATCTGTGCTGCCGGATCCTCAAGAAGGATCTGATCGATCCAGCGGGTCAGGTCCTTTCGATCCAGCCACCCCATGCCGATATAACGGCCCTCACTCTCGCCATGGGCGCGAAGGTCCGGCGTTAATACATTATACCCGCGTTCCGCATAGGGCAGCATATAGTCATACATGGCCTGCCTCGTTCCGGTATAGCCGTATCCATGCGCCGCAAGCACCCAAAGATGCGAGGATCTGTCCGTAAAAAACATTTCTCCCACCAGTAAAAGGCCGTCCTCCGATTCTATTGTTACCCTTTCTCTTTCCGCGCTCTCAAGCCATGCGTCGGTCTTTTCGTGAAGAGCCTTCCGGTTCATGCTGACAGTATCCTGCACCTCCTCGGTGGTAACCGGATCCGGCATGACATCGGAATGCACCTTCTTCGGCCGTCCCAGCGCAAAAAGGAACAGGATCTCGCTGATGATCAGATCCGCTGCGATCAAAAGCGCAAGGATCACGCACAGCACCGTTTTCTTTTTTGTTTTCATGATCCAGATTATAGCAAACCGTGATTTCTCTTGCAAATTCCCGCTGATATAGTATGATGGATTCATAGAATCCGGTGCGGGGAACAAACAAAACACAAGCTTTTGTTCGTTTCCCGGAATTGACAAAACAAGCAAGATGAAAAAGAAGGGAGAAACCTATGAAGATTTATTCTGTTTCAGATGAAGAATTCAAGCCCTATGGAAAAGTCCTGACCGGTTATGATACAGCGGGCCTTCTCAAGGCGCTCGAGGAAAAAACGCCGCTTCCCGACGGCGTTGAATATGTGATGAGCGAAGCAGCTCTTGAATATACCGATATTTTCGGAGCGCTGCAGAATAACGCCTACGGCGGGATGCCGATCCAGATCGGCTACTGCAACGGCCATAATACAAAGCTCAACTGCCTGGAATACCACCGGGACAGTGAACTGAATATCGGATCAACGGACTTCATCCTTCTGTTGGCAAAGGCCGATGATATCGTTGACGGGAAGCTCGATACCGCTAAGGTCAAGGCCTTCCGCGCAGCCCGCGGTCAGGTCGTGCAGGTCTACGAGACGACCCTGCATTATGCGCCCTGCTCCGCAAAGAAGGGAGACGGCTTCAAGGTGACGATCGTTCTACCCAAGGGTACCAACGGCTCCGTTCCGAAGCTTAACGCCTTAAACGACGAGGATAAGTGGATGACCGCCTGTAATAAATGGCTGTTAGCCCATGCGGAATCCGCCGAAGCAAAGGACGGCGCTTACGTCGGTCTTACCGGCGAAAACATCGATATCGCCGCCGATATTTAAGAGGGATCAAAGGGTATGGCAGCGGGTAAAAAACGAATAGTATTAACGGGGGGCGGAACAGCCGGCCATGTAACGCCGAATATGGCACTGATCCCGTATCTCAGGGAAAGAGATTACGATATCCACTATATCGGCTCCTATCAGGGCATTGAAAGATCCTTAATGGAGGATATGGGAATCCCCTATCAGGGCATCGCCGCCGGAAAGCTCAGACGTTATTTTTCCCTTCAGAATTTTACGGATCCGTTCCGGGTCCTAAAGGGCTTTGCGGAAGCGAATAAGCTCTTAAAGGTCCTGGATCCGGATATCGTTTTTTCAAAAGGCGGCTTTGTGGCGGTACCGGTGGTGATTGCGGCAAAAAGAAACAAGATCCCGGTGATCATCCATGAATCCGACATTACGCCGGGACTGGCAAACAAGCTCTGTTTCTCGTCGGCGGAAAGGATCTGCTGCAACTTCCCGGAAACGTTATCGAAGCTGCCGGAAAAAAAGGCAGTTTTAACGGGGACGCCGATCCGGGACGAGCTGAAGCAGGGAGACCCGGAGAAAGCCAGGGAATTTACCGGTTTTCACGACGATAAGCCGGTGATCATGATCATGGGCGGCAGCCAGGGCTCCGTTGCCGTAAATCAGGCGGTCAGAATGATCCTGCCTGAGCTCTTAAAGCAGTTTAACGTTGTCCACCTCTGCGGAAAGGGAAAGACAGACCCGTCTCTTGAGCAGACCGAGGGCTACAGACAGTATGAATATATCAAGGACGAGCTGAAGGATCTGTTAGCGCTTTCGACGCTCATGATCTCCCGGGCCGGCGCGAACGCGATCTGTGAGCTGTTGGCACTGAATAAGCCGAATATCCTGATCCCGCTGTCGCAAAAGGGCAGCAGAGGCGATCAGATCTTAAACGCGGAATCCTTTGCCTCTCAGGGCTTCTCTGTCGTGATCGCGGAAGAGGAGCTGACGAAGGAGCTGCTCCTTGAGAAAATACGGGAAGTCTATGAAAACCGGGAAAGCTACCAAAAGGCAATGGCGGAAAAGGGTCAGAATAACGCGATTGAGATCATTCTGAAGCTGATCCGCGAATGCGAGAAACAGAATTGATATGAAAAAATGTAGATATCTGTTATTAGCAGTATTACTGCTTTTACTGCTGTGCGGCTTCGGGCGCGGGAGCACGGACAAAACCCGGACGCTCGACCCAAACGGCAGCTATACCTCAAAGGAAGACGTCTCTCTGTATCTTTATACCTATAACAGACTCCCTTCCAACTTTATCACGAAAAAAGAAGCAAAGGCGCTAGGCTGGCCCGGCGGCTCCTTAGAGGAATACGCCCCCGGAAAGTGTATCGGCGGTACTTATTTCGGCAATTACGAAGGAAAGCTGCCGGAAAAAAAGGGCCGGATATATTATGAATGTGATATTGATACCCTGGGGGCGAAAAAGCGCGGGGCAAAACGTCTCATTTACTCAAATGACGGGCTGATCTACTATACCGGGGATCATTACGAGACCTTTGTTCTCCTGTATGATAAAACAAGGAAATGATCCGTATGCGGATCGGCGCAGACAAGGAAATGATTCGGTCTGCGAGCAGACCGAATCGGCATG
>JAILQQ010000254.1 GCA_024698885.1 Lachnospiraceae bacterium | reverse complement strand
GGGAAATTGTCCCTTAAGGATATTCCAGGCAGAGTCTCCTCATACTGATGATTCTACCCTGATCGAAGTAATAGATGAAAAGGTATTGATCCTGGGAGATTCGATTTCCGGAGTTTATCCTGAGTGGACTGTGGATCCGTTGCTTGCAGGGCGGCTTGAGGAAACCATACGAAAGGCAGATCCGGAGATCTGTTTGCATGGTCATCTGGAGCCAATGTCTCCGGATGAAATGATACGGATAATGTACGGCGGATAATGAAAGAAAAAAGGACGACAATCTGGATGCTTGCCTTAAGGATATGCTTCCCGTTGATAAAACACTTCTCTTAAAGATGGCCTCTTCCTTTGGAGGAGGAATGGGAAGGCTCCGAGAGGTGTGTGGAGCTGTAAGCGGCATGTTTTTGGCGGTCGGCCCAAAGCAGAATGTTTGAGACGGAGGTAAAACATGCTATTAACTTTCATTTATTCCATAGTAGTGATAATTGTTCTGGGCTTTTTGTACAAAAAGATGATCGATTGGGAATATCCTCTTAAGATATCAAGAGCACAGGCTGTTCACACGATCTATGATACCTTAGCTGTAAATAAACTGATAACTGCTGAAGATGAATTGACGCAGGCCTTCGGTATAATTATGGTTGTCGTAGCGATAGTGCTCGCATTTGCGCTTCAAGTGTATGTATTTAAGAGGCTGAAGAAGAATGCGGGAACGCTGGCTGCTCTTTCGGTCCTTCATTGACGAGGTGGATTTAAAATGATAATTCGGAGATATGAGGAAAAAGACCTTCAGCAGATGATAGACATCTGGAATGAGGTTGTTGAAGATGGAATAGCATTTCCACAGGAAGACTTTCTTGATTCTGTGTCAGGGAAAGAGTTCTTTGATTCACAGAGCTATACGGGTGTAGCAGAAGATGATGGTCAGATAGTTGGCTTATATATATTGCATCCGAATAATGTTGGTAGATGTGGGCATATATGTAATGCGAGCTATGCGGTAAATTCTAAGTGCAGAGGGCAGCATATCGGAGAAAAACTTGTAAGTGATTGTCTGCTTAAAGCGAAAGATATCGGGTTTAGAGTATTACAGTTGCCGGGAGAATGTGTTAGCGTTTTCTCGAGACCCGCTCTTTTCTGATCGGGGTTTAATGAAATCTTGACCATGTAAAGGTCAGTGGCAGAGAGGCTTTCTGTTATGGCCCGTTGGGAGAAGAAATAGAGTTTTTTGAGGAAAAGTAGGCAGAATGTGTGCAAGGTATTATTTGGACGGATATTTGCTGGAAGATATCCAACAGATCGTGAGTGGAACAGATGAAGATCTATACATTGGAAGGAGAGAGGTTTCCCCGACGGACAAAGCTCCGGTCATTTTGAGGCACAGGGGAGAACTGTACTGCGAAAGCATGATATGGGGATATAAAGGGTTTGAAGGCAAAGGCGTGATATTCAACGCCCGCTCTGAGAGCGCGGGTGAGAAGCGGTTATTTCGTGACAGCCTTATAAGCCGCCGCTGCGCTGTTCCCGCAGTACATTTTTACGAGTGGAACAAAGCTAAGGAAAAAGTGACATTCAGCCTTCCCGGGTCGAGAATGGTTTTCCTGGGAGGATTATATCGTATGGAGGATAATATACCCCATTTTGTTATCCTCACAACCGGAGCAAATGATTCCATGAGACCTGTTCATGACAGGATGCCCCTGATCATTAAAAAGGAGCATATAAGTGACTGGATCACTGACAGCGGAAGAACAGAGGAATTCCTTCAAATGAAAATGCCTGAGCTTAGGAGGAGCCAGGAATATGAACAGCAGTCTCTGTTTTGAAGGATTTCAGCTTTGTTTTAATGGATCCTCAAGCTCTGCTCGCTTAGGCGTTCTCCAGCAAGTTTGTAACAGTCGGACATGTTGCTTGCAACACTTTTACTGATGATGGGGTGTATATGATGAAATTAATAGGAACTAAGATCTGCGTGGTGTGCGGAAATGAATTCAAAGGACCGGGCAACATCTGCAAGGATGGAGATTACTGTAATGAGTGCGAAAAGAAGGTGCGTCTTGTATTTATGGAGGATGAAGAAGATTATCTTCCTGCCGCAAAGATTCGTGCCAGGCTGAACAAATATGCCGACCCCATTGCTGCCTATGACAGCATTAAGAAGCCGGAAAGCTGCATGATCTGCGGGAAAAAGCTGCCAAAGCTCATGCACATGAGGCTTCTTGATGCGTACATCTGTATGGACTGCGCGCAGGAAGCTGCAGGGCTTCTGCATACGAGCTATGATGCGATCGGCTGTATGTGTCTTTCCGAGATCCTGCCGCTTTTTGAGCAAACGATCGTTCGGGGCGGACGGATGCAAGCGGGGCCTTTTACAACGCGGATTCACTCCGCATTGTATATCCGTTGATCCGCACCCTCTGGCAGAAGCCGGGAGAAGACGGATATAGTGTGGAATACATAGATCCGATTGATTCCCTCAGTGATGAGGAATTACAGGCTGCGCCAACACTTGCAATGAGGCGTCGGAAGGAGCTTGAGGCAAAGTATGGCATTCATAAAGCGATTTTTGAAGTCGACACGATCACGAAGCTTTATAACGACAGCAAGGGGCGAAAGTATTATCGCGACGAATACCGGATCGGCGGGCGCGTCCTCGTGGGCAACATTGCGCTT
>JAILQQ010000204.1 GCA_024698885.1 Lachnospiraceae bacterium | reverse complement strand
TATAAGTATATGATCCGGGATAATTATATCAGCGGACGCGATGTCTGCATGCTGCTCTTTGAGCAGAATGTGATCTACGGCACCAGCGCGGAGAAGTATGAGGTGGAATCCGGCGCCCGTACCGCCTATGATTTTATGATCAATAAGATCGCCAATATCGAAATAACGCCGGCGCAGCTTGCGCTCGATCCTTGCTCCGGTTCCTGCGTCGTGATGAATATGGACGGGGAGATCTTAGCCTGTGTGACCTATCCCGGCTATGACGCGAACCGCCTGACCAATACCATCGATGCCGCCTATTACGCAAAGCTCATGGCGGATCTGGCGAGCCCCATGTATAATAACGCGACACAGCAGATGACGGCACCCGGCTCTACCTTTAAGATGGTAAGCGCCGCTACGGGGCTTGAGAACGGCGTGATCAATATCGGGGAGACCTTAAACTGCCAGGGCGTTTACCGGGTGGAAAGCCTTGATATCGAAAAAACCTGCTGGGTCTATCCCGGCGGCCACGGGAGTCTTGATGTGACGCACGCCATCGAGAATTCCTGCAATATCTTCTTTTATGAGGTCGGATACCGGCTCAGTACCAATCTGATGACGACGAACTATAATGAACAGCTGGGCCTTGACAAGCTCAGGGTCTATGCGGACCAGTTCGGCCTGACCGAAAAAACCGGCATCGAAATGGAAGAAAACGAACCGAAGTTCTCTGATACGCTGCCCATCGACTCCGCCATCGGACAGGGTTCCCATAACTATACGACCATCGGACTGGCCCGCTATGTCAATGCGATCGCAAACGGCGGCAAATGCTATAATCTGTCCCTGGTGGGACGGGTTGAAACGCCGGAGGGTACTGTGAAGAAACGGGGCATGTCGACGGTGCGAAATACCGTAGACCTCAGGGAATCCACCTGGAATTCCATACGCAGCGGTATGCGGTTAGTGGCGTTTAAAACAAAGGCTCTGAGTAATCTCGAGCTTTCGGTGGCCGGCAAGACCGGTACCGCCCAGACCTCCAAATCGCGGACGAACCACGCGCTGTTTTTGGGGTATGCGCCCTATGAAAGCCCGGAGATCTCGGTAGCCGTCCGCATTGCCTACGGTTATACCTCCGCCAACGCAGCGGCGCTTGCGGCGGATGTTTTCAAGTATTACTTCGGACTAGAGGATAAGGACGCGCTGATCAACGGTATCGCGGATACCTCGGAGCAGGAGATCATAGAGGACTAAAAGATGAACGAAGTGGTGATCAAAAAACAAAAGGACGGCCTGACGGTCATTCTGAACCCGGATATTCCCTTTGACGAGCTGTTTGCGGCGCTTGGGAAGAAATTCCGGGATTCGTCGGGTTTTTTCGGTTCGGCCAGGCTCGTGATCTCCTTTGAAGGAAGGGAACTCGAACCGGAGGAGGAGAGGCTTTTGGCGGATGCGATCAGTGACAATTCCGAGCTGACCGTTATCTGTACGTTAGGAAACGCGGATGACGAACGGAACCGGCACTATGTGAAAACCGGCCTGCACTTTCCGGGCGGAGAGCCGTCCGGCACGACGCGCTATTATAAGGGAACGGTCAGAGCCGGGGAAACCGTGGAGGCTGACGGGGATATTGTGGTGATCGGTGACGTGAACCCGGGCGGAGAGGTCTTAAGCGCCGGCAATGTGATCATACTCGGTACGCTGTACGGAACGGCGAGGGCCGGGATCCGGGGCGATATGTCGCGCTTTGTGATCGCCCTTGAGATCAAGCCGATCAAGGTCTGCGTCGGCGAAAGCAGTCTGACCACCTTTGGAAGAAAAAGCATTTTTAAATCCCGGAGTCTGCCCAAGATCATTTTTAAACGGAAGGGCGAGGATGGCCTGACGATCGAGGAAATAACACCGGAGACAGTAGAGCAGCTGACGTTATGAAGGATTGGTTTGCAAATTATCAGTTCAAAAAATATAATTTTTTTATGGTGCTGTGCTGCATCGCGGCTTCCGTGATCGGGATCCTTCTGATCGGTAGCGCCAAGGAGGAGCTGCAGAGCCGGCAGATCCAGGGGCTGATCATCGGCTTTTGCGCGATGCTCATCGTTTCCCTCGTGGATTATCACTTTATCCTGCGGTTCTACTGGATCATCTATGGGACAGCCATCGCGCTCCTTGTTCTCGTCAAATATTTCGGAGATACCGGCGGCGGCGCAGCCAGGTGGTTTGAGATCGGCGGCTTTCGCTTTCAGCCATCCGAGATCGTTAAAATTTTATTGATTTTATTCTATGCACAGTTTATTATGAAACATAGGGCGAGCGTTAATACGTTCCGGATCATCCTGATCTGTGTTCTGTTAGTTATTCCGCCCTTTTACCTGATATTTGACCAGCCGGACCTTTCTACCTCGCTGATGATCTTAGCCATTTTCGCGACGATCATGTTTATCGGCGGGCTGAGCTACAAGGTGGTGCTTCCGGTGATCGCCGTTTCGATCCCTCTGCTGGTCCTGTTCTTCAATCTGGTCACGAGAGAAGGGCAGACGATCTTAAACGATTATCAGCAGAAGCGGATCCTGGCGTGGATCAAGCCGGATGAATACGCTTCTACGGAGGCTTATCAGCAGATCAATTCGATCACGGCCATCGGCTCGGGGCAGCTTAACGGAAAAGGGCTTAACAATAACGTGATCAGTTCGGTGAAAAACGGTAATTTTATTTCAGAGGCCCAGACGGATTTTATTTTCACGATAGCAGGAGAGGAATTGGGTTTTATCGGCTGCTGCGGCATTATCATCCTGTTATTTGTCATTATCCTGCAATGCTTTCTGATCGCGATCCGGGCCAAAGATACGGCAGGTATGATCATTGCGGGGGGCATGGCGGGGCTGCTTGGTTTTCAGACCTTTATCAATATAGGTGTGACGACGATGATCCTGCCGGATACCGGCCTGCCGCTGCCGTTTTTCAGCTATGGCCTGACCTCCCTTGTCAGTATTTTTATCGGGATCGGCTTGGTTTTGAATGTCGGCCTGCAGTCTAATGACTATCTGCAATGATATTTTATAAATGGAGAAAATGATCCGGCCTGCACGGGGACCGGATCGGCATGAACCAAGGCTCATGCCGGAGCGCACGATTTGCCGGGCAAATCGGCGCAGTTGGAGGGTTACAATGAATATCGGACTGATCGCGCATGATTCCAAGAAGAAGCTCATGCAGAACTTTTGTATTGCCTATCGCGGGATCCTCAGCAAAAACGCGCTGTTCGCAACAGGTACCACCGGCCGTCTGATAGAAGAAGTCACGAATCTTTCTATCCATAAGTTCTTAGCCGGACATCTGGGGGGCGAGCAGCAGATCGGCGCGCAGATCGAGCAGAATGAGATCGACCTTGTGATCTTTTTGCGCGATCCGCTTTCGCCGAAAAGCACCGAACCGGATGCCAGCTATATTCTGCGGTTATGTGATGTGCACAACATACCGATCGCGACAAATCTGGCTACGGCAGAGCTGCTGATCAAGTCACTGGATAGAGGGGATATGGAGTGGCGTGAGATGTACAAATAGGGGGATAGGGGTATTTTTTTCTGTATTGTGGCTCGCGGCCCTTACCGGTTGCGGAGCTGATTTTGAAATGCCCTTTGATATCGACAATCCCAATACGGCTTACACATTGGACGCAAACGTCAGTACGGACAGCGCAAAACCCTTTGCCGCCGATCTGTGCGTGACGGATGCGGATATCAGGCCCGACACCGTAGAGCTTTCCCTGGCTTCCGCGGAAGGGCTTTTTGATGTTTCGGGAAAAGAGACCCTGATCTCTGATGCCGTTCATGAACGGCTGCATCCGGCCAGCACGACCAAGATCATGACGGCCTATCTTGCCCTGAAATACGGGAAATTGGAGGATACGCTGATCGCCTCGAAGAATGTCCTGATCACGGAATCGGGGGCACAGCTGATCCCGCTGCATGAAGGGGACAGGATGACGCTTGATCAGGCGCTCCATGCCTTAATGATGTATTCCGCCAATGACGCAGCGGTCATGATTGCGGAGTATATTTCCGGCTCCGTAGAGGCTTTTGCGGATCTGATGAACAAAGAGGCCCTGGCTCTTGGCGCCACCAATACGCATTTCACAAATCCCAACGGCCTGACGGACGAGGAGCATTATACGACAGCTTACGATCTTTATCTGATCTTCAACACGGCCGTCAAGAACGAAAAATTCATTGAGCTGATCAGCACGATGGAGTATTCCTTCACCTATACCGATGCGGCCGGGAATCCGAAGCAGATGGATCTGCAGTCACCAAACCTGTATCTGCGCGGAGAAAAGGAAACACCGCCCGGCATTCAGGTCGTTGGCGGAAAAACCGGTACGACAAAGGCGGCCGGCTCCTGTCTCGTGCTTCTCTCGCAGGATGCAGCCGGCAAGCCGTATATCTCCGTCGTCTTAAACGCGGCCGACAGAGAAGGCGTCTATAACCAGACCAGCGCACTGCTGCAATATATTCCGTAGGCGGTTGTTTTTTGGCGCTGAATCTACTATAATAGTTATTATCTTACATTTATATACAGAAAATGATAAGGAGGACAGTATATTGATACAGTTAATTGTCGGAGACAAGGGTAAGGGCAAGACCAAGTACCTGCTGGAGAATGTCAATAACGCGGTTTCAACGACAACGGGAAATATCGTTTATCTGGACAAGAACTCCAAGCATATGTATGAACTCAAAAACAAGATACGTCTGATCAACGTATCAGAATATCCGCTCGAGAGCACCGAGGAATTCATGGGGTTCGTCTGCGGGATCGTATCACAGGATCATGATCTTGCCCAAATGTATTTTGACAGCTTTCTGGATATCGGTTATGTGGCGGATCATAACGCTGTGGAGCCGCTTATCAAGAAGCTTGAAAAAATTTCCAATCAGTTTACGGTCGATTTTGTTATCAGTATGTCCATGAATGAAGCGGAGCTTTCGGATTATCTGAAATCACTGGTGATTGTTTCGCTTTAAGTAATTAACGTTGGCAAAGAAGAAGAGGGGAAGGAAAACAGGGAGAGGCAGAAACGCCAAATCACAGAAGATCGTAAAATACAGGCCGCCGCTTAACATTAATCTGGGGCTCGTAATTTTTGCGGTTCTTTTTGTGTATATTGTTATCGTGATCGTTTCCTACTTCCGCAGTTCGCCCATCACGCCCTATGAGGTACAGCTCGGGTCTTTGGCGGTAAATAATACCTATGTAGGTCTCGCTCTGCGTGAGGAAGCCGTTGTACCGAGCAATTATTCCGGTTATGTGAATTATTACGCCAGAGAGGGGGAGCGGGTTGCGAAGAATACGATGGTCTACACCGTCGATTCCACCGGCGAGATCTCCGAAATGCTCAGCAAGGGAGCCGATGAAGGCGTTGCGCTCTCGGATGAGGATATGAATGAGCTGCGAACCCAGATCTCGGCTTTTTCCACAGGGTTTTCTCCCGTCAATTTCTCGGAAACCTATGATTTTAAATTTGATATAGAGGGAACAGTCGTTAAGCTGGCCAATTATCAGGTGCTTTCGGGGATCGATTCCCTTTCGGCGGCGAATCTGGCGGATTCTGTCAGCTTTGGCTACGCGGGAGAATCCGGGATCGTCCTTTACTCAAACGACGGCTACGAGGAGATGACCCCGGAGGAGGTAACGCTTGAAAGCCTTGACCGGGAAAAGTATCAGAAAAAGCAGTTCCACAACAATGACCTGATCGCGGAGGGAGAGCCGGCGTATAAACTTGTCACGAGCGAGAACTGGAGCATCATTGTCCAGATCGACGAGGATAAGTGCAAGGAGTTAGAGGACGAAAGCTATATCAACGTGCGTTTCCTCAAGAATAATTATACCTCCTGGGCGGCGGTATCGATCTTAAGACAGGACGGACAGATCTTCGCACAGCTTGATTTTAATAACTCCATGATCACCTTTGCGATGGACCGTTTTATCGAGGTCGAGCTTCTGTCAAACGCCGAGGAGGGTTTAAAGATTCCGAATTCGGCGATTGTCGAAAAATCCTTCTATCTGATCCCGGTATCCTATCTGGTGCAGGGTGACAACAGCGATGAGACCGGCTTTATGAGGGAGACTTTTCTGGAGGACGGCTCGGTTTCCGCGGAATTTGTGAAGGCAACGATCTATAACCAGAAGGATGATGAACTGTACGTGGATGAAAGCGCCTTCGCCATCGGGGATTACGTGGTAAAGCCCGACTCGGACGAAAAATATCCCGTCAGCAAACAGGGAACCCTGATCGGAGTATATAATATCAATAAAGGATACGCGGATTTCAAGCAGATCACGATCCTGTACCAGAACGACGAGTACTCCATCGTGAAATCCAATACGGAATATGGGTTAAGTGTATACGATCATATCGTATTGAAAGGCGACAGCGTCAAAGAGGATGATTTTATCTATAATTAGGATGATTTGGTAAGGCATAAGGTTGGAAGAAGCGGGGGTGGCTGGCACGGGGACAGAGGGCAGCATGGCACGCAGTGCCATGTCCGGTTTGCGCAAAAAACCGTCTCTGCAAGCTAGCTTGCGAGAGCGATTTCTTGCGCAAGCCGACCATGCAGCAAGCTGCATGGCGCCCTCTGTCCCCGTGCCAGCCAACCCCGCGCCGCCCGCCCATATACATTCGAAAAATAAAAAAGGATCCGCATCATCATGTTAAAAGAAAACTATGACCACATTTCAGATCAGATCGCAGATGCCTGCCGGGAGGTTTCAAGAGACCCGGGAGAGGTCTGTCTGATCGCGGTTTCCAAGACAAAGCCGGCGGAAATGATCCGGGAGCTGTATGAGGCCGGCGTCAGGGATTTTGGAGAAAACAGGGTGCAGGAGCTCGTCGAGAAGTACGAAAAGCTGCCGAAGGATATCCGGTTCCACCTGATTGGACATTTACAGACAAATAAGGTAAAATATATCGTAGATAAGGCCTATATGATCCACAGCGTGGATTCGTACAAGCTCGCGCGGGAGATATCCCGGGAAGCCGTAAAGAAGAACGTGGATGTAAAAGTCCTGATCGAAGTCAATATGGCACGGGAGGAAAGCAAGTTCGGCGTTCTGCCGGAGGATTGCACAGAGCTGATCCGGGAGGCGGCAAAGCTTCCCAATTTATCGATCAGAGGCCTGATGACCGTGGCGCCTTACGTGACGGATCCCGGGGAGAATTCCATTATTTTTCGGAAAATGCGTCAATTATCCATTGACATCAAAGAAAAAAACATAGATAATGTGTTAATGGAGTTTTTATCGATGGGAATGTCCGGCGATTTTCAGGCGGCGGTCAAAGAGGGTGCGACCCATGTCCGCGTCGGAACGGCCATCTTTGGGGAAAGATAAAGCTGGATTTGAGCATATCAATAAGGGATTTATCAGAAAGGGTATATTATGGCGTTTTTAGACAAGCTGCTCGATTCGATCAGAGTGAACGACGACGATTACGATGATGACGAGTATTTTGACGAAGAGGATGATTTAGATGAGCCTCCGGCTTCGTCCCGGAAAAATAATAAGAAGCCGATCCGCTCCGCGACGATAGAAGACGAACCGGACGATAAATCCCGGAAGCCGCGAAATTCGGCGTCGTTAAGGGGAAAAGCGAGAACGACGGCAAACGGCAACTCGGTAGTCGTAGTAAAGCCGACCTCTGTGGACGAATCGCGGGAGATCACGGATACGCTGCTTGATAACTGCACCGTTGTTTTGAACATGGAAGGATTGGATATGGATGTGGCGCAGCGGATCATCGATTTCGCATCCGGATCGACTTATGCGATCGGCGGAAACCTGCAGAAGATCTCAAGCCATATTTTCATTATTACGCCGAAGAGCGTGGATATTTCCGGAGATTTCCAGGAAATCCTGTCTGGTGCCTTTGACGCGCCGCTTGCCTCGGCTCTGCAGAACAGATTCTAGGATCAGAATGGTAGAGCGCCCTTTGCCGGCAGGCAGAGGGCGCTTTTTATGGTGACGATATGAAAAACAGAATGGCGGTTGCCCTTGAAAATAAAAAATGCTATGAGATCGTTTTTGAAGAAAGCTTTGATGCTCTGGCGGAAGAGGTCGGGAAGCTGTTTGAGCCGGACTGCCGGTTTTTGATCTTTACGGATTCCAACGTAAACGATTTATATGCGGCGGCTGTTTCGGCGGCGCTTAAGAAGCGCTTTCAAAAGGTTTTCATTTATTCGTTCCCGGCCGGAGAAGAAAACAAGCAGCTTTCAAACGTATCGGAAGCCTATCGTTTCCTGATCCGTGAGCACTTTAACCGAAACGACTGTATCATCGCGCTGGGCGGCGGCGTGACCGGCGATATGGCCGGCTTTACGGCAGCAACCTATATGCGCGGCATCCCCTTTATCCAGATCCCGACGACGCTGCTTTCCATGGTGGATTCGAGCATCGGCGGCAAGACGGGCGTGGATTTTGAGGCCTATAAAAACATGGTCGGGGCGTTTTATATGCCGAAGCTTGTCTATATGAACATTTCTGTTCTGAAGACGCTGCCCGCGCGCCAGTTTTCCTCCGGCATGGCGGAGGTCCTGAAGGCAGGACTTATCCGCGACGGGAGGTTCTATACATGGCTTATTGAGCATTTTACGGAGATCATGGAGAAGGAACCCTCTGTCTTACAGGAAATGATCTATCGGAGCGTCAATATCAAGCGCCTGGTGGTAGAGGCCGATCCTTACGAGAAGGGAGAACGGGCGATACTGAATTACGGGCATACTCTGGGACATGCCCTTGAGAAATTCTATGATTTCCGCCTGTCCCACGGAGAATGCGTAGCTCTCGGCAGCGTGGCGGCCGGATATATCGCGTTCAAACGGGAGCTGTTAAGCGCCGAGGAATATTATGAGCTGCGGGATATGTTCGTCCCCTTCGGCCTGCCGATCTCCGTAGTAGACCTGGATATCGGCGCTGTGATCCGGCTGACCGGATCCGACAAGAAAAACGACGCAAAAGGCCTTAAATTTATCCTGTTAAAGGATATCGGAAAAGCGGAGATCTTTCGGGATGTAACGGAAACTGAAATGCATGATGCGCTGAAAGAACTGGAGAGTACTTTATGAATCAGGATATGGAAATGGAAAAGGAAAACGGACCGGCGGTTTTGCCGGATGAAACGCAGGTGCCAAAAACAGATCGAAGCAAGATACGGTGGGCAGTGGATATCGTTTGCATTATCGTGTTAGTCGTTCTTGACCAGGCATCAAAACAGGCTGCGGTCATGTTTTTAAAGGATCAGCCGGCGTTTGACCTGATCCCGGAAATATTACAGCTTTACTATCTGCCCGGCGGCAATACGGGAGCGGCCTGGGGGCTTCTGTCCGGCCATCAGCTTTTATTTATCGCGGTCTCCGTCGTGGTAGTGGGCGGTATCCTTTTTATCCTCTGGCGGATGCCGGTCATGAAAAAATACGGGGTTATGCGGGTTTTGCTCGTCCTGATCGCGGCGGGTGGCATCGGCAATATGATCGACCGGGTGGTCAACGGCTATGTCGTTGATTTTATCTATATCAAGATCATCAATTTCCCGATCTTTAATGTGGCGGATATGTATGTTTCGTGCTCCATCGTGATCCTGATGCTCTTATTCCTCTTTAAATATAAGGAAGAGGACATGAAGGAACTGGAAATGAGTATAAAAAAGAAATGAAGGAATATACGTTCAGGGCAGAAGAAGAGGGAAGCGGTCTTCGGATCGATAAATATCTGGCTTCGCAGGTGGACGAGCTTTCAAGGGCTTATCTGCAGAAGCTGATCAAAGAGGGGAACGTTCTTGTGAACGGAAAAGGCTGCAAAGCAAGTACAGTGGTCCTTTCGGGAGACGAGGTGCTTCTTCGCACGCCGGATTCTGTGATCCCGGATATCTTGGCGGAGAATATTCCGCTGTCTGTTTTACATGAAGACGAGGATGTGATCGTCGTTAACAAGCCAAAAGACATGGTGGTGCATCCGGCTGCCGGTCATTACAGCAGAACCCTTGTCAATGCGCTGCTGTATCATTGCAGGGATCTTTCCGGGATCAACGGCGTTCTGCGCCCCGGGATCGTACACCGGATCGATAAGGATACGACGGGCGCCGTTATTGCGTGCAAAAACGATGCCGCGCATGAGAGCATAGCCGCCCAGTTAAAGGAGCATTCCGTTGAAAGAGAATATATCGCCATCGTACACGGCAATATCTTACAGGATACGGGGACGATCGACGCCCCCATCGGCAGGGATCAAAAGGACCGGAAGAAGATGTGCGTTGATCACCATAATGGCAGAGAGGCCGTTACCCATTACGAAGTTCTGGAACGCTTCGGGCAGTACACCTTCGTCCGCTGCCGTCTGGAAACCGGCAGGACGCATCAGATCCGGGTGCATTTTACCTATCTGAACCATCCGCTTTTAGGGGATGAGACATATTGTCATATCAAGACACCTTATCATTTGCAGGGGCAGACCCTTCATGCCCGGACCCTCGGCTTTACCCATCCGCGGACCGGAGAGAGGATCCTCACAGAGGCGCCTGTGCCGGAATACTTTGAACGGGTGTTAAAGGATCTGCGCATGAGGTTTACATAATATTTTTTATTCCTGATTCTTCATTTTTTTCTTGCAAAAATGATTATTTTGGAATAAAATAATTAAGTCCGCTCGACGGGCGCAGTATGGGGATATAGCTCAGCTGGGAGAGCGATGCGTTCGCAACGCATAGGTCAGGGGTTCGAGTCCCCCTATCTCCACGAAAAAAAGATCCGACAGACGGCGAGGCCTTTTGTCGGATTTTTTTTTGACATCTGCGGTTTTGATGCGTATCAATATATGGAAATAATGGAAAGGATCCGGTCTGCAAGCGGACCGGATCGGCGCTGAATGAAATTGATCAAAGGATCTTTCGCGGAAAGGGGTATGAAAAATGATGCAGAATAAGAGAATCTCGGAAGCCGTTTTGGAAAAGGTAAACGGCGGCGGCAACGGGCAAAAGGGTATCGATGGGGGAGCCGTGTACAGGAAAAAGTCTGATTGTCCGGTATGCCAAAAAGAAACATGGTTTGAATGCTTCAGCGGCTCCCAGGCATTCTGTGAAGATTGCGGCTACGAGAAAGCGTTATAATTATGAAGCGTTCAGAGATCAACCGCATTATCAGGGATATGGAAGAACTGGCGAAGAAGCAGGGCTTTGCGCTGCCGCCCTTTGCGGATTTTGCGCCGGAAAAATGGGCTTCTGTCAAAGCGGAAACAGAGGAGATCCGGGAGAATAAGCTTGGCTGGGACGTGACGGATTTCGGGCTGAACCGGTTCTTTGACTGTGGACTTGCCCTGTTTACGATCCGTAACGGCAACCCCCATGATCAGAAGAAATATCCGAAGCCCTATGCCGAAAAGCTTATGATGATGTATCCCGGACAGTATATGTGTACGCACTATCACTGGTATAAAATGGAAGATATCATCAACCGCGGCGGCAATGATCTGATCATAGAGCTGTGGAACGGCAATGAAGCAAGGGAAAAGCTGGATACGCCCGTTTCGGTGAGCTGCGACGGCATCAGACGGACGCTTCCCGCGGGCGGTGCCGTTACGCTGCATCCCGGGGAGAGCATGACGTTAACGCCGTATCTGTACCACCTTTTCCGGGTACCGTCGGAGGGAGGACCGGCTCTGATCGGAGAGGTTTCCATGTGCAATGATGATGACCATGACAACTGCTTTTTTGAGACGGTCGGGAGATTCCCGAAGATCGAGGAGGATGAAGCACCCTACCGGCTGCTCTGCACCGAATATCCGTCATGACAAGAGAGGAAACGGGAAAGCTGCTTGAAAGCTATATCGGGTATCTGCTTGCGCATTCGGACGCCGAAAGGCCGATATGGAACAGGGAACTGCTAAGGAGCGGCAATCCCAATCAATGGAATTATATAGACGGCTGTATGATCGCGTCTGTCCTGAAGCTTTACCAGATGACGGGACGGAGCGGTTATCTGCGCTTTGCCGACGCGTTTATGGATCATTTTATCAGGGAGGACGGTAGCATTGCGACCTATGACATGAGGGAATATAATCTGGATCATGTCCGTCCTGCCTGCAATCTTTTTGCGCTTTATGAGCTGACGGGGAAGGAAAAGTACCGAAAGGCCATGGATACCATAAGGGCCCAGCTTTCATCCCAGCCAAGAACCGGGGAAGGAAATTTCTGGCATAAGAAGATCTATCCGGATCAGGTATGGCTCGACGGTCTCTATATGGCGCAGCCCTTCTACATGGAATATGAGCGCCGCTACCGAAAACGGACCGGTTGTTCTGACTCGTTTCACCAGTTTGAAAATGTCAGACGTCTGATGCGGGATCCGGTCACGGGGCTCTATTATCATGGGTATGATGAAAGCCGAAGGATGTACTGGGCCGATCCGGTCACCGGCCTGAGTCCGAATTTCTGGATCCGGGCGACAGGATGGTTTATCGCCGCACTGGCAGATACGGCGGAAGCCATCGGAGAGGAAATGTATTACGAGTACAGGACGCTTCAGGACATGCTCTATGAGCTTTCGGACGCGCTTCTTAGGGTACAGGATCCTGACAGCAAAATGTTTTATCAGGTGCTGAACCATCCCGAGGCGCCCGGCAATTATCCGGAGACCTCCGGCTCCGCACTGATCGCATACGCGTTTTTAAAGGGCGCAAGGTTAAAATATCTTCCGGCCCGTTTCCGGAAGATCGGGGAAGAGATCTTTTACGGTATCACGGATAGATACCTGCGCCGGAAGGAGGACGGCACGCCGGGGCTTTCGGGCATCTGCCTGGTGGCGGGGCTTGGGGGAAAGGCGCACCGTGACGGCAGCCTTTCCTATTATCTGAGCGAACCTGTGACAGAGGATGATGCCAAGGGGACCGGACCGCTTCTGATGGCGTATGTGGAGCTTCTTATGGCGGGATTATGAGCAAAACGCTTGAACAGAATTATGTCTTATGCTATACTCACTCGAGTTATATGTAGAGCAAATCGGCACAGATAAGGTAATGATTCGGTCTGCTGACAGACCGGGGAAAGGAAGAAGATATGTGGAGCAGAAAAGAAGTAAAAGCCCGCGGCAAAGAGGCCATGAAGGCTAATTATATCCTGACGGTGGTGGTATCCCTGCTTATGCTGGTCCTTATGGGCGGCGGGTACGGATCGATCGCAGGTACCAGCCGGAAGAATATTTCGGATGAGGTGGTCGGGGATAACGCGAACATCAGTTCCGTACAGGATTGGAAATTTTACAAGGAGCTCAACGAGGAGCAGAGCGCGGCGATCGTGGCGGTTCTTATGGCGATCGTGGCAGCGGTTATGGTGATCAGTATTATTGTCAGTCTTCTTAGGATTCTGGTATTTAATCCGTTAACCGTCGGTTTTCAGAATTTCTTTCTGCAAAACTGTGAGGAGCCGGCCTCGTTTGACGCCGTAGGAAGAGGCTTTTCGCCGAGCTGGGGCGGCAATGTGCTGACCATGTTTCTGAGAGGCCTTTATCTGTTCCTTTGGACGTTACTGTTTATCATTCCGGGCATAATCAAAGCCTATTCCTATGCTTTGGTACCTTATATCCGCGCGGACCAGCCGGAGCTTGGCGCCAATGATACGATCACGCTTTCGAGACATATGATGAACGGCAATAAATGGAAGATGTTCGTGTTTGATCTTTCCTTTATCGGGTGGCTGCTGCTTGGCGTTTTAACCTGCGGCGTACTGAATGTCTTTTATGTGAATCCGTATATAAACTGCAGCCGGGCTGAGCTGTACCGGACCATCAAGGCCGAATATGAGGAAAATCAGTAATATCATATAAGGCAGACCGGATCATTTCCTTTAATAGGAATTGACATTCCGGAAATGATATGCTATTATGCTTGGGTATGCCGCGTGGCGGGGTTAAAAGGGAAGCAATGCTCCCTGCCGAAGCCAGCGAGTAAAATAACAGGAGGTGCCAAATGTACGCAATTATTGCAACAGGCGGGAAGCAGTATAAGGTTTCTGAGGGCGATGTGATCAAGGTCGAAAAGCTTGGCGTTGAGGCCGGCGAAAAGGTTACTTTTGATCAGGTGCTCGCGGTTTCCGATGATAAGCTTCTGGTAGGCGGCGATGTGGCAAACGCATCGGTAGACGCCACTGTGGTAAGCAATGGCCGCGGAAAGAAGATCATTGTCTATAAGTACAAGAGAAAAAGCGGCTATCATAAGAAAAACGGCCACAGGCAAGCATACACTGAGGTAAAGATCGACGCGATCAACGCATAGATCAGGACATGATTCAGGCTGAGATCATCACGCATCATGGAAAATATCGTTTGTTTAAATGCCGCGGTCATGCGGATTATGCGGAGGCAGGCCACGATATCGTCTGCGCGGCCGTTTCGATGCTGACCTTCAATACGGCAAACGCTCTGACAGAGCTCACGGACAGCAAGGTGAAAGTCGCTGCCGGCAGTGAACTGACGATCGAATTTCTGGAAGCGCCGGACGAGGGCGGACAGCTCTTAATGGAAACGATGATGATGGGCCTTCAGGATGTGCAGAAGCAGTATGGTAAACGTTTTTTACAGCTAAAATTCGAGGAGGTATAGAAATGCTTAAGTTAGACCTTCAATTCTTTGCTCATAAAAAGGGAGTCGGTTCGACGAAAAACGGCAGAGACTCCGAAGCGAAAAGACTTGGCGCGAAGAGAGCCGACGGCCAGTTTGTGAAGGCCGGTAATATTCTCTACAGACAGCGCGGGACGAAGATCCATCCCGGCACCAATGTAGGCAGGGGCGGAGACGATACGCTGTTTGCTCTGGTAGACGGAGTTCTGCGGTTTGAGAGATTAGGCAGGGATAAGAAACAGGCGTCTGTTTATCCGAAAGAGGATTAAACGGATCCGGATGATGTCAGAGGCTCTAAACGTTTGGTTTAGAGCCTTTATTTGCGCAATAAGGTATAAAAAAAATTATGTTTTCGGACAGGGCAAAAATATACATCAAAAGCGGCAAAGGCGGGGACGGTCATGTCTCCTTCCGCCGCGAAAAATATGTTCCGAACGGAGGACCGGACGGCGGTGACGGCGGCAAGGGCGGCGATATTATTTTTGAGATCGACGAGGGCATGAATACGTTAGCGGACTTTCGTCATGTCCGGAAATATCAGGCGGAAAACGGTCAGGACGGCGGCAAACGCAACCGAAAAGGAAAAAGCGGCGAGGATCTGATCATTAAAGTGCCTCGCGGGACCGTTCTGAAGGATGCGGAAACCGGAAAGGTGATCCTCGACATGTCAGGCGTCGAAAAAAGTGTCGTGCTGTTGAAGGGAGGCAGAGGCGGCATCGGAAATCAGCATTATGCCACTTCAACCATGCAGGCACCCCGGTACGCAAAGCCCGGAAGACCCGGAGAGGAGCTCACGATCGAGATGGAGCTGAAGGTCATTGCCGATGTCGGTCTGTTAGGCTTTCCGAACGTCGGGAAATCGACTTTTTTATCCTGCGTTTCCCACGCCAGGCCGGAGATCGCGAATTATCCGTTTACGACACTGACGCCGCATCTGGGCGTTGTTGATTATGAGGATATAGACGGTTTTGTTATCGCGGATATCCCGGGACTGATCGAAGGCGCGTCGGAGGGCGTCGGCCTGGGCCATGATTTTTTACGGCATATAGAGCGGACCAGGGTCATGATCCATATGGTGGACGCCGCTTCCGTGGAAGGACGGGATCCCCTTGAGGATATAGAGAAGATCAATCTGGAGCTGAAAAACTATAATGAAGAGCTCGCGAAGCGTCCGCAGGTCATCGCGGCCAATAAGCTCGACTGCGTGACCGCTTCGGAAGCGGAGGAGATCACGGAAAAGCTCCGGAAGGCCTGCGAACCGCAGGGAGTACGGGTATTCCCCGTTTCCTGTGCGACAGGGCAGGGAATCCGGGAGCTGCTTTCCTACGTGAAGCAGCTGTTATCGGAGATCAACCTCGAGCCGGTGGTTTTCCCTTCGGAATACGTGATAGAGGGACATACTGCGGAGGAAGAACCTTATACGGTGGAATATGATCCGAAATATAAGGTTTACCGGGTCGAAGGACCGAAGATCGAAAAAATGCTCGGATATACCAATCTGGAGGCTGAAAAGGGATTTCTGTTCTTCCAGAAATTCATGCGGGAAAACGGGATCATCGAGGAGCTGGAGGCCCTTGGGATCAACGAGGGCGATACGGTCCAGATCTACGGGCATGCCTTTGAATTTTACGCTAATTAGGAGAGGGTTTTATGGAGTTGACCAGTAAACAGAGGGCATTTTTAAAGGGACAGGCCTCCCTGCAGGATACGATCCTGCATGTCGGCAAGGAAGGGGTCAGTCCGGAGCTTGTGAAGGCGGCGGACGAAGCACTGGAAGCCAGGGAGCTGATCAAGGTCGGGCTGCTCAAAAACTGTACCGACGACGTAAAGAACGTCGCGGAAATGCTATCCGGCCGTACCAGATCCGTGGTCGTGCATACCATCGGGAAAAAGATCGTCCTGTACCGCCCGAAGAAGGATAAGCCGGTGTTGCTGCTGCCGCTGTGAGCCGGGTGCATCTGACATGGAAATGATATTATCAAAGGAACAGATCAAAAGGCTGCAGTCCCTCGACAGAAAGATGGCAGAGAGCCTGAAGGAAAGCAGGTACCGGCATACCGTGGCAGTGGCGCATACGGCGGCCGCGCTCTCCATGGTGCACGGCGCTTCTCTGTACGACGCGCTTACGGCGGGAATGCTGCATGACGCGGCAAAATGCTATTCCAATGAAGAACTGCTGCTCAAATGCAGAAAAAAGGGGATTCCCATACGGGAGATCGAAGAATGCAATCCTTCGCTTCTCCACGCGAAATACGGGGCTTATCTTGCGAAGGAGCGCTTCGGTGTAACGAATGAAGAGGTTATTTCGGCGATCGCCTGTCATACGACCGGAAAACCCGGCATGACACTCCTTGAAAAGATCATTTTCATAGCGGATTATATCGAGCCTTATCGGAATCATACAGAGACGCTGCCTGAGATCAGAAAACTCTGCTTTTTGGATCTGGATCAGGCTATGGTGAGGATCCTTTCGGGGATGCTTGATTATTTAAAGGAAACAGAGGCTCCGATCGATGAAATGACGGAGAAGACATTTTTATATTATCAGAAGAGGAAATGATTCAGTCAGGATACCTGACTGAATCGGCACGAACAGGTTCGAGCCTAAGCGCACAATTTGCAAAGCAAATTGGCGCGGAGAGGATTAGAAGATGGAAGCAAAAGAACAGGTAAAGATCATCGTAAAGGCACTTGAAGACAAGAAAGCGGCGGATATCTCGGTGCTGGATATCAGCCGTCTCTCGATCATGGCAGATTATTTTATCATCGCGTCAGGCGCCAATAAGAATCAGATCGGCGCCATGATAGAAGAGATCGAAGAAAAATTATATAAGGCCGGTATCCGCCCGAAAGCAATAGAGGGTAGTAATACCTCCGGCTGGGTCTTAATGGATTATCAGGACATCGTCATCCATATTTTTGATACCGAATCCCGGGCTTTCTACGACCTGGAGAGGATATGGGGCGATTCCAGAGTCATAAAAATGGAAGAACTCCAGGATAACCAGGATAACTACAGTGAAGAGGAATAACGAGCTGCCGTTTGCCATAAATCATCACATACGGCGGAAAACACCGAACACCTTTCCGAGGATCGTCACTTCATTCACGATGATCGGATCCATCGCGTCATTTTCGGGCTGAAGCCTGATATGACCGTTTTCGGCATAGAAGGTTTTTACCGTAGCGGAATCCTCCAACAAAGCCACAACCACATCTCCGTTCTTTGCGGAATTCGTGCATTCCACGAAAATCTGGTCCCCGTCAAAAATCCCGATATTGATCATGGATTCGCCCTTTACCCGCAGGACGAACGTCTGGCTGTTCGGTACCATTTCAACCGGCAGAGGAAAGTAACCGGAGATATTCTGCTCGGCGAGGATCGGCTGCCCCGCGGCGACGGTTCCAACGATCGGGATCGAGGCCATTTCCTGTCTTACCATCTGAAAACTGTCATCCACGATCTCGATCGCACGGGTCTTTGACGGATCCCGCCGGATATAGCCCGTTTTTTCCAGCGTTTCGAGATGCGCGTGCACGCTGGAGGTGGATTTCAGGCCAACCGCATCGCAGATCTCCCGTACCGCCGGCGGATATCCGCGGCTTAAGATCGCTTCTTTAATATAATCCAGTATTTCCTGCTGTTTGGCCGTCAGGCCGTTTGCTTTTCTTCTCATATTAATCCCCTTTTTCCCCGTCGGCGCCGAAACGCCGGATCTCTTTTCGTATTGTCGCTTGCCGCACCGGATCCTGGCGGTTTTCTGCGGCATATTTCCTTACAAAACCCGTGCGCATCCCCGCGGAGTGCTGTAGCAAACGCAATTTCTTACTGCGTTTACTATAACATAATATCCCTGGGTTGAAAACAGTTTTTTCGAAAATTTGTTCGATTTTTCTCTTGACATATCGAATGTATGTTCGTATAATAACATCAAGAACAGACGTTCGATTCATTGTAATCTGGTTCGGCCTGAAAAGTGGAAATGATGCGGCCTGCGCAGTAGCAGACCGGATCGGTATGAACAGGTTCATGCCTGAGCGCACGACCTGTAGAGAAAGCAGTACGGATCATGAGAGGAGCGGCAAGAATGGAAAAGAGCAGGAAAGAGGAAATGATGCGGTCTGCGGGCAGAATGGTGCGGGCGGCGATCGGATCCCGGAAAAAAACGGAATATTGCTTGTGGAGAAGATATAGAAAGATTTTTCTGGCTCTGATGTTTTTCTGCGTTGCCGTCATCATGATCCTTCACGGGACGAGCCGTGCCTATGCAGCGGATCAGGATACCGCAGGGACAAAATACTATAAGAGCATCATGATTTACGGAGGGGATACCCTGGAATCGGTTGCGGAGCAATATATGACTGACGAATATGAATCGAAGAAAGCTTACATGAAAGAGGTTGCCTTTATGAATCACCTGCATGTTACCGGGGAGAACGGGTTGATTCCGGGCAATTATATTATAATACCGTATTATCTCCCCTGAACTGCGGCGATTTGCTTTTCAAGTCGTTCGCTTAGGCATGAAGCTGTTCATGCGGATTCGGTCTGTTTGCAGACCGGATATTTCTTTACCTGCAGGTCCACCCCTGAACCTGCAGGTCACCCCCTCTGCGCCGACTTGCTTTGCAAGTCGTGCGCTTAGGCATGAACTTCTGTTAATGCCGATTCGGTCTGCGTGCAGACCGAATCATTTCCTTAAGCCTGCAGGTTCACCCCCCGAACCTGCAGGTTTTCTTAAACCGGTTCCCGCAGCTTGACTGCGTTCGCGGCCATGCGCCGCCTGTTTTCATCCTGGGCGGCGTAATGCTTTCTTGTCGTATTTACGTCCTTATGGCCTAAAACCTCCGCTACAAGATAAATATCGCCGGTTTCCCGGTAAAGATTGGTACCGTAGGTACTGCGGAGCTTATGCGGGGTGATCTTCTTTAACGTTGTAACAGTCCGGGCATATTTCTTGACCAGCTTTTCCACGGAACGGACTGTCAGGCGCTTGTTCTGCAGAGAAAGGAAGAGGGCTTCCTCATGACCGGCGGCCGGTATGATATGCTTTCGTTCCTCCAGGTAGGAGAGCAGTGCTTCCTCCACTTCGTCCCCGAAATAAACGACTGCCTCGTAACCGCCCTTGCGGCGGATCAGGATCCCGTTATTTCTGAAGTCCAGATCCTTGATATCAAGCCCCACGCATTCGGAGACACGGATCCCGGTGCCAAGGAGCAGGGTTAAAAGCGCCAGATCCCGGACTTTCGTCTTTTTATGGAACGCTAACTGTTTTTCTGTCAGGTTTTCCCCGTCCTCCACGTTGTCAAGGAGTCTAGCTACCTCGTCCGGATCAAGTCTTATGATCTCTTTTTTATGAAGCTTTGGCATCTGTACGAGCGCCGACGGATTCTTTTCGATCATCTCGGCGGAGAAAAAATAGTTGTACATGCTGCGCAAAGAGGCAAGCTTGCGCTGTTTTCCCCTTTCGTCGTTGGTGAAATCGACGCCGTCCTTTCTGTAGTAGGAGAGATAATCCATGTATTCCGCTATATCGACGGCCTTCAGCTGCTCCAGTATCTCAATCGGGATATCGGTTATTTCCATTTTGCCGCAGATCGGATTATAGTCATGCAGATATTCGAAAAAGATACGAAGATCGTATGCGTAGCCCAGCCTTGTTCTCGTAGAGGTGGTATCCTTGATGCCTAAAAAGAACTGCCGGCAGAAGGAAGGCAGCGTCCGGATCAGTTCCCGAAGCCGCAGGGTATTATTCACGTTGACCTGGTCGTGATAGTTCAGATGCGTTTCCGCCATTTGCAGTTTCCCCCTCATTCCCTGATAAATTATGTAAACCAATACTATTATAAAAGATATCGGTATAACAGTCAATAGTCCGAATCGAACGAAAATTGGATTTTAGATATACTCAATGCCTGCAGTATGG
>JAILQQ010000139.1 GCA_024698885.1 Lachnospiraceae bacterium | reverse complement strand
GCCTGTCAGGATATCTCTTATATATTCGCTGATCCGGTCTGTTATCGCTCCCATGAGCCTGTTCCCTTATGAGAACAGGCTCGAAAGAAGCGGTATCACCTGTGTTGCGATGATCACGATTCCGCCTCCGGCCATGAGCTGCTTGATTCCCTGGCTCTTTGCACCGGGATTGTCATTGCCATAACCCTCCAACAGGTTAATGATCCCCCAGACTGCGACTCCTGCGCCAATGGCTGTCACGACGGTTCTGAGGGTTGTAACTGCACTTGTGAAGAATCCCATAGTTTTGTTTTCCTTTCTCTTTTATCCTTTGAGAAAGGCTGCTTTTGGGCGCGAGACCCAAAAGTTACCTTTCCACCTACACTTTTGGGCTTTACGCCCTGTTCTTAATCCAGTTTTTCTAACGCTCTCTGTTCCTTTATTTCAGCCACTTCATGGCCTTCAAGGGCTTAGTTGGTGATCTGCTGTGTTCTCTCATCTTCTTCTCCCTCAAATAAAATCACTACCGGCATCAAAGACTTCATCCACGGTATCTGTGTACTTTATCTTTGCGTGAGTACGGTTCTTGACATACTTTTCGATATCAAATGTGTTGCGCTTGTCATAATCCGAGAGCTTGTGATACTGCTTATGTTTTGTGATATCGTATTTATCCGAAAGAAAGGGTCTCACTCCTCTCAGCTGCAATATGCACTTGCCCCCGTCCATTACCGATATTTCATCCTGTGACATCAATGCCTTTCCGGTCTTCTGGTAATTGGTTCCATATGATGGATGAAAGCCTCTGGTATCAGATGTATTGAAGAGATCGATGGTCTCCTTTCCCAGGATCTCTTCCAGTTCCTTCAGAGTTGTCTTTTCCTTGCCTCCGAGAAAAAGTGTACAGTCGGCATTTCCTTCAATGGTATCTGCACTGTCCTTATACAATGCTTTCAGCTGGGATTTTGACTGCAAAATAATAGAAGCCGATATTTCACGCGAACGTATTGTCGCTATCAGCTTCTCAAACTGAGGTATCTTTCCCAGATTGGCGAATTCGTCCAGCAGGCACCGGACATGGATCGGCAACCTCCCTCCATATACGTTGTCCGCAAGCTCGCACAACAGGTTGAAGAGCTGTGAGTACAGGATCGAGACAAGGAAGTTGAAGGTGTTGTCCGTATCGGAGATGATTACAAACAGAGCGGTAAGCCTGTCTCCCAGCTTGTCCAGCTCCATCTCATCATAGGAGGTCAGCTCCCGAAGCTCGGCAATATCGAATGGAGCAAGCCTGGCTCCGCAGCTTACAAGTATGGATTTCGCTGTCTTCCCGGCCGCTAATTTGTACTTCCGATATTGCCTTACTGCAAAGTGCTGTGGGTTCTTCTCTTCAAGCTCCTTAAACAGCAGATCTATCACATTTTCGTACTCTTCATCCTCCTCACGGGTTTCACTCAGATCTATCATCGTGATAAGGGTTGAAAAGTTCTGCTCATTCTCAGGCGCTTCATACCAGATGTACCCGATATATGCGGTATACAATAGCCTCTCCGCTTTGTTCCAGAACGGATCCCCTCCCTGTGCTCCTTCCTCCTTCGTGTTTTCCATAAGCGTATTGACCAACTTCAGGATGTCTTTCTCGCTTCGGATATAGGCGAAAGCATTATAATGCATCGACCGGTCGAAATTGATGGTGTTGAAGACCTTGATCTCATATGGTTGATATACTGTTTTCCCTTCGGGATCTTTGACCACATTTCCGTCAGGATCTATCTTCGGTACTCCCTTTTGCAGCATCTTCCCACACTCGACAAGGATCTGGCCTTTCGGATCCGTTACCACGTATGAACTGTGCATCTGCATAAGCTGCGGCTTCACGTAGAAACGGGTTTTGCCGCTACCACTTCCTCCAACCACGATCACGTTCTTGTTTCTGGCGTTTTTCGGGATCTTCGGTCTGCCCTCCATCGTAAGTCTTTCCGTCTGGGTTAGGATGATATTCTGCCTGAAGTCGGGATTTATGAAGGGTGCTATGTCCTTTTTTGTACCCCAGCGGGCAGAGCCGTATTCTTTGCCGGGACGAAACTTCTTTGACTTCTGCACCTTCTGAAATATCGCCAGGATAATGATAAGAATACCTATGATCCAGGTACTCATGCTGATATTCCCGATACCCTTCATCGGCTCTCCTCCCGGTCAATATTCTTTTCCTTTTTCCTTGCTTTTCCGGCTTTTTCGATTTTGGCTTCCTTTAATTTCTTAAGCTTCTCTATCAGGGAAACCCGGTTTCGTTTCCTTTCATTCAGATCACAGAAATCCTTGAAAGCCCTTGAAATCACATCCGCATCCCTGCCCTTGAAAAAAACAACATATTTCGGCGGATCCTGTGTTTTATCTTTCTGGATTGCATAGTCAATGTTGTATCTGGCAGCCACTCTGTTAAAGGTCCGGATGTTGGCATTATTGATCTCCATGGTATTTGCTCCCTGATCCTTTCCCAGAAGCTTTCGTACTGAAATCCTGCCATGAGTCTCAGGCCTGTTATTCGCTTCTCTCAGGTACATGATCATTGCTTTCTTCAGAATGCTCTCGGTAAGCCTTGACGTCCTGATCATCAGCGCAACCGTCCTCTGCGTGCTTTCTTCCTGTATCATAGGATTTTATTACCTCCTTTCTGCGTTTTTCCAATAAAAAAGCGGCTCCCAAACCTTCTGGTCTGAAAACCGCCTCTGCACTGTTATTATACTGTCAGGTTTTAATCCCTAAGTTCCCTTTCTATTTCCTCGATAGTCGGCATTGTGCCCTTAAAATCTTCTGGAATAATATTGCTTAACTTATACTCTGATATCCCAACAGGCGCATTTATCATGTTAACTGCGTACTGGGCAAGAACATTATCCTTTGTCTTACATATAAGCAATCCAACGGTCTGATTGTCTCCTTCTCCTTTAAGGATCCCGTCCACTGCCGCTATATAAGTACCAATCTGTCCCATGTCTCCGGGTTCGAAATCTCTTGTCTTTAATTCGACTACCACGTAGCAATGCTTACGGATATTGTAAAAGAGCATGTCGATAAATTGTTCCGTTTTCCCAACCATAAGCCGATATTCTCTTCCAACAAAAGCGAAGCCTCGTCCGAGTTCCATCAAAAAACTCTGTACATTTCCCATAAGGGCATCTTTTAATTCCTTTTCATCATATCCCTTTCTGATAGTCAAAAAATCAAAATTATAGGGGTCTTTTGTGATTTCTTTTGCCAGATCACTTTGAACCTCAGGAAGCACTTTATCAAAATTTGTGATTGCCTTTCCCTGGCGTTCATACAGATTTGTATCCAGAAAATTAAGCAAAACCGCCCTGGACCAGTTATTCTCCAGCGTTTCTTTTACATAGAA
>JAILQQ010000083.1 GCA_024698885.1 Lachnospiraceae bacterium | reverse complement strand
CCTATGAGAGCAAAGGATGCGATAAAACAAAGCGGTGCCCTTTACGTGTTCATATGCATGGGAACGAACGAGCTTGTCGGCAATTCGAGTGTGGAAAACGCATGCGCCAAATATCAGGAATATCTGGGAGGCATCATTGCGGAAAACCCGCATGTCACGATATTTATAGAAAGCTGTACTCCGACAAGGCCGGGCAGCAACGTCAGCAATGAGAAGGTCACGGCGTTTAATGCTTATATGAAGAGCTTCTGCGATAGTGTCCCTAATATGTATTATGTGGATATCGCGACACCGCTGATGGATGAAACGGGTTATCTTGCGGCAGGCCTTTCATCGGACGGAAGCCTGCATCTTACAAACAAGGCCTATGAGATTTGGGCAAATACCATAAGAGCATATATCTCCAATTTCCTTGCGCTAAAAGCTCCGGCCAATTGACGCAGTCTTCTGCCAAAACTGTATCTCTCTTAAGGAACCGCCGGAAACACCGGAGGGAGTAAAGGACGTAAGGAAGATGTTCATGGGATGCAGCGGTTTAATCAGAGCACCGAAACTGCCTGCGTCCGTAAAAAGGATGGAAGATGTGTTTGAAGACTGTACATCATTAACAGAGATTTGATGTCTGCCGGAAAGGAGGGAACAGAATATGCCGACTCCCGAACTTGTCAGCACTGATAAGGAGGATCGGACAATGAGCGGAAAAGAAAAGACGATCACGGATGAACAGTGGGAAGCCGTGGAGGCGTTGATCCCACTTATCGGAAAACAAAAGGAATGGGAAGTATCAAGCTATCGTGATCATAAATGAACTGGAAAATAATCTGGATTCACGAAAATATGACAGGCTTTTTTTATCTGCATAAACATGGCTGCGTGGATAGACAGGGTGGAACCGGATTTGCAGGGATTCCATACCGCAAGGGTATCATTGATGAAATGATGGTCACAGTACATGGAAAAAGTGTCGGCCAGGAGAGCGATGGTGATGAAAGCAATTGATCTGGAGCCTCTATTTGATTATGAAATATCCCTTAACGAACAAAACGATGTGATGATAACGGTACCGGGCTATTACAAAGGAGCCCCGGAGGATGCTGTTGTCCTTTATGACGGAGGAGATCACGCTATCCTGATAAGAAACCCTCAGCAGAGTATTCTTTGTGACAGTATCCATCCGGAAGTAAAGCAGTTCGTACGTGACAGCAGGGAAGTGCTGATTTATGAACCCGACACGGGGCGTGAGTATTATGCAGTGGTTGAAAACAGCGATATCGGTGAGGTGACGGAGGAAGCCATCAGGCTCCACGATTACCGATTCCGATACCATCCTTACCCCCAGATGACACAAACCTTTGATCAAGGTGAAGAGGTGTGTGCCTGCTGTAAGAAAACAGTAAATCTGTTTTACAGAGGAAGAAGACTCAAAGAGGATGAGACGGAAACTATCGTATGCCCATCCTGCATAGAGGATATGTCTCCGTTGAAGAGTGATTTTACCTTATGGCCCTATGACACAAGGATGGATAAAAGCTGTCAGGTCATGGAGGGCTGGGGGCAGGTTATCGGTGCGACACCACCTTTTTTGCACAGAGGCGCGCCCGTTGCATTCTGGCCGTATCATTGCAATGAGCTTGGGATCTTTCTGGGAAAGCTTGAAGCTGAAGATGTACAGGGAGTCCTGCGGGAAGAACTGAAAGAAACCTGGGATGATGAAGAATACAGCGCATATCTTTTTAAATGTCCTCCATGCAAAAAGCACTATATATACCTGTTGAAAAACAATGAAGGGACGGTAGCGAATTAACTTAGGAGCTGTGTAACCAGAGAGGTCAGAACCATACCGAAGCCTATTCTGGTCTCTGCCTCGACGATTGCAACCAGCAGATTCTTAATGTAGCTGTCTCCATTATTCATATCAGATAGTTTGAATTCAGGCACCATACTGAAATCAATGCTCCTGTATCTATCAGACATGTAAATCTTGCTTCACCGGGCAAAGATTATTTCTGCCAGGTAACCGTAAAATGATACAGGAACATATGTTCCCAGGCAACTAACAAAGATTCTATATAAGGCCTGCAGGATCTTTCCCCGCAGGCCTTTAATATACTAAGCGCATGCTAAATCCGAAACTCTCGTCATTTTATACAAAAGCTTATGACGGGAGTTTAGGTTCAATCATCTGGTATTTACCATTCCTCTTTATCCTCGGGGCGAGGTTCCCTCTCTTAAAATCAAAGCCCTCAGGTTCATCCTGTGGGACTTTTCTTTAAAGCGGGTGATGGGAATCGAACGTTAAAGAGGAAACCTCGCAAATCATTGTAGAAAGGAGCTTTTCCGCAGTTCGTCTGTTTTTTAA
>JAILQQ010000067.1 GCA_024698885.1 Lachnospiraceae bacterium | reverse complement strand
TCAGAAAAAGGGTAAATGACAAAAGCATGGCAATGACAAGTGTAAGCTTTTTCTTCATTCTTTTTCTCCTCTCGTATGATAAAAACTGTAACAAGCCTGTTTAGCTGCAAACATCCTGTTTTTTTATACGCAACTGTCTGTATGATGGCAAAGGTAAAACGTATCAGTATGTTCGATTGAAGAATAAAAGACGGACCATTGTCCCGAAATGAAGACAGAATACTCCCTGAATTCCCCTTCCCTCGTCATATTGATACTCACCCTCGGGTTTATTGTAACATACTTTCCGCGATTCGGGAATGGCTAAGATTTATATATGTAAAAGCCTGCAACCGGCGAAACCGTGCAGGCTTTTGTTTTTTGGTTTCAGTCGTTCAGACTCCCGGACTGAATCTTTGTTCACAGATCGCAGGGCATCATCGGGTTGCCGTTTGCAAGCTTGAAGCGGATGGACTCTAAGGACTCGGGCTTGTAGAAGTAGAAGCCCTGGGCCATGTCGCAGCCGATCTCCCGCAGGAAATCGAGATGATCCGGCGATTCCATACCCTCTGCCAGGGTCAGGATCTGAAGCTCCTTTGCCATATCTACCATGGCCTTGAAGATCAGGCGGTTTGCGCTGTTATTTACGTCGAGGTTCAGTAAGAACGCCTGATCGAATTTGATCAGGTCAAAATGGTACTGACTGAAAACATTCAGGGAGGAATAGCCGCTTCCGAAATCGTCAATCCAGATCTTATATCCGTTATCGCGGATCCTTTGCATCTGCTCCCGGAAACGGTTTGTCGCAAGCGCCACGTCCCGCTCGGTGATCTCGATAATGAGCTTGTCTCTGCTCACCCCGTATTTTTCGAGAATATCGTTGATAGCCCCCACAATATCCACATAATCGAAATCCTGCGCCGAGAAATTGACAGAAACCGGTATTAACGGCAGACCGATATCCTGCCTTGGCTTCACTTCCTTACAGATCTGATCCACCATATAAAGATCCAGCTTGTGCAGGAGATGATATTTTTCCAGGACGGGAATGAATTCCTCCGGTGAAATGATGCCTCTGTCGGGATCCACCCACCGGGCCAGTGCCTCCAGAGCACAGGCATTTCCGGTCTTCAGACGCTGTATGCACTGATAATAAACCTTGATCCGTTCATTCTGCAGCGCGTTTTCGAAGTTCTCGATAATAAAACGCTGCTGCCAGTACGCTTCGTCGGTCTCATTGGTAAAGATCTTATGCGTGATATTGAGATCATTGTCTACTTCACGAAGGGCATGTCTGGCATGGCCGATCGCATCCGATACGCGCATCCCCTTCTCCAGAATGCAGACCCCCGCCTGAATTCCCGTAGTATTGCCATAGGCTCCCTTCTTGATATGACGGTTTGCCCGGTCGATCCGTTCGGAAAGCTGTTCATCCGTCTGCAGATTGGAGATCACGAAGAAATGATCGTCATAGCCGCGGGAAACAAATTCGCCGGGAAATACATCCTTTAATACACCGGCGATCAGGCACAAAAGCTCATCTCCTCTGGAAAAACCGTACTGGCTGTTATAGGACTGCATGCCGATCACGTCGAAATAGAGCAGGGCGGGATTCCCGCCGTTTAAGCGCTGATTCTCGGCAAAGTCGTCGGCATATTCCAGCAGATAATTCAGATTCGGAAGCCCTGTGGTCGGATCATTGTAAAACCGGTCCTTCTGAAACAGCTCGTAGCCGTCTGTCAGCCGGTCTATCTCAAACATACCGCGCGTCATATCGTTAAAGGTAACAAAGGCAACCTCCGATTTATCGGGCATGGTCTGCCATTTTGCCACCGCGTGCATCACATGATACTTTTCATCGTCGGGCATTTTGGTCCGGTAGAGAATGTCAAAAGGGCTTAAGTGCTTCGCAAAGGAAAGGGCCAGAGGAAGAAGCTTTTTTGCGTCCTTCGGGTGAACCTCGTTGAGCAGATTCATGTTCTGCTTCTGCCTGAGCACATCGCGGTCCTGCTTTTTCAGACTGCAGTAGCCGTCGGAAATAAGCAGTGCGCGGATATTTCCATCCTCATATCCGTAGATCACAAACGGGATCTGCATAGATTCATATAATTCTCTTTCTTCCTCGGTAAAGCGATAAGACATGCGCAACCTCCTCTGCGCCGCTCTGCCCCGGCAGATCGTGCGCTTTGCCATGATCTTCAGATCATGCCGATCCAGTCAGATTTCCGGACAGATCCTTTCCTTCTCCATATAAAAACAATTATAGCATACCTCAGGCGGAAAACCACCATAACCTATATTATTATAGAGTAAAGTGCAAAAAAATATATATATCTTAGCTATTTCCGCAAGGCTCTATATCTCCTCTCCAAGTGCAATTCTCATCATATGGATTGATCCTTATATCAAGCTGTCCTCGTTTGTCTCATCTCAAGAGATCCTTATCCAGCTCCAATGGATTACGATACCTGGCATTTTCCAATATATCCAACGCCAGAGCAATGATTTGGTCTTCCTTCACGCTCTCCCCCAGAAGCCATTCCCGATACAGTTGAAACAACAATACCGATTTACCGCTTCTGCGAAGTCCCGTAATTATCTTAATACGTCCGTTATCCCTCTTTGAAATTATCTCCTTCAAGTATTGCTCTCTCGGATACATTCATGCGACTCACGATTTATTTGCGGTTATCCGCAATTATTTCACGCACAGCATAACATATCCCCGTCTTCTAACTCAACCTCATTCGTGAAGTTTATGCGGATAGCCGTATTTTTTTAATCAACAATAAAGGGCAGCTGCAAGATTGTGACCATTTTTCTATTCTGGTCATAAGGAGTGGCAGTGCCAAAGAGAATATTCCAATAAAAATGGCGGAGAGACTCCCCGCCCATTCGGTTGGACCAAGATCTTTCGACCAGCCCACAACAGTCATTGCCCTTCCCATGCGTCTTAGTCATATTCAAAGATTCCCTGAACCGCGTCAGATACATTCATAATATCTTTGTATGCAAGCAGGTCAACCCTGCTGCATCTTCTTGCTTTGGGATCAACAGCTTTTATCTGTTCACAGATGATTGTCCCCGCTTCTCCCCTCTTTGCTTTGACTTCAATGTGTACAGGGCCGGCCGGAATGCCCGGAAGCATAGGGCATATATGAAATATACCCGTTGCTCTTATAAACGCATTTTTACTGATTATGACAAATAACTGCTTCTTAAATCCCTCAATTCTGATAACATCCCCCTGACAGAACTCATTCATAGCAGTTCTCTCCCTTCCGGTTCACCAAAGTCAAAGTCACATACCGATATTTCCCCCTGATATTCAGCCAGCCTCTCCTCAAATGTCTTATGGGTAAACTGTTTTCTTAATACAATAACGTCATCCTCTATCTCAATATCCAGTACGTCAGAGATTTTCAACTGCATTTTATCAAGAATATCCTTTGGGATCCTTATTCCCTGGCTGTTTCCCCAGGATCTTATAGCTACCTGCGACATGGTATTTCCTCCTTTCATGTATATACATTATACCGTATAATCCCATCAGTATCAATCAGGAACTACTCCTGATAATTGACATCAGGAACTACTCCTGATAATTGAAATTATAACGCTTCCGTGATAATATCTGATATGGTGTTCAAAAATTATGCCTAAGCGCACGATCGGCGGAGCCAAACGGCGCAGCGAGGAGGAGAAGACAAATGGCTGTAATCAAATGCAAGATGTGCGGAGGCGATCTCGAGTTTACGGAAAACGCGACGGTCGGTACCTGTCCCTACTGTTTAAGAACGCAGACGCTCCCGCGGCTGATCGATGACCGCCGCGCAAATCTTTATGACCGCGCCAATCATTACAGACGCAATAATGAATTTGACAAAGCAGAGGGAATCTATGAACAGATCCTTAACGAGGATACTTCCGACGCGGAAGCCTACTGGTCTCTCGTCCTGTGCCGCTACGGCATAGAATATGTGGAGGATCCGGCCACGCACCGGCATGTGCCGACGGTCAACCGGATCCAATACACCTCTGTTTTTGATGACGAAAACTATAAAGCGGCCCTGACGCACGCAGACGCAAAACAGCGTCCTGTTTACGAAGAGGAAGCCGCCGCGATCAATGAGATCCAGAAGGGCTTTCTTGCGATCTCCCAGAAAGAGGCTCCTTTTGATGTGTTCATCTGTTACAAGGAAACCGATGAAAACGGTGAGCGGACTGTTGACAGCGTATTGGCAAACGATCTTTATTATCAGCTCACCCAGGAAGGATTCAAAGTCTTCTTCTCCCGTATCACGCTGGAGAACAAACTGGGAGAAGCTTATGAACCGTATATTTTCGCTGCCTTAAACAGCGCAAAGGTCATGGTGGTCCTCGGTACAAAGCCGGAATATTTTAACGCCGTCTGGGTCAAAAATGAATGGAGCCGGTATCTGGCACTGGTAAAGCAAAGTAACGGCAAAAAGGTCCTGATCCCTGCCTACCGCGATATGGATCCCTACGATCTGCCGGAGGAGTTTTCCCATCTGCAGGCGCAGGACATGAATAAGCTCGGCTTTATGCAGGATCTGATCCGCGGCATAAAAAAGCTGACAGGAAAAGATATGATCCAAAAACCCGCCGCCGAACCCGTGATCGTCAATACCGGGAATGCAAGCGCGGCACCTCTTCTCAGGCGTGCCTTTCTTTTCCTCGAGGACGGGGACTGGGCAAAGGCGGATGATTTCTGTGAGCAGGTTTTGAACCTCGAGCCCGAGAATCCGTATGCCTATCTCGGAAAACTGATGGCGGAGCTGCAGGTCCGCAGACAGCAGGATCTGGCAAACTGTCCGCTGCCCTTTGATCAGTACGATAATTTCAAAAAGGCGGTACGCTTCGGTGATGAAGAGCTTAGCGCCGTCCTGAACGGCTATATATCACACATTATCGAAAGAAACGAAAATAACCGTCTGAACGGGATCTATGATCAGGCCGTAGCTGCTATGAACGCGTCTTTCGATGAATACGCCTTCGAGGCGGCAGCAGCTATATTTCAGACGATCCCGGGGTTTCGGGATTCCGATATCCTTTATACGCAGTGCATGGAGAATGCAAGACGCTGCCACGATGAGGCGGTAGCCTTGGAGGAGGCAGCAAGAGAACGGGAAAAAGAGAGAGAAAAAGCGCGGGCGGAGGCCGAAAGAAGAGCGAAGGAACAAAAGGCCTTTCAGGAAAGGGAAATGGCCAGGCAGGCTGCGGAGAACCGGAAAACAGCCGCCGCAAGACGGAGAAAACGGCTTCCGTTCATCCTGGCGGCCTTCCTGATCGTGACTGCCATTGTTATTTTCAATAAAAAAGTCATAAAACCGAAAAAGACTTATAACGCAGCCATGAAACAGTATGAAGTGATGGATTACGAGGCCGCCTACAATCTGTTTAACAGTTCTGACTATCAGGACAGCCAGGAGAAGGCCGCCGAATGCCTTTTCCAGCTCCAGCAGTATAATCTTTCCGGCCTTTCCGTCGGCAGTACGGTAAGATTCGGCGCCTATGAACAGGATGACAAAACTTCCGACGGCAAAGAGGAGATCGAATGGATCGTGCTTGCCGTGGAAGGTGACCGGGCCCTTTTGGTCAGTCAGTATATTCTGGATTCGCAGAAATTCAATGAGTTCGATTCGGATGTGACATGGGCAGACTGCTCTCTCAGGAACTGGCTGAATGGTGAATTTTACAACGAGGCCTTTGGAACCGACCACCAGATGATGATCGCGGATTCGGCCGTGACCGCCGACCCTAACAGCGACCACCCCGATGCGCCGGCAGGGATCGATGCAACGGATCAGATCTTCCTCCTCAGTATCCCGGAGATGGAACAATATGAGGACTACTGCCTCGGGTCACCCCATACGTCCTGTGAGCCTACGAAATATGCCAAAGCCCAGGGAGCAAAATCCGTCTGGTGGCTCAGGACGC
>JAILQQ010000026.1 GCA_024698885.1 Lachnospiraceae bacterium | reverse complement strand
TGTCTCCTCTGCTTGCGTCACCTTTTCCGGGATAGCCTCTTTCACTAAGATTGGTCCATCCTGTGCCAAATCTGATTTCTTCCTGTCTCCACAACTGCAAAGAAGGAGTGCGGCTATCATCAGCCCCCAAAAAACATGCTTTTTCATACATTGCTCTCCATTGCACTACTCAAACCGGGCAGCCGATAAATTCCGTCCCTCCCCGGCTTCTCCATTTTGACCATAGCGGCAGCGAGATCGTCCGAAATCTGATTGCACCCATACGGCACGCCTTCATCGTCTTTTTGAAGAGAAAGCTCTTTCGGATTAATATCCTTCCAGGGACCTTTGACAAAGGTGTCATCGTTGCCAACGCACTCCTCGCCCGCCTCAAAGCGATACCAAGGGCCCCAGGGGAAAAGGAAACTGACCACATACTGATCCTGATACAGATAGTATCGATAAAAGATCAGATCTTGAAAGATCCCTTCCGGAACGTACATAGGCTCTTCCCTACTCTCATCATAGTCATCATAGTCGTCCTCTCCGTCCGGATCATGCTCCGGCGCGGCGGCCATAGCCGCCGCCCAGCACGCCTGATTATAGAGTTCCTCCTCATCATATTCTTCGTCAGGATCGTCACAGTCGTCACAGTCGTCGACGGCATCCTCCGGATAAAGCACATCATAAGCTTCTTGCAGAAACCGCTCGACCAGTTGCTCCTGCTCTTCCGTAATCGGGTCCGTGTCACCGTATTCCTTCAAATTCATCATAGCCTGCTTATCCGGACCATATCCATCTGTAGGAGCGGCGTATTTGTACAAGGCGATTCCCAACTTTTCATTCCTTTCTACGCCTTCGCCCTTCAGATAACACTCCCCCAAATACGCGATTGCATCAACATCCTCATTTACACCTGCCCGAAGGAAGTATTCGTATGCTTTCGCCGCATCCTTATTCACCAGTACTCCACGAAGAAATGCAATCCCCAATAAAACCTGCGCTTTTGATTCCGTATCCGAAACACTATCCGCGAGCGCCAGAGCATAATAGGGGGATTTCTTAGCAGGATACCATCCATAGAAATAGTACTCACTGAGCTCGCTCACAGCTTTGGAATGTTTAAGGTCTGCAGCCCTCTCAAGATATCGAAACCCCGCATCCGGATCCCGGTACTCCGATGCAATATGGAAAAGCCAGCTAAGGCTATAATACGCTTCCCCGGATCCCTTTTCTGCCGCTGCCAGAAGGAAATGTCGTGCTTCGGATAGGTCTGAGACAGCACCTGTTCCAAAACAATATTTTAGAATTAACGCTCTCGCATAACCTACCATCTGGCGCAGATCCCCGGCCTTCGCTTTGGCATATACTTTTTTCATGAGATCGTCGCTGATCATATACATTCACCTATATAAATCCCTTCCACTAGTACTATAGCATCTGCGCGACATTCACTGCAACAAAGCAAAACTCCGGTATATCTACAGCAATCCGTAACTCATCAGGAGATTGTAGAACTCCTGAGAATCGGTAAAACCGTAAATCACTTCCTTTCTATCCCCTCCACTATGCAACCGGTTGAACCAGTCATTCAGCCCCTGTGAATCCGGTTCTCTGTCAAGGCAGGCATGGTACAGATCAACTATGAAATCGATATCTCTCTTGTTCATTTTCAAGTATTCCGGAGAAAAGAAGAATCCTTCTCTTGCCACCCATGCCGCACTCCTGGAGCCGGAAACAATCTCTGAGACCCAGTAATCGATTCCGTCCTTTTCACCGGCACGACCAAGGCACTTTGTGTAAAGCCGTTCTACAAATCTCCGAATTCCGGGATTGACCACACTACCATCCTCATTCATGATTCCCCTCGCAATTCCATACGACTCACAGAGGTCATCAAATTCCTGAGAGTTAACAAATCTGCTAAGCACATATTCTCTGCTATACCCTGAGCGCAAGCGGTTCATCCAGTCTGCGTAACCCTCTGCATCCGGATCACGGTCAAAGAAAGTGTGATACAGCACTTCTACATACTCTGCATCCCCCAACCGACGATTCTTGAATTCCTGACTGCAGATGAATCCATAGGCCAATCCGGCACCATCATTGCTATGATCCCTAAGCAAAGCAACCCAATGATCCAGCCCCGCCTGCTCCGCAGGGCGATTCAACGCTTTCGTATACATTCGCTCTACAAAAGCTCGAACCGAATCTTCCGTATCATCCGAGCCATCCGAATCATCCGGATCATCGGGACCGTCCGGAACGTATCTTGTCAACAGGATAGAATCATTTCTTTTTTGAGGCAACTCATCGTACCCATCCTCAAAGCTGTCAATAAATCTTCCCGGGAGTGGGATTTCCCACCTCAGATTTCTGGGCGTCCTGATCGTCTGCAGAGAACTGCATCCTTCGAAAAAGTAATCCGATCTGGTAACATTTCCCATATCCCATCCGCTCAGATCCAGCTCCTTCAGGCTACTGCAACCGCAAAACATACTCTCCACATTGAAGACATTCTTCACATTCCAGCCCTTGATATCCACGCCCGAGAGACTGCTGCAGCCGTTAAAAGTATCCGACATATTTCGGATATTGCTCGTATTCCAGTCGCTTACATTCGCATTCTTAAGCCTGTCACAATGGAAAAACAGCCTGCTGAGGCCATCGATGATCACTCCGTTCTCCAGAGAAAAGGACTCAACTGTTCGGAAAGCGAAAAAACCACTCAATCCTTCTTCCGTCAGTGTATTAAAGGAAGCATCCAAATGTGTCTTGTATTCCACACCGTTCACAACCGCCTTAGCCGGAATACAGATATTCTTATCCGTTCCAAAGTATGCGATCACATAGATTGCCCGCTTCCCATAATCCAGTTCAACCGCATAATCATCCTGCCAGGTGGTACCCTCAATCTCATCGGAATCCCATCCGTCATCTTCATCCGCATCATCTGCAGTTTGCAAAACCTTATATGTTTTCCCCTGATAAGTTACAGCAGCAGGATGGTTATCTAAGGATGCGCCATTGGCCGCACCGATCACCTCAGCGGTATACTCGCCATATGTCGTACAGCCGTTGGAAATAAAGTAACGATAATTTCCATCGATAAAATAGGGA
>JAILQQ010000264.1 GCA_024698885.1 Lachnospiraceae bacterium | reverse complement strand
GAGATACGGCATTGCCGTATTTTCTGTCATGATACATCCGCAGGCAGAATATTATCCCTGCGCCGATCAGAATAACGAATAAAATGACCAGGAAGATCCTGAGGATCCCTTTTGCTGCTTTTTTCATAAGCCCTCCTTTTTTGATTGTGTATCATCAGTTAAGATGAATACCCGGTCCCAGCACAAAAGTGTTTATAAAGATCAGGATTACGCCGACGGTAAAAAGAATATAGTTTGGCTTGTCAGGCAGATCGTAAAGGTATCTGCTTTGTTTGGGAGGCCTGACCCAGAAGCCTGTGAAAAAGAATCCCCATACAAAGCCGATATACATAAACGGTGAAACAAGGATCGTTGCTAAACGGATTGATCCGTTCTTTACAGCCGGGTTTTGTGAGTAAGATGCAAGAAGCGCGGCCACCCCGGTAAAAAACACAGACAGGTAAAGCTTTGCGGCTACCGCCCGACGTTCCTTTTTATCAGAAGGATCCTTGATATAATAGTAGGACATATAATTCAATATGAAGAAAAGCGCGATCGCTCCCGCAAATCCAATGATCATAAGGATAACGCGCAGCACGGATACAAATCCGGGATCATCATCAAAGTAGGAGAATACGTTTCCCCAATCCCCCATACCGATCATTCCGCCGTTCATAAAATATCCGAATCCGGTACTTAGCTGAAGCCCCATATACTGGATCAGAAAGAGACGTACCGCAGGCCCCGTTTTAACCTTCAGAAGAATGATGAATACCGCGATCCCTATGATCGCGTTCAGGATGGATGCGCTTCCTCCGCTGACCATGATGCGATGGAAAGCAGGAAGCGTCCTGTAATCGAAGAGCTCCATGGGTACAACGTGAAAAGATGTGATCGTATAGCATTTATCGCCGTAAATATAGAAGGTTATCAAATGAAACAGCTCATGTAAGGGAATCGTGCAGAAACAGACCACCATTGCACTTGCTATACAGTTAAAGGTTGAAAAATCCTTCTTTTGTTCCGTCATAGGGCACCCCTCTCTAAGTCAGATCCTTGCCGGTTTTTGCTGTTCCCACAGCAGACTTCCACAGATACAGATCCCGGTTCATCCTGCGTACTCTGCTCTTTCCGACAAGGTACATGATGCTCCAGCTGAGGATGAATATCAAAATGTACGCGATGAAGATGTATAATACAAACGTACTGTCAAACGCCCAGCCAAGTCCCAGTCCGAGCAGAAAAAGCCCCGCCATCACGACAAGAAAATGTATTCCGGTGGCAAGCACAAGGCTTAGGCTGTCGATCTTGTATAAGATCATCGCGCATAGACAGGCCGATCCGTAAAGTCCACAGAAGAGCATTTCCTTTATGATCTCACCTGTCCCTGTATCCTCCATGGGATGGTTCTGTGCTTTCGATATCAGTAAAAATCCGATCCCGATCAGTATTCCGCAAACAAAGCCCAACAGGAGCCTTCGGAAAAGACTTTTCTTCATGCCGCTCATGACTTTTCCCTCCCGTTTTGCTCAATGCTTCCGCCGGAAGCCAGTTTTGCCAGCCTTAAACGGACGGTATTGACATACCTGCGCGACACCCAGGAATAACTGTCGTCTTCAAAGATCACCTTTACCGTACCGCGAAAAGACATATCGAATCCCGATACGCGGTTCAGGTTAATGATCTCCGAACGGCTGATGCGTAAAAATCTGGATCGATCAAGCCTCTCCTCAAATTCCTGCAGTGAATAGCGTGCCTGATAATCACCGCCTGCGGCGATCACGACCACTTTACGGTCCTCCCTGTATATACGGATGATATCAGAGATGTCTATCTCCTCGGTTATGCCGTCCTTAGAGACGGCTATCCCGGTCTGCTCCTTCGCCATCCGCTCCTTCGCAAAAGAAGCGATCTCTCTTACCAGGTCGGTCTCCTCTTTGGCCCGGATGATCACTTCGGGCTCATCCGCGGAAGGATCGATATCGATTGTTACTTTGTATGAATGCTTCACGAAAATATCCCTGTTTCAAAAATCCGGTTAAGGAAAAAAATAACCTGACGTTTCCCTATAAATGTATATCGCTTTATTATATTGTATAAATGAATGGCTGAACAATTGCGTTTGTCTAAACGGTCAGAAAAATGTCTAAACGGTTTCGGATACAGAGCAAAGGGATGCAGGGAGGGTTTGTCATGTTGAGGATTTCAAATTCGCTCAAAATGATATATAATAGTATAAATTGGGGTGATGACGATGGTAAATAAAGTCAGGGATCATCTGGAAAACGGTATCATTCCGTTCTGGAAGGATCTCAGGGATGATGTATACGGCGGATATTACGGATATCTGGATTATGATCTTAATCTTGATAAAAAGGCGGAAAAGGGCTGCATATTAAACAGCAGGATCCTTTGGTTCTTTTCGAACGCGTATCTTCTGTTAAAGGATAAATCTCTGCTTGATGAGGCAGAGCATGCGTACGCTTATATGACGGAAAAATGCTTCGATCGGGAAAATGGCGGCGTATTCTGGTCCACGACCTATGACGGGCAGGTAAAGGATTCCACAAAGCATACATATAATCAGGCGTTTGCTGTCTATGCACTGTCTTCCTATTACGAGGCAAGCGGCGATCTGAAAGCCCTTGAGAGGGCAAGAGAGCTCTTTGGGATCATAGAGACGAAATGCAAGGATGAGAAGGGCTATCTGGAAGCATCCGATAAGACGTTCCACAAGATCGGCAACGATAAGCTTTCCGAGAACGGCGTGGTGGCCGACAGGACCATGAATACCCTTCTTCATGTGCTTGAAGCATATACGGAGCTTTACATCGCCTGCGCCGATCCGAAGGTAAAGGCTGCGCTTTGGGATATTCTGCACATCTTTTCGGAGAAGATGTATAACAGGAAGCTTCACAGACAGGAAGTGTTCTTTGACGATGATTACAGATCCCTCATCGATCTTCACAGTTACGGGCATGATATCGAGACCTCGTGGCTGGTGGAAAGGACCGTTGAAGCGGTGGATGATGACGATCACGTATGGCGCGATAAGATCCTGCCGATCACGCGTGATCTGGCGGAAACCATTCTTAACACAGCTTTTGACGGGCATTCCCTTCCGAGTGAATGTGAGAACGGAAAGGTGGATGAAAAAAGGATCTGGTGGGTTCAGGCAGAAACGGTCGTCGGCTTTTTGAACGCCTATAACAGGTCGAACAATACGGATGAGAGATACCTGGAAGCGGCAAAGAGCTGTCTTGCGTATATTTTTGAGAATATCGTGGATAAAAGAGATGGCTCCGAGTGGTTCTGGGCGGTCAACAGGGACGGCACTCCGATAAAGGGGCTGCCTATAGTCGAACCCTGGAAATGTCCGTATCACAACGGAAGGATGTGTATTGAGATCCTCAAAAGGGTATAGAAAGAGGTGTTTATGAGACAGGCAGGTTTTCTCTATTACGGATACGACCGGGATACCTATCTTGCGTGTGCAGACCGGATAAAAGCCACTAACCGCCAGCACGCGCTGATGGTCAATCTCTGGTTTATCATAAACAATCTGCTTTATGTGGTTTTCTCCCTGATGGGAGTCTTTGGCGTGAGCCACAAGGATACTTTTTTTTATTCGGCATATCTGATCGTCTCGGCCATATTCGGTCTGGTATTACTGTTTTTCAGAAAACCGGTCGAGAATTATTCTTCTGTGATGATATATGTCAGCGTCGTGATGCTCATGGCATATGGTATTGAGACATCTGTATCCAAGCCTTATATGAGTGCTACGATGTTTCCGCTCCTTGTTGCGCTTGTTGCCACGGCATATATTGATAATATGCTACGGATGATGCTCGTTCTGGTGGGATTTTCGGGGGCCTTTATCCTGTCTTCCTATTCGGAGAAGGCTATTTCGATCGCCTATGCGGACACATACAATATCTTTATCACGCTTCTGCTTGCGGCAGCACTTCATTACACATTTCAGAATACGAGAATAAACCAGTTTGTGCTTTTCCAGAAGAATCTCCAAAACCAGAGGGAGCTTGAGGTCAGCTCGAGTTTTGACGCACTGACATCGCTTCTTAACCGCGGAAGGTTCTTTTCCATGGCGGAACGTGTGATCCGTGAGATCGGTGATGATTATATCGCGCTCTGCCTGCTTGACCTGGACAGCTTCAAGCAGATAAACGACCGGCTGGGACATCAGATGGGCGATAAGGCTATCCAGACAACTGGTACGACGATCCTGGAGGTGTGCTCGATCGATGAGGCTGAAAGATGGTCTTTCCCTGAGAGAGTCATGAGAGAGCAGGGAAGCTTCGCGGGACGCTTGGGAGGAGATGAGTTTATAATCCTTATCAGAGGAAATGCGGGAAGATCAGAGGTGGAGGAGCTTCTGAAACGGATCCTTTCGCGGCTTAATGCTGTCAGGTTCGAGGGTCTTGACGGGATACATGCTTCCCTCGGCGTAACGCAGTTAAAGCCGGGGGATGACGTAGATGCGGCTTATTCGAGGGCGGATGAGGCGCTCTATGAGTCCAAGCGTTCAGGAAAGAACATGATACACTTCTCCGGAGAATGATCTTATGTATATAAATGCCCAGTATTTATTGTTGATATCGTTGCTGCTGTTTCTGTCTGACGCGTGCCTGATCGTATATTTTCTGATATACAGAAGACTCGCGATCGTTCCCATGTCCAGAATAAGCCTTGTTTCAGCTGTTGCCGCTACTGCCATACTGATAGCCGGAAGCGTACAGATCATTCGGAAGCAGGACGAGATGCTTGCCAATACAGCGGCGCCGCGGGGGATTTTTACCTGCTGTATGTTTGTTACGCTTTTTCTTGTATGGCTGATCATCCTGCTTAGGAGCGCGGACAGATCTGCCGCTAAGCTTTTCGAGAGTCTTATAGCAATTGCCGAGGCCGGAGCTCCGAATCTTAACGGAAACGCGATATATGTCCAGAAGCTTACGAAGCTTCTTTATGAGAATCTCCCGATAGAGGATCGATTGAGGGTCAATCCGAACGAACTCGAATACGCGGCGATCCTGATCGATGTAGGGCAGCTGGGGATCCCGAGACAGCTGAGGGAAAAATACGGGAAGCTCACAGCGGAGGAACGGCAGATCATGCGGAAGAGCCCTGACATTGCCGAAAATCTTCTGAGCTCATCGAGCAGTTTTAAGAGGATCGCGAAGTGGATAAGGTTAAGCGGGGAAAGGATTGACGGGAGCGGAAGACTGGGGCTTACGCAGAAAGAGATACCATATGAATCGAGAATTCTTGCCGTAGCGTGTACCTATTCCGCGGTTACATTAAGCCGTACCTACAAAGCCTCGCGCGGATGCGCGGAGGCCATGGAGGAGCTTAAGATCGTGGCAGGGACACAGCTTGACGCGGAGCTTGTCGAAGCATTTATCAATATACCGATAGAACAGCTTGAAGAGGCAAGAGACAGTGTAAACCGGCGCATGGAAGAAATGCGCAGCCTCGGCGTTTACAAGAAAGAGACGGAAGATAAATGAAAAAGAACAGGGAGACTGTTTTAAATATAGCTCTGCTTGCAGTGATAGTGGCATTGCCTTTGATCTTCTGCAGGAGTTTTTTTAAAGAGAGCAGAGAGCTTGCCCCGGATCAGGTCAGCTTCAACGGAGTGGCAACTGACGAGGTCCACTTTGCCATACAGCCTTCTGCGGCCTTTATCCCGCTCTATGTGGCAAAGGAGGAGGGGTGGCTTGACGAAGCGATGGCTCAGGTGGGCGTAACGGTACACTGGCACAGCTTTGATGCGGGTCCCGCGATCAATGAATCTCTGCTGTCGGGAGAGTCGGATGTCGGGGTCCTTGGTGATGTACCTACGGTATTTGCCATTGCCCTCGGCCAGGAAAACGTCATCATAGCAACGGCTGCCCAGGCCGCGGATTCATATGCGGTCCTGGTCCCGGCGGATTCAGAAATAACGGAGGCATCACAGCTTAAGGGGAAGCGGTTTGCGACGGTAATAGGCACCACGGCGCATAACCTCATGGATAAATATCTTGCAAGCGGCGGCCTTACGGATGAAGACATTAAGTTCGTTAATGTAAATGCGGGAGACGTAGCCAATGTTCTTAAGTATGACGGAGCGGATGCCGCTGCCACATGGGAGCCGTCCGTGACAAGGCTTGCCGACAGCGGGGTTGCAAGAGTACTGGGAGAGGGCTCGGACTGCGGATTGGCAGGGACCAACACGCTGGTGGCAAGACGTGATTTTGCCTATAACAATCCGGAACTTGTAAGGATCATAAATGAGCAGTATCTAAGGGGAGCGGCGGCTCTTGAAAAAGGGCTTGATCAGGAAACAGCGGGAAAGATCGCGGAATATATGAAGCTTGACGAGGAGCAGATCGATAAGCTGCTGCCCAAATTCAGGTATACGGTTGAGGTAACGAAAGAGGATATAGATTCACTTAACGATACGATAGAATTTCTGTATAAGGAGAAGCAGATCCCTGAAATATATGATATTTCGGAGTATGTAGCCAGGCAGTAACGGTTCGGGACAGCCCGCTTGCTGCTTGCGGTCAGGCTATGAAAGATTGGAATAGATCTGTATCCTGCCGGGAACGGCCTGTATGCTGCAGTGATCATGCTCCCCGCCGTCTTCTCCGTCCAACGTCCAGCGCATGGCATCGGAGTTTACGGTGAATTTCTTTCCGGATCCCGTCAGGATCAGACGGTCATCATGGGTCCCGTTGATCAGTCCGGCAACAATGTCCGAGAAATCCCTTGGATTCTCGGGCATTTTAATCAGGACGTAATCTAGGAGGCCGTCTGTCAGGTCTGCGGTTTTATTGGAGATGTTCTTAAAGCCGGCGGTATAATAGGAATTTGTGAACAATCCCAGCGCAAAGTCATCCTCGATGGCAAGCCCTTCTGTCGCAATACGGGCATGAAAGGGCTTTACATCCGGCAGGCTGCCCAGGGCCTCTATGATATAGGCAAAATAGCCGATGCTGTTTTTCTTGTTCTGATCGGTGGAAAACGGGATATTGGTAAAATTTCCGAAGGCTGCCACATAACTGAAGAATTCATGATTAAACTGCCCGACATCAAGTCTTTTCAGTCTCTTTTCCGAAACGGTCTTCAGTGCGTTCCTTTTATTGATGCCGAGATTTCTCGCGAAATCATTGGTGGAACCGGAGGGAATATATCCGATGGGGATATCCGCTTCCGCAAGCAGCATGCCGTTTAATACCTCATGCAGGGTTCCGTCGCCGCCGCTGACGATCAGTTCGGAATAGGAGCCGCTCTTCAGGGCTTCCCGGACAAAGCGACGGGTCTCGTTTTTTCCGGTAGTCTGGTAAACGGCTACGAGCCTCCCGCCCTGGGAAAGCTTTTCGACAACCCGCCCGAGAAATAAAGTCTTATCACCGGATCTGCCTGAAACAGGATTAAAAACGAATAAGATCATAATGCACCCTCTGCCATAAGCGTATTTTCAGATTTATTATATGCTTTTTCCGCCGCCGGTTCAATAGCGGCCGTTTAGATGGGGAACATAGGGGATAGATACCGGATTTCCATATATGAGTTGATTTTTTTGCGCCAGGGATATACAATGTATATACGTTATAGGAGGATACTGTATATGCAAGCTCAGGTAAAAACATGGGGTAATAGCCAGGGGATCAGAATACCGAAGGAAGTGCTTCAGGAAGCCGCTTTTTCAGTAGATGATGTTCTTGATGTAAAGGTATCTAAGGGCATGATCATGCTTGCTAAACCATTTCGGCATAGAACTTTAGAAGAGCGAGCCGTTGAGTTCGGTGGAAAGCTTGATCTGGATGGCGAATTTGACTGGGGTGAGCCGGTCGGAAGAGAGATGTGGTAATGAGAGAAGAATTGCATCAGGGGGATATACTTAAGATTGAGAATATCAAAAAGCCGGTTCTTGTAGCAAGTAAGGATTTTTTTAATCAGACTTTTGAGATAATTGGCTGTCCGATCAACGAAAAAGGAGAAGAAGGACCGCTTCACATACATATCAGGACGGATGATGTTGAAGGATATGTACAATGCGAAAAAATAGCGCTTCTTGATCTGAATATCAGAGGATATTCGAAGATAGGCAGAATACATTACCCTGACATTATAAACATCACAGACGCTATTCAGGGGATCTTTGACTATATATAAATTTAAAAATCTGACTTCTCCCTGATGCTGTTGAAAGGAGATATCTTCTGTTATAATATGATCTGACCCTCAGATCATAATACAGAGAATAAAAAAATACAGACCGAGGTGCAGCGATGAAGGTGATTAGGGTTTCTGACTACGCGGAATTAAGCAGAAAGGCCGCGGATCTGATCGCGGAGGAGATCAGGGAAAAACCGGACTGCGTGCTGGGGCTCGCAACAGGTTCGACGCCGGAGGGTACCTATAAGCAACTGGTCGCCGAATATGAAGCGGGAAAACTTGATTTCAGCAGAGTCCGTACGGTGAATCTGGATGAATACCGGGGACTTCCCGGCAGCCATCCGCAGAGCTACCGCTATTTTATGGATACCCATCTTTTTTCGCGTATCAATATCAATAAGAAAAATACATTTATTCCGGACGGACTCGCCCCGGAGAAGGAAGAATGTGAAGAATATGAGAAGCGGATCCTTTCGCTCGGCGGCATTGATCTGCAGCTTTTAGGCCTCGGACGAAACGGTCATATCGGATTTAACGAGCCGGGCACTTCTTTTATCATGGAAACGCATCCGGTAAAGCTCACGTCTTCTACGATCCAGGCAAACGCAAGACTCTTCAACGATCCGGAGGAGGTGCCAAGGAGAGCCGTCACAATGGGGATCGGAACGATCATGAGTGCGAGGGAGATCCTTTTGATCGTTAACGGAGAAGATAAGGCAGAGGCGCTGCAAAAGGCGCTTTACGGGCCGGTTACGCCGTCCTGTCCGGCATCGATCCTGCAGGATCATCCGGCACTGACGGTCATTGCCGATGAAGAGGCGTTCAGGGAGATACAGGCATGCGGATCATAAACGGAACCGTGTTTTGTGAAGATAATCATTTTCACAACGGATGCATCGACATAAAAGAGGGCATTATAACGGACATATATGCGGATACTGCTTCTCTGCCTGAAGCGGATGGTGATATCGTGGACGCACAGGGAGCCTATGTGATCCCGGGGCTCATCGATCTGCATTTTCACGGGGCGCTTGGATATGATATCTGTGACAAAACAAAAGCGGCCTTTGAAAAAATAGCGGCTTTTGAACTGTCGCAGGGTGTTACGACGATTTGTCCCGCGACGATGACGCTGCCGGAGAAGGAGCTTTGCGCGGTTTTAGCCTGCGGAAGCGCCTTTGCGGAAGAAACGCGCGAGAGCGTCTCCTGTGCGGAGCTTTGCGGCTTTAATATGGAGGGCCCCTTTATCAGCCCGAAAAAAAAGGGCGCCCAGAACGAAAAATATATTAAGAAGGCGGATATCCAAACGGCGGAGCGCTTTATCGAAGCAGCGGGAGGGCTGTTGAAGATCCTTGGCCTTGCGCCGGAGGAGAGTCCCGATTTTGAAAGCTTTATCGGGGCCTTAAAGGGACGGGTGAGGATATCCTTAGCGCATACCAACGCGGATTATGATACAGCCGCGCGCGCGATTTCGGCAGGCGTGACGCACGCGGTCCATCTTTACAATGCGATGAGCCCCTTTTCGCATCGGGATCCCGGCGTCGTAAATGCTGTCTTTGACAGTGAAAACGTAAATGCGGAACTGATCTGCGACGGGATCCATCTGCATCAGAGCGCGGTCCGGACGGCTTTTCGGGAGCTTTCGGCGGAAAGGATCGTTCTGATCAGTGACAGCCTGCGTGCCGCCGGAATGCCGGACGGGCTTTATGAGCTGGGCGGGCAGCAGGTGAAAAAGACGGGAAATCTCTGCACACTTGCGGAAAGCGGCACCATCGCGGGCTCTGTTTCAAGTCTGTATGACTGCATGGTAAATACGGTGAAGAAAATGGAGATCCCTCTGGAAACCGCCGTCCGGTGCGCTTCCTTAAATCCTGCGCGGATACTGGGTCTTTCGCATCTCGGGGAGCTTTCTGCCGGAAAACAGGCGGATTTGCTCCTGATCGACCGGGAACTCTGCCTGAAAAGGATCTTCAAAAGGGGATGCTCTGTCTGAAGACTCTTCCTTCTATTGTGAAGAATCGGATTTTCGGGTATAATAAATAAAAGATTTTTTATGAGGTTACGCCATGGCGGTTTATAAAGTAGCGTATTATTGCCTGAGTGATATCGGGAAAGCGCGTCAGATCAATCAGGATAATTTCATAGCAGACGGCGCGTACCTGCGGAATCATGATGCGCATATGCCGGCGCCTCTTTCGGGAGAGTTTGACGGGAAAACCCCGCTTTTACTCGGTATCTATGACGGGATGGGCGGCGAGGAAAGCGGTGAAATGGCTTCCCTGATCGCTTCGGAATGCGCTGCAAAGGCGGATCTTACCGATGATCCGATAGAAGGATTACTCAACCTCTGTCAGAATGCGAATTATCGCATTTGCGAATTCGCCAGAGAAAACGGCATCTCTTCCATGGGAACGACGGGAGCGATGTTAGCTTTCACAAAGGATGGGATCGCTCTTTGCAATATCGGCGACAGCCGGATCTTCCGTCTTGCGGAGGGGCAGCTGACGCAGATCTCCGTGGATCATACGGCACCTTTTTCTGTAGGCGGGAAGCCGCCTCTGTCCCAGAACCTCGGGATTCCGCCGGAAGAGCTCAGGATCGAGCCGTATGTGGCCAGAGGACAGTATCAGAACGGAGATATCTTCTTGATCTGTTCGGACGGTCTGACCGATATGGTTTCCGAGGAAGAGATCACGGATATCCTGTTAGGAACGGATTTTGACATGGCGGTAAAAAGACTGGTGGATACGGCGATCCAAAACGGCGGCCGCGATAACGTCACCGTGATCGTCTGCCGCGTTAAAAAGAAGAGATGGAGTTTATTCGGATGAAAAGAAAAAGTATAAAGAAGAGATTACTATGCCTGGCATTAGGCTTACAGTTACTGCTTTTAAGCGGCTGCAGCTTCTATGGGTATTATATTACGCCTGACGGAACGATCATCATCCCGATGGCAGGAGAAGGTGTCACGGACGGCGCAGGAGAAGCCTTGGCGGAGGAAGCGGCAGCGGAAGAAGAACCTGAAGAAGTACCTGAAGAGGAACCTGAGGAAGCGCCCGAAGCGGAAACGGAAGAAGTGGCCGAAGAGGAAGCAGCGGACGAGGAGCCGCCGGAAATGCCGGATCTGCCGGCCTTAAAGGTTTCAAATGAGGTCAAGGTGCTGGAAAAGGGGCTTTCCATTACGGAATTTCGCGGAGACTACGGCTTTGATTCCTTTATCGCGCAGGGCGGTGCTGCTTCCGATAAGGATCTGGTGCGGTTCTTAGCCAAAACACTGATGCCCGGCATCGGTGAATTCCTTTTGAAAATGAACGGTTTTGGCTGCAGTACGATCTCCGCGGCGGATAAGAGCGGTTCGTATCGCTTCGGCCGAAACTTTGACTGGAAGGAATGCGAGCAGCTGATCCTTCTGTCCTACCCCAAAACCGGTTATCGTTCGATCTCTACCGTGAATATGGATTTCATCAATGAGGCAGTGGGTAATTTTTCACTGTCCGAGCAGGTGAAAAAGATGGCGGCGCTTTATATTCCCCTTGACGGCATGAACGAAAAAGGGCTCTGTGTCGCGGTCAACATGATCGAGGACGACACCGTGATCGACCAGAACACGAAAAAACCGGATATCACCACGACCACGGCGATCCGGCTGCTGCTTGACAAGGCGGCGGATACGGATGAAGCGGTAAAGCTGCTAAAGAGCTACGATATGCATGCCTCCTTCGGCTATATCTTCCATCTGGCGATAGCCGACGCGAAGGGAAAAGCCGTGGCGGTGGAGTATGTGAACAATGAAATGGTCGTGACGGAAACGCCCATTTTGACGAACTTTTATGTGACGCCCGGGAAAAAGTACGGCATCGGTTCAAAGCAGTCGCATGTCCGCTTTGATACGCTTTCAGAGCAGCTTTCGAAGTCGGAGACCATGAACGGAACACAGATGAAAGAAGCACTTGAGAGCGTCAGCAAGCATAATTACCCCGGCACCGGGTCAACGGAGTGGAGCGTTATTTACGACCAGAAAAAAGGGAAGGCTTCCTATTATCACAGAGAGAACTTTGAAAAGGTCTATACGGTGGGCTTTGAAAAGTAATGTGAAAATCTCTTTGACAAAAACCAATTTTGCGGTATAATGATATAGCTGTTGATTTGTTTTCGCAGCAAAGCGTGTCCGTAGCTCAGCTGGATAGAGCAACGGCCTTCTAAGCCGTGGGTCGGGGGTTCGAATCCCTTCGGGCACAGGCCCTGAATGGTAGGGAGAGCTGATTTCGGCTTGATATGGTGGGTATGGCGCAGTTGGCTAGCGCGCCAGATTGTGGCTCTGGAGGCCGTGGGTTCAAGTCCCACTACCCACCCGCACCGAATTTGGCCCGCTGAAAGCGAAAGGTTTTCCGGCCGGATTCGTATGTGACAATTAGGGCTATCGCCAAGCGGTAAGGCACAGGGTTTTGATCCCTGCATTCGCTGGTTCGAATCCAGTTAGCCCTGTTTGGCGGAACCTGAAAGGAAACGCAAATATGGGACACTAGCTCAGTCGGTAGAGCACTTGACTTTTAATCAAGTTGTCCCGGGTTCGATTCCCGGGTGTCTCACGAAGGAAAACAGCGGAAAGACGCAGGAAATAAGCGGGTTTCGCTGTTTTTGTTTTACTCATTTTGTTATCTGACGTTATCAAAAAATCCTGGGATATAGAAACAGCAATAAAGGTTGGCATATATCTGATAAATGAAGGGTATGATTTAAAAAGGTCATCAACGTTTGTCGGGGATCATTATCTGCGCGATAAGGCCGTCAAGTGTGTGCTGTGCTTGCACGGGCACACATTTGATGGCCAACGTGACAATCGGATAGGGGTGCATTTTCCCCTATCCGATTGCTATCCAAGCGTCAGAGACTTG
>JAILQQ010000258.1 GCA_024698885.1 Lachnospiraceae bacterium | reverse complement strand
TACTGCTCTGATATCTGCTGGAACTGCCATAGAAAAGCCTCCTTATATATAGTCCTATTATATCATATCAGGACTATATATGCAAGTTTTTCCAGTACTATTTTACAAAAATCTGATGTCAAGGTGCGTTTAAAATCGGGTCATATGTAGCGGTTTACCAAGGTTGTTTTCCTCTGGTGCCTCCATATGTGATCCCTATCTGTATCAATCGACGTGACTACGAGGGTTTTATATAGTCCGATGATTTGGGAAAGTTATAATTAACAGCTTGCGTGAAAGAAGGGTGAAATACATGGTCGATCTGCATATTCACAGCCGGGCCTCTGACGGGACGGATGACATACCGGAGCTTCTTCAAAAAATAAGGGATGCGGGTATCGAAGTTTTTTCCATAACAGACCATGACACCATAGAAGGCGCAAGGGATATGGAGACGGAAGTACCTGAGGAAATGACATTCATCAGGGGCATTGAGTTTTCGGCGATAACAGATGCCGGGAAGTGCCATATCCTGGGCTACGGCTGCGACTGGAACAAGAGAGCATTCAGAAGCCTCCTGGAGGAAGGTGCGCAAAAGCGCCGGAATAAGTTTGAAAAGAGGATCCGCTATCTCAGGGAGGGATTTGGAATAGAGCTTTCTGAGGATACGGTCAGGATGCTCCGCCTGAAGGGCAGCGTCGGAAAGCCGCATCTCGGCAACCTGCTTGTGTCGGAAGGCTATGCGCCGGACAAGAATAGCGCAATAGAAAAATATATCAACCCATGCAAGACCGGGACGGACAGGATTGACGGGGGTAAAGTCATAAAAGCGATACTGGCTTCCGGCGGTGTTCCGGTGTGGGCGCATCCGCTCGGGGGCACGGACGAAAGGGAGCTTTCCGCTTGGGAGTTTGAGAAGCAGCTGAAGGTGCTTTTGGATGCCGGGCTGATGGGAATGGAGTGCTATTATTCGAAATATACAGAAGAGCAGATAGACATGCTTGTTTCCACCGCAAGGAAGAATAACCTATATATCAGCGGAGGAAGCGACTATCATGGAAAGAATAAGAACGTAAAACTCGGGGAATTAAGTGCGTCGGGGGCACAGGCAGACAGGAATAAGCTGACCGTTCTCGAAATCATTGCGGAAAAGGTATCGACGCAGAAACGGCCGCTTCTTGAAATTGTCGAGGGGCATGATCCTGGAGCGTATTTCCAGATCATGCCTATAAAAGTTATCGACATTGGCAAACGCACGGATGCCCCTGAAAACCAGCAGGAGATGCGGGAACAGCTTATATCGGTGGAAGAGGATATTGTATCAGATTTTCTCTATCAGATATTCAAGAGGCATTTTGACAACGATCTTTTGGAGAATGCCGGGAGGGATGCCGAGTATGCGCCGGAGCGTTACGGGGACGGGATAGCCTTTGAATGGTATCTGACTGACAATTTTTATACCCTTGAAAGCATGAAAGAGGTACTGGATGACATCCGGGTCGTGGCGGATCAGCTGAAAAAGGATCCGGAGGATAAGTCCCTTGATTTCATGCGGAAAGGTCTGGAGGGGCTTGGCCGCTATACCGCAGCATATGGACGCCATATCGATGATATGACGGAAGAGGAAATAAGCAGGCGGGCTGAGGAAAATATTCCGGAACTGGTAGACTTCTACGAAAGATTCTGTGATCATATAGAGGAAATGATAAAGGAGGCGCACGAAAACGGATATGACCGTATATCCGTGTGCGGGCCGTAATGATTCTTAGGAGGAGGCATGAAAAAATATCCGGTTGTTGCATTGTGCGGAAGCACCCGTTTTAAGGAGGAGTTCCTTGAAGAACAGAAAAGGCTGACGCTTGAGGGGAATGTAGTCATTTCCGTCGGTCTGTTCGGGCACTCCGGGGATAATGAGGTATGGGAGAACATGCCGGAGGATACGAAGACGGAAACCAAGCATATGCTTGACGACATCCATAAGCAGAAGATAGACATGGCCGACTGCATATATGTAATCAATCCCGGCGGATACATCGGAAAGAGTACATGGTCAGAGATCAGCTACGCATGGATGACAGGCAAAAAGATCCGGTCGCTCGAGCCGATCCCTGATTCTGACATCAGGCAGCGGATTAGGGACAGGATGGATGCGGCAGAAGGCTTTGCCCTCCAACGCATTGAGATCCTTAAAAACCGAAGAGAGAAAGCAGACATGGACATGCACCCATATATTTTACATGAGGGGCAGAGAATCTTCGACCCATGGCTCAGCCCGGATGACAACAGAAGTGATGATATACGGGAAATACATGAAGATCCTGAGAAAAAGGTGGACCCTTTCAAGACTTACGGAAAGAAAAAAGCAGCCAAGTTCATCGAAGAGCTGTTGTACCTTTATGGAAAGAATGATTTTTATTAAGGACAGGACTGTAAGACAGGAGGGCTGCAGGAAAATGAAGATATGGCTGGATGATATCCGTCCTGTGCCTTATGGGTATGAAGGGGCAAAATCAGTAAATGAAGCCATTTCCATGATCATGGAAGCGGAGGAGAATGGGGAGGAGATTGAACTGCTTGATCTCGATCATGATCTGGGGGATTACTATCCTGATGGCGGCGATGCGATCAAGCTCCTTGACTGGCTTGCCGAGCGGGAGACATTCTATCCTGTAGAAATCCATACCTCTAATCCTGTTGGCAGGGCTAACATGGAGCGCATGATCGCCCGTTATTGGGATGATTGATTGCGGATCATGACGGGAAGAACCGGAAGCCAAGTAGAGATAGGGGGCGGAGATTGGAGCGTAGATATGGGCTATGAGATTAAGGCCTGTAAGAAAGGCGACGGGCTTTATCCGAAACGATTTATGGAAAGGAAAGGGCTTCCGGAGAGGTTTTTTTATAAGGGAGATATATCGTTTCTGAATGATCTCCGTTGTGTGGCTGTGATCGGGAGCAGAAATGCGCCAAAGGGAGCCATGCTTCATGCGTATATGTCCGGGCAGTATGCGGCTATGGAGGGGTTTGCCGTGGTGAACGGGCTGGCTGTAGGATGTGATACTGCGGCGCTCAGGGGAGCTTTGAGCAAAGACGGAAGGTGTGTGGCTGTGCTGCCCTGCGGGCTGGATATGGTCGTGCCTTCTGTCAACGAGGAGCTGGCGGAGGAGATCCTTGATAAGGGCGGATGCCTTATCAGCGAATATGAGGCGGGCATCGAGGCGGAGAAATATCGGTTTGTGCAGAGAGACAGGCTGCAGAGCGGATTGAGTGAGGCTGTACTCGTGGTTCATGCAGGAGAGGTGGAATCGCGAAGCGATTCTTTTATGTCAGATTTGACAAGCAAATCTGACGCGGCCGCTACGCAGAACCGCAAGGACAGCGGATCATTAAAGACGGCTGAGTTTGCGAGAAAGCAGGGC